>CAZRMH010000031.1:0-31984 GCA_964600935.1 uncultured Candidatus Obscuribacterales bacterium
GAGGCAGGGCCAGTGCTGTGTTATTGGGACCGACTTTCTTTATGCCAAGAGCAAGCGAGCTTTTTAGAATTTCTTCGCACTCTGGAAATCGGCTTTGATCGAGGTAAAGTACCGACAGATCACTCATCATCGTTGGTATGAGATCGCTTGCTCGTTTTTTGTTCGCCTTGTACTTCTTGTTGAGATGCTTTTTATCTTCTTCTTCAGCTTCGGCAATTGCAGATTTGAAAAGAGTTTCGGCTTCCTGGTACCTTCCGATCGAACGGTAGCTCTCAGCTAATCCAAGCGATATAAGGGCCTTTTGATAGCTTGTCTCAGCGCCGAGCTGTTGCGCCTTTTCGAACGATTGGATCGCGTCTTTGTATCGACCATGTTGGTAATTCGTTTGACCCTCTGCAATCAAAGTCTCCAATTGCATTGCATCAAGCGTTGCATCTAACGATTTTGCCGGAGTTTTCTTATCAGGTGAGTCGGCCAGGCATATCGATGGTAAGAGCGCGAAAGATAAGCCGATGAGGACTGTCAGTAAGCGTTTAGATCTCATGAATCTTGCTCGCAAATGTAGTGGAGGCTTAGATTCTAGCGCGAAAGGGTTATCAATAAATGAATCACGGAAGGCATTCGCAAGCAACTTAACGTGCCATGAGTCATGAAGATTTTAAAGTGATTCTGGTACTTGCTGGCAATCGGAGCGTCATAACTTGAAACCTAAGTGGACTTCAGTTGTCGCACTCTTGGTTTTGCTTTCAACAATTCAGCGCGCTGCAAACGCCATCAATTAGCGCCATTACCGATGGTGCTAATTGAAAAATGGTCGGAGTGTCTTTGATATTCCGTAGCCTGCTCAGGCTCCGCCTTAATCTTTGCAAGGGGCAGACAGCTCACTTTCATTCGTATCGACAATGAACACGGCGAGCAGCTTTGCTGGTTTTGAATTGCTAGCGTTTTTGCTGACTCCTGATAATTGTGGATAATTCGGTCCGCAATTCTTGGATCTGTAAAGTCCACTCAAGAACTGCCACTACCGTTTCTTTTCATGGTGCTTGTTCTAGCCTCGTGTAACAAGTAGGCTAAAATAGTCCGTCTGCTGCGGGCGGTCCGTTTGGAGACTCGTAATCCGTCTTGAAACTGATCGTGAATAGGAACTAAATGTTGCCAATCTCGGAGAAGATAAGACAACAGAGCCCGTTGATTTTTCAGTGGTTGCTCTTTCTATTGGTTGTAATCTGTCTTCTTCTGACTATCTGTGCTGGTTTCGAGGGCCTTTGGTGGAGGGCCTACATTGTTGCGCAACTTCGTGTACAAATAGCGGCGGCATCTGGTCTCTTAGCTCTAGTTCTTGTCGCAGTCAAGGAGCGGCGGCATTATGCGGCGATTCCGGCACTAATTGCTTTAGTCAACAGCGTCTATTTTATGCCGGTTTATGTGCCCAGGAATAATCATATCGCCGGTGGAGGTCGTACTCTTCGTGTTCTGCAAATTAATCTCAACAATAAGAATTTGAATCACTCTGCGGTTATTGGATATGTTCGCTCAATTAGTCCAGATATTCTCGTTGTCACGGAGTTAACGGAAGCATGGCGCGAAGCACTTTCAGGCAAGCTAGCTGATTATCAACATACTTCTTTCGTTCCGCGACAAGACACCTACGGAATCGGCGTATTCTCTTTGGTCGAGTTTAAAAATTCTAAAATCCAATACTACGGCAAATCCGGTCATCCCTCGATCGTCTGCGAACTGAGAGGATCTCAGAATCCAATCACGTTGATTCACACACACGTTCAAGGACCCGTTAAACAGGCGTTCTTTGAATGGCACAAGGAACAGATTCTCTTAATGACTGAAGAGTTTAAGCAAATTGAGACACCGCTGGTAGTGACTGGCGATATGAACTGTACTCCATGGACTTATCTATCGGCAGATCTTCTTCGCAAGTGTAATCTTTCTGATTCGCGAAACGGTTTTGGACTTCAGCTTAGTTGGCCGGCACCGTTCTCGTGGAGAATGTGTCCCATTGTTCTCTTGCCAATCGATAACTGTTTTGTCAGTCCACAAATTTCTGTCCGAAAACGCGTCGTCGGTCCATTCGTCGGATCCGATCACTATCCTGTTTTCGTGGAGTTGGAAATTCCAAATTGATTGCTACCAGATTATCTCGGCATCAGAAAGTAATTTGAGCACCGACGATGTCTGTTGAGCTGAAATTTGAATAGATGAGAATGAAGATTCTTAGAGCCGAAGACTGTTATTTTTTCTTCGACAGATCGTACTCGTATTTTTCGATGATTGTATTCAGTAGTTTTCCGTTGACTAACACATCTGTTCTGTAGTTACTCAAAGTTACCGGTAATTTGCCTGGCTCTTTCTGATCGATCGCACCAACGGAAAGTCTATAACTGTGATTGTGGCTGAGGAGGGTCTCGTTGACTTTGTCGACGAATTTTTCGATTGCCTTTGTTCGTTCGTCAGCGGGTTTTCCTTCTGTCTTTTCAAGTTCTTTGTTAAACGATTCGTGGATCTTGTCGAAAAACAGTTTTGGGCGACTGCCGTAGCTGTGTTCAGCTATGAACTCACCTAAAGCTTCTGGCGTTTTTAGTGGAACGTCTTTCATCTCTTCCAGGCTTTTACGCCTAAAGTCAAAAGGTTTCAACTCGATTTTGTCTTTCACATCGGCGTTTGTAAGTTTCTTTTCTCCGTCTGGAAAGAGTGATGCGATGCTGGGAAATCCTGGTATGTCAGTTGATGGCTTTACTAATTTCTGGTGAATTGAATCCAAGATAGTCGAGCTGTCTATTTGGGAAACTGTGGCGAGATTTTGTTTTGCACCTGTGTCATTATTGTCGCTTCCGAAAGCCTCATTTGGTTTCATCCCTTTCTCCTTCTTAAGCAGTTTCAAGACTATTAAGGCTGCGCCGCCTCTGTTGCCGGAATAATAGGGTTTATTTGTTACAAGCTTGCTAAGGAGGTATGTATTTAGTAGTCCCCCACTCAATGACTAACCTTCATGGAGCAAGACGTTTTTATGTCGCTAGGATTCATCAGCAAACTGGAGCAGGGACTAAAAGAGGTCAGGCAGCTTAAATCTACGATATGGGTTGAGAAGGACGGATTGCTCGTAGAAGCTGAGATATATTGGCAGCGTTCAGGCGATAAACCGGACGACGTGCATTTTACTATCGTTGATGTGATTGGTCCGACTATCGTTCCAGGCAAAGACTGTTGCTTTGGCAATTGTGAAAGCGAAAACGACCTTGCAAATGCTTTTTGTTCGGTGGCAGAGAGGCTGGGAGAGTGCAAACCTTTTTGGGAGTCAGTGAACCTACATGTCTGTCATTTGCCCTACGCTCGTGTGCTCTGGGAAGTTAAGTGCGACGACGGTCTTTATCGCTTGATACAGAGTGTGTGGCAAGAAGTATTGACTGGTAACCATAGCCCAATCGACTTAAATAAAGACGGGCCAATCGATTATCGGAAGTCTATCTTGCCACCATATTTGCTACCATTGCTTTCGCAAGGGGCGAGTGGTGTGAAGCTTTGGAATGAGACTGACAATAAACTCTGGGACTGGCAGCCGCTCTCATTGAATTTTAAAAATTCGGATTTGAAGGGGCGGAATTTGAATGGAATTCAGCTCGGCTCCGATTTCACTGAAAGTCAATTTCAGAATGCGACAATAGAAAATGCTGTTCTGACTGGAAACTATACTCGGGCGAAGTTTTGCGGTGCCAACTTATATCAGTCCGAGTTGGTGTCAATAAAGGCTGTTGGAGCCGATTTTAGTGATGCGAATCTAGGTCACACTAAATTAGAATCAGCGGACCTTAGGCATGCAATTTTTAGAAATACGGACTTGAATAATGCGAGTCTGAAGAAGGCCGATTTGAGAGG
The DNA here is from genome assembly GCA_964600935.1 of uncultured Candidatus Obscuribacterales bacterium. GTDB lineage: Bacteria > Cyanobacteriota > Vampirovibrionia > Obscuribacterales > Obscuribacteraceae > JADYXR01. Next base: position 3,889 of record CAZRMH010000031.1, read on the forward strand.
CGTTGATTTATCTATGTGTCGAGGGCTTGATACTATCATCTTCGATGGTGCCAAGATCGACGAGACTTCGTTCATCCCAGTTTCTGATTCCTCGCGTCGCCAGTTGGTTTGGAGAGGCGAGGGACCAGACCCTGTACAGGTCGCATTTTTGGAGTCGGTGAGTGAGCTTGGACCAATGGACTTTCCTGAGTTCATTGATTACCTTCAGAAAAATTTCGACAAGGCACGGATGAAAAAAGTGCTTGCGATGCTTAAGAAGGAGAGATTTGAATTATTCAGCGAAGTCACAGAGAATGAAGTTTTTGGTATCGTCAAAAGTCAGACTGATCCGGATTTGCTTTATTCCTGTGGCTTGAACTCTCATGGAAATTATGCGTGCTGCACACAAAATTTAAATGCGTGTGGTGGTCTCCGAGGTTCGCTTTGCAAACATATCCTTGTTTTGTCTATTGGATTGGTTAAAGCAGCGGAGGTGGATTCTACCTCGGTAACAAAATGGGTTTTGCGCAGCACCGTCAATAAACCGAAACTCGACAAGGGTGCGATGACGTCTGTTTTTCTCCGATATAAAAGTAGCGCGGATGGAGAGATTGATTGGCGGCCGACGGAAACCATCCCGGAAGATTTTTACGCTTATTGATATGTCCGAAAATTCATGTGCAAACTTGTCGTTAGCTCGGCTCTGGGTTTTGGTCAGAGGGGTTGATGTTAGCAACCTAAAGTCCGCGTTTGAGTTGCGAGATAATGGTTGGGTCTTTGATCTTTTTGTCTTCAACAAGCATAAACGCTTTGCTTAGAATTACTGACAAAACGCTGTCACCTTCAAAGGGCAAGAAAACTTTTGTCATGCCACCACTCTTGATGCCTCGATCAGGTACGATGCAGAGATATTCATCATTGGGTTCCATGAGAATGTTGCCGCTGCCGAGGTGAATTTTGTAGGTTCGGATTTCGCCTTCGACAAATAGAAATTTTCCTTCGATTTTGCATCGCGACTTTATCTTCAGAGCAGGTAGAATTTCTTGCAATACTTCTTTTCGAGTTTCCGCTGTCGCGCTCAGATCTCCGAATGAATAGGCTTGCCAGTAATCGTGGTGCCCGATTCCTGCGTCTACCCAGTTTGGGTCGTTACCGATACTACAGACGCCGACGAACAGGTCCACATCGCGCATCACCTCGGTAAAGACGATTGGCATTACCTCGCTCAGTGGTATCAACGCACCGTCGGTTCTGTGGAAGCGAACTTGATCGGTTATGCAATTGAGGAACACTGCCGATGGTGACATCGCATTTGTGTCAGGATTTGCATCGACGAAATATTGTGCAACTAGATCCCACTTTGGTAGCTCTAGATACGGCGTGTTGTGCGAATCCCAACCACCTTGCAATGTATATTTCCAGCCGCGTTGTTGACAAAGTTGAGCAAATTGATGCTGTCGAATTACGTGCGCGGCGAATCGATTTGAGTACGTTTCGGTTGCCCGCTCGGCGTCGGTGAGAACGTAAATCTCTCTATGTGCTTGCTTGAACGGTTGCGTGATCTCGTGTCCTCGTAGCCAATTTCGCCAGCTGAGAACCTCCTCCGGCTCACATGTGATTGGGTGCCAGAGCTCGACATGTGCATCATCTGGCGCATGAACAGCCACGTTCTGAACATCGACCATTTGACCGTCGTTGAATATCGCGCCTTTGCCATTGATGCTCCAGATTAGCCGACGCGCGACGGTTGCAGCGATTGGGTGATCGAGATATCTTTCTTTGAGGTCTTTGAACTTCCAACTGCGCTGATTGATTAAACTCGTTTCTATGCGATGGCGAGTTGCCAGTAAGAGTTTTTCAACATCGCTGACGGTTTTCTTTAGAGCTTTTATGTCGGCTGCGTTATCTGTTTTGATCTTCGTTGGAACGGATTTTTGCTCTTTGCCGTTCGCGTCGAACCACTTTAACTCTACATCGGAACCGTCGATTATTATTTCGGCTTTGTGTGTTTCAAAGTCTTGGACTAGTTTTCCTATCTCGGTAAAACCGTAGTCAGGAACGTTCAATTCTTCGAGATCTTGAACTGACATGCCCGCTTTTTTCGCGGCGTTGCCTAGTCCTTTCTCAATTGTGTTTCTCGTCGAGGCGTGCTTCACACGCGCCTTCAGGCGACCTAGTTGTGCAATCGCTTCCTTTGATTTTAAAGTGCTGAGTGCTCCCACGCATGCGTTTCCGAGTTTCGGGCAACGAGGTCCGAGATTAGTGACTTTTTTGAAACTGTCTTCCGCTGCGTCACCGAGTGCGCGAGCCAACCGCGCATCTTCGTCAATCAGTGGGCACATCCAAGCCAGCCCTTTGAGCAGGTCTGCACTATCAGAATCAATTGTTTCTGCGGGATTCGGATTATACATATGGTTGGCGTCAGCATTCGGATGCGTACCTTTAGTTCCGATCAAGGAAAACCAGCTATCTACGAAGTCTACAAAATTTTCTTTGCCAACCTTATCGATCAATGGTTTTGAAGAATCCAACCACTTCTTTGTTGGTGCACTGCCACTGCATTTAGTGGCATGTTCAAGCAAATGCTTCCAATTTGATTGTTGATCTTTTGGTAGAGCCTTTATATCGGCGATTGCCTTCGCGCCCCAGGCTTCGAAGTGGTTGATCTCGAGAGGGGCTCCGTCCTCATGGTCGCTATGAATCAACCAGTGGTATCGTTTCAACAGCTTTTTCGTTTCAGCATTTGAAGACACTGGTTTGCTTTGCTCGACCACGACCTGAAGCGCGGTTCTCATGTCTTCGCTTAGCCCATTAGTCTTCACATGCCGCTCGGCGACTCCGATTAGTGAACCAAACGGTTGGGAGTACCATGGACTGTCTGTCCTAGACGTAGCAAGTGCGAACAATCTAAGAATATCTTCTTCCGTCAGCGGTAGGCTTTGCTTAAGAAGAACCCGACAGAGGTGCTGAAGCGAAAGGTGATCGGCGTAATTTGTGCGTTCAAGGTTTCTCCGCACGGACTCAATTAAGCATTCAATCTGTAGTGACTCAGCAGCATCACTTATTTTTTTAGCTGCTTCGATTTCGGCTTCTGTAAGGTTGAGTGAGTTGATGGTCTGACACTCTTCCATATAAGCATCGAATAATTTCCTGGCTTCCGGCGACATTGTCCTGCCATCGCTTTTGGTATCACTCTTCCCGAACGTTTCCATCAGGTTTTTGAAGAACGACATCGATTAGCCTCCGACCAACGGAATTAGTTTCAAAAATGTCAGTTTTGTATTTGATGTAAGGTTCACTGTTTCATCGAGTGTTTCAACCTGAGCTCCATCCAGCAACAGGATGACTTGATTTTTCTCGAATGCTTCAATTGCGTGTTCAAAGTTTTGCACCCAATCGATTGTTTGACCGCAGGATTTCTTTTTCTGGTTTAGTAAACTTTCGGCGTCTGTCTTCACTCTGGCGGTTTCTCGCATCTCGGTGTTGCGGTTGTAGACCTGTTGAAAAATGATGTTGCGTAGCAACTCACGAACGGTTAAACGCTCTTCCGTGAATTCAACCGGATACTCTTGCGGCGGTACGGCGCCTGGGGTTTTTTCGCAAACTGTGAGAGTCAGAGACATGAGCAACTCCTGGCTAAACCGGATTTTGTAATACCTTAGAAAGTTGTACGGGTTTCCGAGAGACCCGTCAGCTGGAGATACATATGCTTACCCTGTTCAATGTTCTTCCGGGGGTATGCCGAACTACATTCCCATTTTAGTCGGATAATATTCTCGATTCCAGTCGGCGATGTGCTACCGAAGATTTTTGTTTAATGTTTCACGAGCTGTTTATTTCAACATTTTCAGAGACGATAGAAACAGATTCGTTTCGTTGGAATCCACAAACGGTTTCTTCCCGAACACAATCAAACTGTACGATGTTTTAAATGAATTGCTGCCGATTATATATGCGCGCAATTTGAACGTTCGATCGTTGTCCAGCGTGCCCTCGACCTCTTTGCCGATTCTTGTAACTGCGCCATCGCAGCCACCTCCGTAGTACTCGATTGCTTTGCTTGCGGTTTGTTTTCCGCCAATCGACTGAATTTGTTTATCGCAAATTTCATCGAGTGCCGCTTGAACTTGCTTGGGATCCATTAGTGAACCGTGCACTAACCCGTAGGACATCGAGTAGGTGCCATCCGTATGTTTATATACATAGTTGCGTTTCATCATGTCTTCTGTCGCGACTTCGTCGCGCGGTCCTGGCATGCTTACTTCGAATCCGGCATGTCGTGGTTTCATTGTTTCGAGTACAGGAGTACCTTTTGCATCTGGTTGAATTCCGAGAACGTTTCGAAACGCTCTTGTACAGCCGGAAGTCGAAAGTGATACACCCACCAAAATAATAATTGCGAAAACAATTTTGAAACGTTTCACGCTCGTACCTCAAAGTCTGCAGTGCGAATGCACTGCCAACGTTTAACCAAAGATTTCTTGAAACCAGTTGACCCAAACCATGATTTTGCTCACTCCGACCAGTGCAGTAAACAACATCACCATCCCCGATACCATTGCTACCAATCCGACAATTGCTCCGATGAGGAACAAACTGTTGTCGGGCAGCAATCCATGTGCTACCTGGTATGACGCTTCATCAATAGTTTCTGCAGAAACTCTCGCGTAGCAATACCATCCGCCTGCAAAACCAAGGGTGAGCAAGACCGCGCCGGCTATCATCAGTATTGATTCCATCCGTAGCCTCCTTGAGAACTCGCAAAGATCTGCATGTTCCTGATTAGACAACGGGCAAGTTGTCTAATACCTGACCGAAGATTTGCCTCTGAACTGCATGTTGAGATCTTCTTCGCTCGGTTTTGTCACCCAACGATGGAAAAACAAAGCACCGGACGCCAGTAAGGCGAGTATTATCGACCAGATCCCTGATTGATACATGCACTCAGCGCCTTTGATCTCGTCTTTTGCAGTGACAGCGTTTTCGACATCACCGGCGCGATATTTCACCATTACGCGTGGCCGCATAATGTCCATTTGTTCTTCGCTCGGTATCGCATTTTTGAACATGGTGCCCAAGCCTTTCATCTTTACCGAGCCGTCTTTATCGTAATAGACGTGTTTGGTGATGTCGTCTTGTTCGGCCGTCGGATTTTTCCGTCGCAAGGCGGCGCTCTCTTTCATAATCGTATCGAAGTCAGCTTCTTCGCCCTCGTTGATTGCTTGAGGATCGTAGTCCCCGCGGGTTGCAAGTCTAACGGGCATAAGGCAAAGCGGCAGTTTGTCTTCTTTGACGTAGCGTTTGCCGTTGACCGTGTAGGAGAATGTTATAGATGGATCGCAGAGCAAAATTTTGGGATAAGTAACTGGATTGAGGAGCGTAAAATTGACGCCTTCATCGCGACTTACGATGCGTCCTTCGACTGTGTTCCAGTCCTTCGCTTTTTCGAATTTCTCTTTGTAGCTGCCGGATGCGAGCGTAAGCCAGATGCCGTACACCAGAAGGCAAAACATCAATGGTAGGAAAATAGATTTAAGCACGATTATTCACTCTCTAAACTGACAGTAGGGGTTGGGCCCGGGTCACCGATAGCGATAATTTCGTTTCGCTTAAGTTATTGATTCTACTAAACTATATTCCGCGTAATACTAAATCGAATCGGCATTGAAGAATGATATTTCATTGCGCTTGACAACCGGGTAAACTTAATGTTCCCTTAAGCCCATGACCATTCTGGTGAACGAAACCCGTGAGTGTCCGTTTTTTGAAATTTCTGAATTGTTGTTTTTTTGTTCAATTGTCGTGCGCACCGTAAGTGGTATCATCAAAAAAAGCTTTCACCAAGTTCTGCGAGCTTGTTGCTGCGATTTTTTATCGGCATCACATAGTTTGAGATCAACTATAGACTGAACAAGCGCAGCGAATGATAGCTGCCACTGCACCTTTATCGAAAGCGAAAGAAGCATCAGCTAAGGCGAATGCGCGGACTGTGAAGATTTCCGCTCAGATGTACGCGACAGATAATGGAGGTCTGTATCCCCCAGCCGTCAACCTCGCGTTTTGCACCGTGGTGGCACAGCTGGTATCGTCAATCGGCGTGGCGCAATTCTGAATTTTATTTCGTCGACAAAATCGGGACTGTAAAGATTGAGGACCATTTGATCATGTCGAGCAATTTCGTAACGGTCTCGCCAGGGTTGGATTAGGAACCAACAACGACAGGCGTTATGGATTTAGGGTAGTCAGGTGAGAAAGACTTCGATAACTCTACTGATATTCGCTCCATCAAGAGGACACTGTCACGGGACTCTGTGGTTTGTCGGCTAGAAGTTTGAACCGATCAAACAAAAGATCTGAAAAGAGCCGAAAAGCTTTGCGCATGATTTAGAATTTGCTAAGAAACAGGAACCAACTAATTTCCAAGAGTGTCTCTCATGGACTGGCACTTATATATAGGGCTGCACACATGGCAAAAACATCGACGATGTCAATCACGTTGAATGTCAACGGGGTGGACTATCCGTTGCAAATAGAACCTCGAGTTTCGCTTCTCGACGCGTTGCGCGAATTCATTGGACTGACAGGGACCAAAAAGGGATGCAATCAGGGTGCGTGCGGCGCGTGTACGGTGCTGGTCGACGGGACGAGGATAAACTCCTGTCTCACTCTCGCGGCGCAGTATCAGGGAGTGGCGATAACCACGGTCGAAGGTTTGGCAACAGATCAGATGCATCCATTGCAGACTGCATTTGTGAAACACGATGGATTTCAGTGTGGTTATTGCACGCCAGGGCAGTTGTGTTCCGCTCTGGGCATGCTCGCAGAGTTCAAGGATGGTGTGCCGAGCGCCGTTTGTGCTGATGTTTGCGCGAAACCAAAATTGAGCAACGAAGAGATTCGAGAGCGTATGAGTGGAAATTTGTGTAGATGTGGTGCATATAACGGCATCATTGCAGCTATTGAAGATTTTGCCGGCAAGGAGATTGCCCAATGAAAAATTTCCAGTACAGCGTTGCGGACTCTCTTGATACCGCCAAAGCCGCAATTTTAGAACGTGACAATTGCAAGCTGATTGGTGGTGGCACAAGCTTGATTGATTTGATGCGGGAGAATATCGAACAACCAGATGAAATCGTTGATGTTTCAAGGCTTTCTAAACAGATCCAGGCTGTCGGCGATGGCGGTCTGCTGATCGATGCAGCGGTTAAGAACACTGAACTCGCCAACAACCTGATTGTCAGAGACAAATTTCCAGTTTTATCTAGTGCTATCGTTGCTGGTGCGTCTGGTCAAATTCGAAATGTAGCGACCGTTGCCGGCAATATGTTGCAGCGAACGAGATGTTTGTATTTCTACGATGACGCAGCGAAGTGTAATAAACGCAATCCAGGCTCAGGCTGTGATGCCATAAATGGTATCAACAGAATGCATGCGATTTTTGGAACTTCCAGCTCATGCGTTGCCACACATCCATCGGATATGTGCGTTGCCTTAAGGATTCTCGACACTAAAGTCAACGTCGAAGGACCTGATGGCAAGCGTGTAATCGACTTCGCCGATTTTCATAAACTGCCAGGTGATACGCCACATGTTGAAACCGAGTTGAAGGCTACGGAAATTATCACATCTATCCAAATTGAGAATGCGCACAGCGGAAGTTCCGCCTACAGAAAAGTTCGCGATCGTTCGAGTTATGCGTTTGCGCTAGTGAGCGTGGCGTGTATTTTGAAGGTCGAAAACGAAACTGTTCAAGACATCGCTATTGCCCTTGGCGGTGTCGCTCACAAACCATGGCGTGCTGAAACAATCGAAGGCCAGCTGCGTGGAAAACCAGCGACCGAGGAAAATTTTAGAGCTGCGATCGATAAAGAATTATCATCAGCTGTTGGTTTGAAACACAATGAATTCAAAATTGAATTATCGAGAAGAACCATTTTGAGCGTGTTGACTGAATTAAAAATTTCGGAGAGTGCAAGATGACATTAATCAGAAAAGTAATGGAGAAAGTCTTGCAGTTTACGCCGGACAAGGAGCCTGATCCTCTAATTGGTGAAGGCAAATATCTCGGCAGACCGATGAAGCGTGTTGATGGTGAGATCAAAGTCACTGGACAAGCGCAGTTCACAGCAGAGTACAAGCTGGATGATCTCGCGTATGCTTCATTGGTATTTAGCACAATCGCTCGCGGAAAAATCACCACTCTTGATACCACGTTGGCTGAAAAATCCGACGGTGTAGTAACAGTCATCACGCATAAGAACGCACCGAAGATCGGTAAGCCTGTGATGATGGATCCTTCAGGTGGCAGCGGCGGCGCGATGGCTTCTTCAGTTCCCGTTCTTAAAGATGAACAGATTTACTGGAACGGTCAACCAATCGCGATTGTTGTTGCGGAAACCCAAGATCAAGCAGACGAGGCGGCTTCATTGGTGCGCGTTGAGTATGTTTTCGAAGCAGCGAATGTGGATTTTGATAAAGCGCTCGAGGGTGCCAAAACGCCGAAAAGCGTTTTAGGAGATGATCCTGAAATCAAAGTCGGCACTCCGGACGAGGCGCTGGCGCAATCGGCACACAGAGTGGACCACACTTATAGAACGCCGAGATACAATCATAACGCCATAGAGCCGCATGCCACCATCGCTTACTGGGATGGCGATGACAAATTGATTGTATTTGACGCGACGCAAATGCTCTACGCATTTAAAAACACGTTCGCGAAAATGTTTCATTTGAAACCTGATAATGTCGAAGTTCTGTCACCCTACGTTGGTGGCGGATTTGGTGGCAAGGGGTCGATGTGGCAGCACAGTATTTTGTGTGCTGCAGCTTCCAGAGTCGTTAAGCGGCCAGTGAAATTGAACTTGAGTCGAGAAGGTGTTTATCGTCTAGTTGGCGGGCGAACTCAATCAATTCAACGTGTCGCGCTTGGTGCCAACAGCGATGGCGTATTTCAATCGCTGATACATGAGGGCACCACTGGTACTACTGAATTCAATGATTTTGCAGAGCAGTTCAGTTTTCCTGCTAGATATCTGTATCAATCGAAAAACTTTCACATCGCGCAAAAAGTGGTTTATCTGGACACGATCGCGAACACATTCATGCGTGCCCCAGGTGAATCCATCGGCACCTTCGCGTTAGAGTCCGCAATTGACGAACTCGCGCATGAGATGAATATCGACCCGATTAGGCTTCGTGAGATCAATGAACCTACTCAAGATCCACTGAAACACATTCAGTTTTCCAGCCGCCATCTCACGCGAGCATACAAAGAAGGTGCTGAAGCGTTTGGCTGGTCACACAAAAAGCCGAACACTCAAACCGACGGCAAATGGCTGATTGGGCAAGGTGTGGCAACGGCTTATTATCCGTATTATCGCATGCCAGGAAAAGCCAAAGTCAAAATTATGTCAGACGGCCGCGCCTCTATTCATGCGGCTGCGCACGAAATGGGAATGGGTACGGCTACCGTGCAATTGCAACATTTCGCTGACCGAATGTGCATGCCAATTTCGCAAGTTTCCATGCAATATGGAAATACTTCGCTGCCGGAATCTCCGATGGCAGGCGGCTCCAATCAAACTGTAAGTCTCGGCGCCTCGATTGAAGCAGCGGTTGCGAAATTGATTGAAGTTTGTCTCCATGCTGCAAACAAATCCAAGCAGTCACCGTTTAAGGGTCTGCACGCAAAGGATCTAGAAATTCGACCAGGCGGTATCTACAGCAAAGAGACCGATATCGGCTGCTCCTTCGTCGAAATTTTGCGTATGGCGAATGTTGAAGAGCTGGAAGCGGAAGCATCATCTGCGATGCCATTAGAAATGCTGAAATATTCGATGCACTCTTATGGTGCGCAGTTCTGCGAGGTCAAAGTTCATTCTGAAACCGCGGAAGTTAGAATTTCGCGCTGGCTTGGTTCGTTCGATGCCGGAAGAATCATCAATCCGCAGACTGCTGAAAGCCAATTTAGAGGCGGCATCATAATGGGCATTGGCATGGCGCTGATGGAGGAAACCCATTACGACGATCGATATGGTCGCGTGATAAACCCATCACTCGCCGAGTATCACATGCCTGTGCATCTCGATATTCCGCATATCGAGGTCAAGTATTTGAATATTCCCGACGACCATGCACCGCTTGGCGCACACGGCATCGGTGAAATCGGCATAACGGGGGCCGCAGCAGCAGTTGCTAACGCAGTTTTCAATGCGACCGGGAAGCGAGTTCGAGAGCTGCCGATCACGCTCGACAAGTTACTTTAATTCCATCGTTTAACGTTAATCAACGAGAACATCCAGATCACTGGAGTTTTGCGCGCCGAAGTGTTATTAAGTCATGTTTGCGCACCCTGACTCATCTCTTTGGTTTAAACAAATGACAAGCGATACGATTAATCCGGAAATGGAAGTGCTCTGGAAAGAACTTGGTGAGGCACTTCAGCAAGGTCAAAAGGACGAAGCCAAAGCGGTTCTTCAAAGAGTCGGTTCACTTGCGGAGAAAATGATTTCCGATGGTGATATCGAGGGTGAGGGGTATAAAGCCGGAATGCTCTTCAGTCTCGGCAACCTTGAGTCGGTCGAGGGGCGGCTAGAAGACGCGGTCGCCGCTTTCAAAGAAGCGATTCCTCACGCCACTCGTTTGTTTGATGAGCGTCCGACTGTGAATGCTCGTGATCTGCTCGGATCGCTGCACTACAACCTCGGGACGTATTACTGTGATTCTAATCGGATGACCGAAGCCGAAGACGCGCTTAAAACTGCGGCGAAGTTTCAGGAAGCCAATGTTCAAGAAGTACCGCATGAAGCAGTTCCGCGAATCCATTTGGCTCAAACTCGTTTCAATCTCGGAAATCTCTTCATGGCGACCGAACGCCCTCAGGAAGCCGCGATGTGTTTCGTTTCCGCAAGCGAACTTTGGTTGGGACTCTCTAACGAATTTCCAGATGATGCAACCTACGCCCATAATCTGGCTCGCAGTTTCTTTAATTTCTCGTTTGTTGCCGGACCAACGCTAGAAGCGCATGACGCGTACGAAAAGGCGCAACGGGTTTGGGAGAAATTACTGAGTAATCACGATGACTTACTGCAACCTCGAAACGATACTGCGAGATGTTATTTCAATCACAGCGTTTTTCTAGCGCAAGGCGGGCGTCATGAAGAAGCGCTTGTGAAGATGGAGCGCGCGATTGAGCATCTGGACAAGCTGGTCGCGTTGGCGCCTGACGAGACGTCATTCCAAGAGTGGCGTAAGGAGGCGATTTCTGAAGCGGAATTTTTGCGAACCAATCAGCCTGCAAAAGTGGTGGCGGAAAATCTCGCTGGTTTGGATGAACTCGCCACGATAGCGCGTCAAACAAAAAACTGGAGTAAACTGAAAGAGGTTGCACTCGGTCACATCGAATTGGCACGCAACCTCGGCCGAGCGAATCGACCTGTAGAGATGGAGCAGGTATCGAGAATCGGCATAAAGCTTTTCTCTGAACTGGCTGCGCACGATAAAACTGCTGATTATGCGCATCTCGAAGCGGCTCTCTGTTACGACCTTCATACCGATCTTAGATCGCTCGGACGGCTTGATGCTGCCGAGGAGATTTTGCGTTTTGCGTTGCGCCGCTGGTTGCGGCTGCATTCTAAGTACAAAGGAAATAAACTCTATCAACATTGGCTTGCTGAGGCAGTAAACAATGTTGGAATTTTATGCATAACTTCTGGGCGAACCGATGCTGCTATCGTCGCTTATCAGAACGCGTTGATAATGCGTGAACAAACTGATCGAAGAAATGATGATCCGGAGAACAAACTTTCCATGGGCGGAATTCTCTGCAACCTCGGAAACGCCCACCGCAGCCTTGGAGCTGTTTCAACCGCGCGTGAATTTTTTGAAAAAGCAATTAAGATGATGGACTCGCTGCGAGGCAAAAAGGTTCGTGAGCAAATTCTCGAACAGTTTTCGGTAAACGCCAGAGAGGGTTTGAAACATTGCGATGGAAAGTCGAAAACGCTCGACCGCAGCCTGTATCAAACGGCGTCCGTCAGCTGGGCACAAGCAGGTCCGCCAGCGTTAGAATTTGATGTAGACGATGCCGAATTAGCTGCGCGGCTTCGTAGCGTTGATGAGATTCGTTTGAAGGGCCATGGTACTACCAGTGGAGCTCCGGATGACGCGCCACTCACGAGTATCGAAGCCGACGAGCTTAGTGAAAAACTCGTTAATGACGCACCGGATTGCGCCGAGGCGTGGCTCCTCCGAGGGCTCATCTTGGGGCACTTCTTGTCTGAAGAAGGCGGTGAGTTAATAGAGTGGTCCGATGAACGGCACGAAAATGCTGTTACGGCATTCTACGAAGCGCTAGTTTTGCGTCCCGATTACTTTGAGGCGAAACTGTACAAAGGACTGGCGCTTAGACAAGCCGCGCATTCTGCGCAAGCAACATTGAATTGTATCGATTCCCTCGTCGAAACTTTGCCTCCGGAGGAGAGGGACGTTGATAATTCTGCGCAATACTTGCGTCGCTTCTCTGCCGACGTCGCGCGCGCGACAGAGTCTCTTGAAGCCGCTGCGCGTCTGCGACCGGCAGATGGACGACCGCTTTTTGAATTGGCAGAGTTGTATCGCGGCTTAGGCTTTGCCGAGCAAGCGCAGCCGTTTTTGTCCAAGCTAAGCAAGATCGATCAGGAGCTGTTCGATAAGTTCCACAAGCAGCTCGACGACGATGCCACCAAGTCGTAATCCTCGTGGTGGCTATCAGTGACAGAATTTTTTGACCACAACGTAAATACCCCGGAAGCAAAATTCCCAATTGAGAATCGAAATGAAAAAGCCTTTCAGAAGCCCAACTTCGCAACTATCGTTAGTCGCTAGTTCTTTATTCTTGCTTTGTTTGTGTCAACCAGCCCAGGCAAAGGACGAGCTCAAGTTCGGTTGGCCGGTGCCGTCGCGTGTGACCGTGACGGAATCTGCTGTCAAGAAAGGCAAAGCCGCGAAGATGCGTTATGACATCGTTCTCTCGAAGCAGGGTAAGGGCGAAAACTGTGAGGTTAGTTTTGACAAATTTCAATTTCTTGAAATTGATGGAACTGACTTGTCGGTGCCGGAAAATAGAGAGAAGCTTGGTCCAGTTCTCACCCAGATCATTGCATTGGGAAGCCTCTTGCCGACCCTCGTAATCAATCCGGAAGGCCGAGTTGAAGACATTACAGGAATCGAAGCTTGCGTGGAAAATGCGCTGAAACTTCTCCCTGCAGACGATCCAAATCTCTCTGCGTTTATGCGTTCACCAGATATGATCGCGCAGATGAAGCAGAAGAGCGTCGATTTTTGGCGGATTTGGGTCGAGACATGGCTCATGTGTCAAGCCGCCCCAGGCAAAGATGCGACAATCGAAACGGTGATTCCGATTTTCGGGCAGACAATGAATGTACCGCTGACGGTGCATAACGACGGACCCGTCGCTGACAGTGGCGGTGATATTCGTTTGACTGCTCAAACTGTAATTGAAGGAGAATCTGCGAAGAAAGCGATGCAGCAAATGATGATGGCAATGGTTTCTAAGATTCCTGTGAAAGAAGGCGTAAAGCCATTCTCCCCCGACATGATCAAGAGCATGAAACGCACGACCAAGTTCGTTGTGATCACGAATCCAAAAACTCTACAGCCTCGTCGAGCAGAATCAGAAAGCATTATAGATATCGCAATCGAGGATAAGCAGAAAACTGAAATCGAGAAACACGAGTATGTGTTCGATTGGTCGTCGAAAGCTGCCAATTAGTTTAGCTGCCAATTAGTTTAGCTGCTAATAGTTTCTCAAATTGATTCTAGGCAATTTTTGATTTCTGGCTTGGATAGCAGCTCTTGCATTGTCAAATCAGTTTTCTGAATTCGGGATAGGATCACTGCGCAGTAAATCCATCGCTCTTCATCGGTTAATCCGAGATTGTCGTCGATCGCAGTAAAGTCGTTGACTAAGGCGTCAAGCTCTTGAGCGTTGTCATTCATCGGTGGTTTTCTCATTCGATCTACAATGTCGAGGACAAGCTTCTTTCGCTCATCTAGCGTGCTTTGGAATTTCGGTCCGATGTAGCTGCTCTTGTCAGAAATCATCTTTGAATAAACCTGTTCTAGCCAGCCATCGAATTCCGATTCAAAATTACAATTCTGCAAAATTTGGCGCAGATTACTTTCGGTCACGATTCCTGGCGATGGTGCGCCCGGATAGACGTAACTCTCGGGTTGGGCTGTAAGCATTTTTGAAAAATTCGTGTAGTAGGCCCAAGAATTTTCACGACCTAATTGCTGCGAGGATGCGGGATCTTTTGCCGCCATATCTCGCACCAAAGCAGCGCGAATGACAAATACTTCGTGCGCATTGTCCTTGCAATTTACGACTTCACTCAACTTATTCTGAACACCTGCATGTTCGCCTTTGTCGATAAGCATGCTGATTAAACGATTTGAGTTTGCTTCGACAACTGCGTCCCCCTCGACCCAATAGTGTTCCGATGCTGGTGACATTTTGTCGAAGTTCTCTGCCCATTCCGGATTGCCTGGGATTGGCTGTGCGTAAGCCATAAGTGTGGTGTCTTTCCATGACCAGTTAGGAACCGCTTTTCTCAATTCATCACCATAATTCCCCTGGAGAACTGCGCTGACAAACTGACTGGCGAGCCCCGCTCCGAGGCTATGCCCCGTGACGTAGATATGCTCAGGTGCTGGATAAGTTTGTGCAAGTTTCTTGCAGCAAGCGGTTATCGGTCCAAGCATTGTCGGTAGAGATTCTGCGAATCCTTCGGTCACTTTTCCGACTCTGCTGATCAGTGGCTGTTCAATCTGTTTGTCACTTCTCAAGTCGGTTATCCAATCGGGATTGCCTTTTGCTGCACCGAGCACATCTTGAGCTTTCCAAACCGTTTTGCTAAGAGCAGAGCCGCTTCGACTGCCGCGAAAAACAATGTGTGCATCGTAGCCTGTACTGGTTTTCTTCATGAGTACGAATCCCATGAGGCTCCAGGCTGGATCTGGTTTCTCAGAGATACCCGTGCCGCCCTCGAATACAATCAGATGGTCTTCGCCTTTGGGGTATTCTCGAATCTGAAATTGCTCTACATCGTTGTATGGAAAACTCGTTGGTTTAGTTCGATACCTAACTCCCTCAATTGTCTTGATGTTTTCTGTCACATACCTCGGGGCTAGCACGGTGAGAAAGCGCTCACCGTCACGGTTAAACGTTGGGAGCTTTGCGTCGATGTATTTGTAATTCGTGATGATTGGATCGAGATTTGTATTGCTATCACTCCAATTGCGTGCCGCGTTTGGACCGCTATAGAATCCTTGTCCCATTGACGCTCTGTTTGTTGATGGATTGCCTAGGCTCTTGGCATATTCATGAGTGAAACGGCAGATATTGTCTCGTCGATCACTTCCTGTGCGAGACATTATGTCGTACCAGGGATCGAGCGGGAGGCATAATGACTGATGGTAAAACTGATAAGCGAGCGTGCAAAGATCTAGGTCGAGAACCGCCTGCGCAGTGGCGTTCTCTCCTGTTTTCGCTTCGACGGCAAATGCTGCCGGCGCGATTAACATCAATATCGCTGTAAAGACGAGAATAGCGGTGTTTCGAGAGTTGACTCCGTTTTTTAATCGTTTGCTGTTGAACATCGGATTCTCCATGACTTTGCTGCATAGGTAGTGTAACTGAATATGGTGGCACGTTCCAGACGTTTAATCTAATGGATGCACTTTGGCGTTGATATGAGATTTCTTTGGCTGGAGTTACCTTGTGATGAAAGTCGCTGACTCAGGTCGAAGCACGTGCAGATAATTCCTGTGAATGCGGGTCACCAACATTGAAGACGCTAGCGATAATTGGGATTGCTCAGGTACACAGAAATCGAGTGCTGGGATAAGATGGATTTACTACCCTTTTAAGATTATGCCGTTCAAGCTCAATTACTTATTGTTCGTCCTGTTATTGGGAACGCTATCGTTCCTTAGTTCGTGCGGCAGTAATGATGATAATCCAAGCAGCGCGGCGAAAACCAAAGCCACCAAACCTGATGCCGATTTGGAGCGCCTGGTGTTTGCACCTACGCCGCTGACACTTGAGGAGGCGCTAAAAAAATACGGTTATAAACCAAAAGAAAACCCGGTGGAAAATTCTGCGGTCTATACGGCGGCTGCCGTCATGGCTTCGGAGGACTCGGACAATGATGCCGCGGAAACGCTCTTAAATGAGGCTATTCGCCTTGATTCCAAAAATGCTGAGGCCTACTACCAGCGAGGCCGTGTGAGGTGCAATGCCATCGCGGGCAAGGACAAGGAGGCGATCAGCGACTTAAATAAGTCGATAGCCTTGGGGCGAGTGGATCACAGTGTTTATCTCGTATTGGCGAGGCTTTATGATGCCAATAAGCAACCGCATAAAGCTGTGGACGCGTTGACTCTCGCAATCAAACTTTCGCCTGGAACCAAAGATTTGTATAAGTCGCGAGCTGCGATATACGCTGGTTTGGGTGAAAAGGAGAAGTCGCTCAAGGACTATGAGCAACTCTCTAAAATTGAACCGAAGAGTTTAACTGCTTATTTCCAGCAAGGACAGGTGCTGGAATCAATGAAGAGGTACGATGATGCCTGTGTAGTTTACAAAAAAATGCTACCGCTCGACGAGACTAAACAGAAAGTGCCTCTAAAGGCGATTGCTTACAAACGGTTAGCAATTTTGAGTAGCAAAAATGGAAAAGTCAAAGAGGCTGTCGCACATTTGACCGAAGCCGCTAAGTTCGATACCGAAGACGATGAGCCTCTCCGGTTAAGGGGTTTGGAATATATGAAACTTCAAGATTACCAGAAGTCCGTCGACGATTTTACTGAAGCCATCAATATAGCTCCAGAATCCAGCAGCAACTTTGCCGCACGCGCAGACGCTTATGCCAAGCTGGGTAAAAGCGCACTAGCTGAAAAGGACCGGGAAGAAGCCGCACGACTGCATGACATACCAGCTGAGCGTCCAATGTTTGAATTGAAGGAGCCCTAAAGACCAATCGAATCGTCGACCTCAAAGTGGATTTTAAAGTCGTATCGCTTTGTCGCAGTCGATATCGTGAACGCAATTTAGTTAGGTGGTGGCTTGCTCTCAGTGACGCTTATTGTCTTGTTGCCAAACGCCAACTCGCACCACGGTGTCTTCAACCTTTGTCAGTACCGGCAACCACTTAGTCGTTAGCGATTTCAAGATCGAATCTTGCTGAAGAATTCTCATTGGATCGATAACCGCGAGCTCGCAGTCACGCATCGCGACGGCGACCACCGCGCTGGAAGATACGAGTGGTCCGACATATTGCATAATTCCATTGGCGATAGAATCTTTGGTGGTGCCGTGCGAAATGATTCCGAAACCCTCATCGAGACCGATTCCTTCGTTGTAGTTCGTCGCTTTGTCTGGTGATGCACTCTCTTTCTCGTCAAATTTGACGACGAATTCTCGTCCCGCCAAATTGAAAATCGAGAGGTGTGCTGCTTCGATTCTGATTAGTGCGACACCATCTTTGGGAACTGCTATATCCGCGAGTTTTGTATGTACTAACAGGCGTCCATCAGTTGGTGCTACCAAAATTTTACCGGTCTCAAGTTTAATCGAACCTTTTTCAAGGTCACTGCATTTGGTATCAGCATCCGATTGAATCAGATATTTTTTACAATTGAATTTTTCGGGAAACTTTTCGAATCGGACTTTTAATGTAGAGGTCGAAGACGTAGATTCTCCGATTTGCTCGATTATTTGATTTCCGGAAACGTCTGTAGGTACGAGGATAGCAGGACCTCTATCGCCTCCGGGTTGTGCCGATGCACTTGCCGTCGATAAAGGATCGACGCCGATGACAAACATTGCAATGGATGATAATAGAATCTTCGCGATTTTTCGAGGGGGCTTATCTGACGACATCGCTAGTTTCTTTCCTCGTTTCTCTAGTCTCAGAGTGAGTAATTAAACTAACTATATAGCTTTCGGATTTTATGCGCCAGATGTGATTGCTACCAGTTTGTTTTGTGATTTCAGTGAGTGTTCGCTGCTAAGTGGAAGCGCCGTCGACTTTGAATTGTCGATCTCTCATAATCGGGCTATGATCGCTTCGATTTGCTTGCGGTGAATTCGTTGGTGCATGCCTGACAAAGTGAGCCATCCACGAGCGTTTAGATTGCCGAACCATGGATGCGGAAACGTTGAGTTCGGAAATGCATTCACATCGATTTGTTTTGTACTTTCTAAAAACTGATTTGTCATTTGCTTGAAATCTGAAATTATCTTATCACCATCAACCTCGGGATCTGGCTTTACATCAGCGGTTCCACGAGGTTGGCGCGTGGAGGTTCCAGTCGTCGATAATTCTATAATCGTTTGTCTGATTCCATCACCGACGATGATGAGGTGCTGGAGCGCCATTGCGGCTGACCAGTTTCGCGAACTGTCTTCTAACCCCGTAAGGCGTTGTATCAGTCGGCGTTCGGTTAATTCGGTTGGTCTCAGTTTTTCTACTAGTGCGATAATTGTTTCGGATTCCTCAGCGAATGTTTGAATTGCTTTTGATGGCGAAGTGGTTTTATAAAGCAAGGGAAACACTATGTGTTTTGCAATCATTAGTTCTGGTAGTGGAAGACCCGCTCCTGGTCTATCTAGCGATGGCTCTTTAATTAATTTTGCGCTGTTCATGTAAGTACTCTCGTAGTGCTGGAATTATTGACTGGTATCGAAAAATGACAATTGATCATCTTATTGGTTGCGAGTATCTAAGCGTTTTATAAATCCCCAGACGATAAAACCAGGGACTGGTTCGAAATCGAGTTCGGGAAATCGCACGTAGCAGCGCCGCTCGTACATCGCTTTTGCTGTTTGCATCAACACGGTAGTGTGCAGCGTGATCGCGTCGAAACCGTCTGCTCTAGCGCGATTCTCGCATTCATTTATCAGCAAGCTTGCTGCTCCGGTATTTCTATATTGCGGCAGGATGCCGAGTAAGCGCATCTCCGGATAGGGATTCGAAACTAGACTACTGCCCAGCTTTCGATTAGGTGGACACATGAGGACCGAGCCAATCGTAACTCCGTCGAGGTCGACGATTATTCTTGTGACATTGTCGTCGGTTAATAGAGTCTTGCTGGTGTTGGTCTGGTACATGCTCCAGAATTTTGGATCCGAATTCTCGGCATATTCTGCGTATGATGCTTTGAAGATTTCGTTGACGATCGGGCGTTCTGCCAGGGTTGCGTCTCTGATATTGGCTATTGTCTGGGTCTTCATGGCGGTTTACCTGCGTTTTAAGTTACTTGCAAAATGCAAGTGGAGATATCATACCGCCAAGTACTTGCATTTTGCAAGTGGGTGCTAGAATGTAGAAATGGAAGCCGCTAACAACAATTCAAGATCTCCATGCGTCATTGGAAATGTCCTAGATGTCTTTGGCGACCGTTGGACTTTATTGCTAATCAGAGATCTATTGTTTTCCGGGAAGCATGAATTCAAAGAGTTTCTCGCCAGTCCAGAAAAAATCGCGACGAACATCCTCGCCGATAGATTGAAGC
Source organism: uncultured Candidatus Obscuribacterales bacterium (assembly GCA_964600935.1). Classification (GTDB taxonomy): domain Bacteria; phylum Cyanobacteriota; class Vampirovibrionia; order Obscuribacterales; family Obscuribacteraceae; genus JADYXR01. The sequence continues at coordinate 23,446 of CAZRMH010000031.1, forward strand.
GCCTCACCGCGTGCGGCATTATAGATGAGGTTTCGCATTCCTCCAACAAGTCCAGGAAATTGTATTACCTGACCACGAGAGGCAAAGACTTGCTTCCGATGCTGGTTGAGATGATTCGCTGGGGTGAAAAGCACCTTCCCTGTCGTGAGGAAATGCGACCTTTGTTCGAACGTATTAATAATACCGATCCAAAGATCTTAAGAGCGCAAGTGCTTGAGGCGCTTGATGTCTGGGAGTTGGAGCATGTGCGTAAAGGCGACCACGCGATTATTTCTTCTGACTCTCCTTAGTCCAGGAGCCTCGAGTCGCGGAGGCTCGATACCGTTTCTGCGATAGAAGGTGCTGCTAGGGGCTGGTGCGAATTTCGCCATCGGTAGATCTGACCAGTGTAGGGTTTTTTGTAGTGGTTGATTCCGGATGCCTGGTGATACTAGATATGGTGTCAGATTGTTCGGTTTCGGCTTTCGAGAATCTGCTCCAGTTCTCTTTTGTCAATGTATGGTTGACAGGCGTTTGGTAGAATAAAGATCGCTCTGAATTCTGTGTCGGAAGGCTGGCATAAATTGCGTTACTCGAACTTGTGACCGGATTATGACGAGGAAAAAACTGATCAAGACTTTGAGTATACTTGGGAGAATGTTTGCGGTCTAAAAGCATTTTTTCAAAAGGCTGCCGAACAGTCAGACCAGTTATTTTCGCTGTGAGCCAGTGAGTCATGAACGAATGAATGGACTCAAAAGCGTTGGTGTGAATAGTTTGCTGCGTCGAGCGCTCGCTTGTGCCAACTGGTGAGCTTTCTAGACGTTTTTTATCGTTCTTAGTCTCTCAGAGGATAGAATAGTAAGATAGGAGTCTTTTGAGGAATTAATTGATGTCCGTCAACTTTGGGCGATACGAATTTGCTGGACCATTCGCGACGCTGGAAGAATTGGAAGACCGACCCGGGTTGTACGCAATTCTATGCTCCGATGACTCGAATCACAAAGTTCTCGATGTTCGACAGGCCAAGTTGGTCCAGACTGACTTTGCCAGGGAATTAAAATCAAATTCTTGGGCTGACTTTTGCCGCAACAAAATTCGTGTCGCAGTTTACTATAGTTCCGACTGGAATCATCTTGAGCAAATACGAGAATTTATGGCTGACTGTACAGCCGACATCTAACAGGTTGAAATATTTACGCAGGAAATTTACATCGCGTAGAAACATCGCCCTGAAATACGCCTGAGCAGCATCAGCAGCTAAGTCCTCCACAAATTTTTAATCACCATCTTTTGGTTCAGTGCCCCGCTGTTTGAGGAAACAGACTTTGCAATACACTGGCTTATATCCAGATGGTTTGAATGGAACGTAAGCCATTGCACCACATTCGACGCATGGCACAGATGAGCCTGTTGTCGGGTCCTTTCCGTCCTGCTGCATTTTGAGCTTCAGGCGGCATGGAGGACATCGTTTGGGCTGATTCTTCAAACCTTTTTGTTCAAAAAACTCCTGCTCACCAGCTGAAAAGATAAACAGCTGCTGACAGTCAATGCAAGTAATAGGCCTATCTTCGAAAGACATTCCGCGCGGTTTCCAGGAGTATTACTATCTTGCCTTATATGCGTGAATCTGCCAAGTGTCACTGGTCGAAATACCCGCGCTTTTGCTGGAGAGCCGCTAGTGCTGTGTGCGCTCAGTCCGTCCTTTCGGCGCAGTAGAGGTTCGCGGATAGAGCTGGCTGGCTGCGGATGCTCGCATGAAAATGCAAGCAAAGTATTTATAGCGGGCCATAGAGTGCACTCCAAATTCAGAAATCGAAAATTCAGCGCGGGTAATGGTAGTATCACCCGCGGTGAACACTTCTCGAAAATTGTACTGGGAATTTAAATGTTTAGAAGCTCGGTAACTTCGTAATTCAGCGCTTTGGCGCATCGACCTAGTGTATCGAAGCTGAGATTCACCTTTCCGTTTTCCAGGCGGAGTACAAATGCTGCAGTGTGTCCTATGTCGTCACCAAACTCGCTCGGGGATAAACTCTTTTCACATCTCAATTCTTTAACTCGTCTTCCCAGGCGAGCTAAGAGGTCTTCTCTTTCCTGACTCTCGCAGTTACTGCCGATGTGCTTAAACTCTTCCATAATTATGAAACACCTTTGAAGCGTCACCCGACACTTTTAGTTTTACGCATGAGTTATTAAGAAGAGGTAAAGCTGAACCTGCAATGAAGCTTGATAATCACTTCGAACCGACACGCTTCTGTTTCTACGAGATCGACACGACTCGTCTAAGGATCAAATGCTATGTATTTAAAAAGAACTCGAGCGCCTCATCGACTTAGTCGGAACGCCACGACACTCTATTCGGAATTCTTCAACAGAATTTGAAGATCCTGACTATCCAGCGGGACGTTTGTTCTGTGTGTTCTCTCAGTTTTAAAGGCGACATCCGGAATATAAGACTCGAGTTGAAATTTGTCGGACTCGGACCATCCTTCGTAGTTTAAATTGAGGCGCTGCAATCTTTGTTTTCCCAGTTGCTTGAACACCTGAACACCGGTGGGCGTGTTGACGGGGCAATCTCGAAGGTCAAGCGCTTTGAGGTGTTTTAGTCCGGCTAAGTATTTAAGCCCTCTATCGGTTAGACGATCGCCTCGCAAGTTAAGAACCTCCAAGTTACTCATCGTGCTAATCAGCCTGACGTCATCTTCCGTGAGATCGACGTCATCGAGTGAAAGAGAGACTATTACTTTTGAATTCTCGAGCTTTTTCAGAACGGGACTTACATGTTTGCAGCCGCTCATACAGAGGGAGCGAAGACGCTTGCAGCCCACAAATTTCACTACTCCGGAACCGGTTGCAAATGTATCGTCAAGTCGGAGTGATTCCAGTTTTGTAAGTTTCTGCAACCCGGCGAGGTCACTATCGACAATTGGACTTTTAGCCATGTCGAGCATTGCAAGCTCGTGTTGACGACCAATCAATTCAATTGTTCGCCTTGCATACTTTTTTTGAACGCGACAGTCTTTTATAGAAACTAATGCATCAGTTGGTAGAATAGCGAAACTATCCTCATCCTTTACGAATGCTTCGCTTGGGTAGAATACCAGTGAGGGCGGCTTGGATAGCGGGTAAGCAATGTTAGCAACGATCGGTTGAATCTTTTCTATTTCTGTATCGAGAAATACTGCAATACCGATTTGACCCATTTCAACATCGTTTGGGAATTCAAAAGTTACATACGATTTTTGGTTGCTGCGAGAAATTTTTGACTTAAAAACGCCTTTGGTAAACGGTAGCTCGCGTTCACCTGAAAAAACTTTCCTGGCTGTATCTCCTTTACTTGACCTCGTATCGCTTGTTGCTTTCTTACGAGCCTTATTCTCTTTTTGTGACTCAAGCTTCAAGGCCGGCTCTCTATTAATCGCCTTTACTACGGTATATGCGACTCCCAGAACTAACACGGCTGCAACGCCGATTGTTAATAAGTTTATATTCCGATTGAGCAGCTTTGACGATGTGGTATCGATATTGGTGACAAAAACTTGATATCTGGAACTTGATTTTTGGGACCGTGAATCGGCTAAATCGGCGTTGAGTGAATGAGACCGTTTCCGTAATCCATCCAGAACATCGGTTAATTCATTGCGAACTTCTTCAATACTATGCTGTCTGCCATCCGGAGTTTTGTCGAGCATTTTGCTGACGACTTTCTCTAGCGTCGATGAAATGGTGTTTTCAACTGAAGTATCAGTCAATTTCGGTGGATCCTCCACCAGATGCATCATGATGGTTTCTCGCGCTGTTGCCCCCCGAAAAGGTGGACGACCAGTCAAAGTTTCAAAAAGCGTGCAGCCCAGCGAGTAGATGTCGGAGCTGGCTGTAATTTTTTGTCCAGTCGCTTGTTCTGGACTGAGATAGAGAGGGCTGCCAAAAATGGTATCAGTCGTGGTTAGCTTCTGTTTCGAGATGCTCTGGTCCATAAGGGTGGCTATTCCGAAATCGACAATTTTCACCCTGGCTGAATGTTGCAAGGAAGCGTCATTCTCTAGAAAAATATTTCCAGGTTTCAAATCGCGATGGACGATTCCTTTCGCATGCGCAATTGACAATCCATCACATATTTGAATAAAGAGTTCAAGCGCCTCTGCGGGATGAAGTGCACCGCATTTGGTGAGTCGATCTGCCAGGGACCTGCCCTTCAGATATTCCATCGTGTAATATGGAATTCCTTCTTCTGAGATTCCAAAATCAAAAACTTTGACGACGTTTTTGTGATCAAGTTTCGCGATGGATTGGGCTTCTCGTTGAAAACGCAACACGCCCTCGTTTGAGGCACTGCCGGCACCGAAAATTTTCAATGCCACGTCCTTATCCAGGAGCAAGTGGCGCGCTAGGTAGACTTCGCCCATGCCACCTTTGCCCAGCAATGAGATCACTCGAAACTTTTTGTCGACAATAACATCTTTTGAAATTTCGAACTTTTTGGAACCAATCTGCGGCTGCGCTGACGTGTCGACAGCCTCGCTATCCAGCGAGAAGAAGCCTGATTTTGCTAAACAGTCGGGTTCCAATTGATCTCTTTTAACGGGCTGCCAACGTAACCGCTTGCATTATATCCAAGCGGCTTTAGACATTGTGCCACACAAGCCTAGGCAATCCACTTGTCGAGCATTCGTTTAATGTCAGCCATTAGTGCTGGTTTTTCCAGAAAGTCATCCATGCCCACGCTGAAAGCTTTCGTTCTATCGGAATGTCCGGTCAATGCGACAATTGGGGTTCGTTTTTGTTGCTCTCGAAGTTCTTTCTCGCGTATCAACATCGTCGCGTACGCGCCGTCGATGCCTGGTAAGCCGATATCCATGAGAATGAGACCGAATTGCGAGTGATCGTGTTCTACTGCTTCCTCTCCGGTTCCAACGACCACGGCTTCAAAACCAAGTTTCGCCAGTTGGCGTTTGGTGGTGTCACGCAAGATTGGATCGTCTTCTACAACTAGGACTAAAGGTTGAGGCATGGCTAGACCGCCTCCGATTTAAATGGAATGTCGAACCAAAACTTGGAACCCTTACCGATTTCGCTTTCAATTCCGATGGTGCCGTCCATCAAATCTATCAGTTGCTTCGAGATACTGAGCCCCAGTCCAGCGCCACCATAGACTCTTTTGGTCGAATCCTCGGCTTGGACAAAAGGCTGAAAAAGCTTTTCTCTATCACTGTGTTTGATACCAATACCGGTGTCAGCTACAATGAATCGAATATTGAGTGTATCTTCTGTTTTGAAAATCACTTCAGCGCTAATATCGATGATGCCCGCCTCGGTAAACTTGATTGCATTATGAGCCAAGTTCAAAAGCACCTGGCGTAATTTTAGTTCATCCCCGTATACATATTCAGGGATTTGGGAATCGAGTGTACCAGTAATTCGAAGGAGTTTGCGGTCAGCTTCTGTGCGCACGAGTTGCCGTACGTCGCCGATCACTGCTCTGATAGGAAAGTTTCGATTTTCCAGGCTGAGTTCCCCTGCGTCCATCCGAGCAGCTTCCAGCAAATTGTTGAGTAGCTGGAGCAGGCGCTTGGAAGCGTCAAAGACTCCACGGATTAGAACATTATTGTCCTCGCCGAGATCTTCTGTAGTGAGAATCTCGGTCATCCCAATAATGGCGCCCATTGGTGTTCGCACTTCGTGACTGATGGTGGATAGAAATCGACTTTTAATATCGAGGGCGCGTTGCAAGTTTGTGTTCGTTTCGTCGAGAACTTTCGCGCTCATCTCTCGTTCTTGATCTGCGAGCAATCTCTGAGTTAAATCGCGGGTTACTTTTGCAAAACCAAGCAACTTTCCGTTGTCGTAAACAGCCGTAATGACGACGTTTGCCCAAATCAAACTGCCATCTTTGCGAACGCGCCAACCTTCCTCTTCATAGCGACCTTCTGCGCGTGCAATTTCTAATTCCTTATGAGGATGTTTACGCTTTTGCGATTCTCTGGTGTAGAAAAGAGAAAAATGTTTTCCGATCACGTCTTCGGCTGTGTAACCGTTGATGCGCTGAGCGCCTTCGTTCCAGGTCATGACGTCGCCGTCTGGACTGATCATAAAAATCGCGTAATCGCGCACGCTGCTGACCAGCAGGCTGAAAATCTCCTCGCGCTGTTGTGACATTTTTCGTTCGGTCAAATCGCGAGTGACTTTTGCAAAACCCACAAGCTGACCATGATTGTAAACCGCCGTGATTACAACGTTTGCCCAAATGCGACTGCCGTCTTTCCGAACACGCCAGCCTTCTTCTTCGTAGCGTCCATCTCTGCGGGCGACTTCGAGTTCCCATTCCGGATGGCGTTTTTCGTTGGACTGTGCAGTGTAGAAAATCGAAAAGTGTTTACCAACAATTTCAGATGCTGTGTAGCCTTTGATGCGCTGCGCACCCTCATTCCAGGTCATAACATTGCCATCAGGATCCAGCATGAAGATGGCGTAATCGCCAACGCTGTCCACCAGTAATTTGAAAATTTGCTCGTTATGCGATGCTAATTTGCGCTCGGTAAGATCGCGAGTCACCTTTGCAAAACCAATTAGTCGGTCGCCGTCGAGAATAGAGGTAATGACGATATTTGCCCAAATGCGGCTGCCATCTTTGCGAACGCGCCAGCCTTCTTCTTCGTAGCGCCCCTCGGTTCGAGCAACCTCCAGTTCTCGCTGAGGGTGATTTAGATCGATTGCTTCTTGCGTGTAGAGAAACGAGAAATGTTTTCCGATCGCTTCGTCCTCGTTGTAACCCTTAATGCGCTGAGCACCCTCGTTCCAAGTGACGACCATGCCATCAGGATCGAGCATGAAGATAGCGTAGTCAACAACGTTTTGAACGAGTAGTCGAAAGACTTCTTCACTTTTTGCGAGGTCAGTACTTAGGTCTTGGTTCGACCTTGGCGAATCGGTCATAAATGGTTCTCGGTAGACGAATTGCGACCGCCGAAGGGGGCGCAGGATACACATAGCATCTGCCGACAGTTTAAAAGCTCGGGAAAGGCTTCTTGCCGCCAGGGAATGTGCTGGAAGTCTCACCTGGCTTGCGATTGGAGGTTTATGAATTCTATGTGAACGTGCCTCGAGGACGGTGTATTGATGCAAAGTGACACCGAACTATTAGGCATTGTTTGAGTTTTTCGTTCTGCCAGTCTGAAGCAATTTCAATCGCGTTTATTAGTGGTTATTTTTTGAACTTGATGTTTGAAAAGTGGCGGCACCACTGCTGGTGTATTGATAGCTCACACCAGATTGATTTCCATTTTGTGCCGCGTTCGCATTTTATCCAGGCACGTAGGCATAACCAACCGGCTGCTGCCGTTGCGCTTGATAGTTGTTGACGCGAACCGCGTGGGTTTGCTGCTGACGGTTTGAAAGGGTGATCGTGCGTTGTAGAGTTTGCCTGTACACAGACACTGGATCACTGGCTTTAAGCTGTTCTGCTGAGGCTCCAGTCCCTCCTGAGCCTCGATTTATGATGCTGACTGGCGCTGCCACCTGCTGACGAGAAAACGGGTCTACGTTGCCGTAGAAATTGTATTTGCAGGAATTGAAATCGTATTCGCTTCGTTTTGCTTACTATGAGCGATTGTTGATTCTGGAATGGCACCATTGGCAGTGCTGTAGCTTGTCGACCTAGTCTACTCGAGCGGCAGTGCTTACCACTCCGAGCGCAGCCAATTTACGCTTGATTTCGGGCATGGCTTCGCGAGCTGCGGCGATACCAGCATCGATTCCACGTTTTCCATCTCCCTTTTTAAACGAAACGAGGTTGATGCCTGTCGTGTCGGGATTGATGAAGATATCTGCGTTTTTGCGATTCGGCAAATCACATGTCGATAGTTGAATTCGAAGTGCTTGCCGACCCATTGAGCCGAGTCCTCGGAATTTGTCGAGTGGGACATCCTTCAACTGTTCGTCGATGTCTACCGCGATAACAAAGTCTGCTCCCATTTCGCGAACGTGGTTGACCGGAACGTTATTAATCAGTCCGCCGTCGCAATAAAGCTTGTCGCCGATTTGTACTGGTTGTTTCAATTCGGGCACAGCCGTACTGGCTTGCATGGCTAAGCCGAGGTCGCCGGCGGAGAGTCTGCAACTTTCGCCCGTGACGACATTTGTGACCACTGCCGCGTAAGGAATGCTAAGTTGCTCGATTGTTTTCGACCCAGTTACTCCGTTAGCGTACTTCCTAAATTTCTTGCCATTATATAGACCGTCGTATGGTTTGTGACCAAACACCCGAAGAGTCAGGGTTGCCGGCTCCATCGCCAATTTTAAAAGTGGCATTGGAGTAAATTCTTTGGTGAATGTTCGTTTCTCGAACACTTCTCCAATTTTGTCTAAAGGTATGCCTGCCGCATAAAAGCCGCCAACTACAGAGCCGATGCTGGTTCCAGCAATCATGTCGATCGGAATGTTCTCTTCCTTGAGCACTTTTAGAACGCCGACATGCGCCGCGCCGCGCGACCCGCCGCCACCTAGAGCCAGGCCGATTTTAGGGCGTCGCGAGGTTTTCGTTGCCTCGGTGCCTTCAATC
>CAZRMH010000032.1:0-31709 GCA_964600935.1 uncultured Candidatus Obscuribacterales bacterium
AATGCGATCAAGAAGCAGTGCGCAGTAATTTGAAACGGAAATATCATTTAAGCAAAATGGCTAATGCGCAGGTTAATGTTTCGGATCTCGAAGCTTACGAGTTAACTGCACAGACGGAAGTGGCTATCCAAGAATTTCTCCGCAGTTCCAGCAAAGCTTATGACGTCAGCATTTATGTATCTTGTCTGGGCGATTCACTCGAACATTTGGAGCGGCATACTGATGAGATCGATCGTGTTTTGAAAAATCGCGGCGCGACAATTCAGAAAGGGGAGCTGCTTCAGCTTGATGGTTGGCAGTCTACGTTATGTGTTGGTGTGGATAAACTCGCTATCGTCAATCGAGTCATGTCGCCGATTGTTGGAACGCTATGGCCATTCTTCACTGCTTCTTGCGGTACGCCTGATGGCGTTCCGTTTGGTTTCGCCCTGGCGTCGCGAGAACCAGTTTTACTCAATCCGTTTTTCAGAGGTGCCGGTAAAGAAGCGAATAATATGTTCGTGGTTGGCACCACCGGTGCTGGCAAGTCATTTGCTATTTCAATGTTGATTTTGCGATTGTTGCCGACTGGCGTGCGTTTTATCTTGCTTGATAAAACGGTGGATAAGTTTGGTTCCTACCGTTTCATCACAGAACTTCTTGGACCGGAGCATTGCGCCTATATCGATCTTGGACCGAATTCCGGTTTTATTTTAAACCCATTTGATCTCTCTGACGAAGACAAAGACGAGCACGGCTTGCCGACTAGCGATAAAGTTTCTCGGTTGCTTTCTCTGTTGGATTTGATGCTTGCGCCGGAAGGATGCGAAGAGTTGCGCATGGAAGATAAGTCTGTCCTCGACAAACTTATTCGCGTTGCTTATGCGCATGCACGTGCTGAATCTAATTCCGTGCCAACGATGTCGGATCTGGCACACATCATCGAGAGCGCCGCCGATATCCAGGCTGACGTTGAGCAGCGAATCATACTTAAAACACTTGGTCGGGGACTGTCTTTGTTCACAAAAACCGGAGCATTCGGTGGACTAGTTGATGGTCGCACCAATGTTGATACCAGCAAACCGTTCATCGTATTTGATACCAGAGATGTGAATGAACCGCGTTTAGAGAGAATTGCCGTTTACATGTTGGCAGAGTTTATTCGTCGTTCTGCAGCTGATTGCAAGAGTAAAAACATCAGACTGGCAGCCATTATCGACGAAGCTTCCACTTTGATGAGATTTGCCGCTGGTGCCAGATTGCTCGACGATTTGTCGCGGAGATCGAGGCACTATGGCATGATGCTCGTTTCCATCACGCAACAGTTGAAGGACTTTTTTCATCAGTCGAAACAAGCAGACTCCGTCGTGAAAAACGCGCACATGAAAATTTTACTGCGACAGGACGCCAGCGATCTAGCGCTTTTGAAAGAAACACTTCGCTTGAAGGATGCTGAGGTAGCGGCTGTCGCACAGTTCGACAGAAGTGACGAAAAACGAAAAGATAGTCACGCGCTGCTCATTGTTGGTGCCAGACACGGCACCGTCAGGCTGGTTCCCTCACCTCAGGATTACTGGGTGTGTACTTCGGAACCGATAACGGATGTCCCGCGACGCCGCGAAATGATCGAGGCGATCAAGGAGAAGCAACCAGACATAAGCCACGCGGAGGCTTGTCGTCAGGCTGTCTATTTCCTCGGGCTGCAGTACGGTGCCGGCTAGGAGTCGGGTTGTTTGGTCTTGCTCGTCCGGCTAGCCCCCAGACGCCCTCGACTAAACAGCGCGGCCCTGGCTGACTCCGCTACTGATGATCCCAAGTTAGTTTGAACTTCGTGTCTTCTGCCAGATCGATTTCCAGGTCACTACCGGCTTGCAGTGCGTCTCGCAATTGACTCCATTCTTTTTCAGTTATCATCAGAGCAAACCCATCTTCAAGAACTCGATATGCTAATCCGTCCGGACTGACGACAATGCACAGAAATGTGCCACCTACTCGAATATTCGTCGTGCTCCTCACGCCCGACATACCATCGAGTGGTTTTGTAATCGCGTGCGGAAGCGTGGCGCCTTGTGGTTGCCAAACTAGGCAAGCGTCAGCGTTTTCATCGAGGTCGACGGAGATTCGCAAACTGAACATGTCGGGCGGCATGCTGCTGAACATTTGTCGAAATCCTGCGACGTTTTCCGGAACGACAAGGGCATGAAGTGTTGTTCCATGTTTGATCACACGAAGTCCTCGGACGATAACTCGCGGCATGCGTGCGCACAAGCTAACGCTCATGTCGTCCAGCATCTTAGCGTCAACAGTGCCTTCGCGCGCGCGGTCGAACCACGGCGGAAATGGATAGTAGCAAAATTTGTTTCCGAGTAAACTAAGAATTCGCAGTTGTCCGAATTCCTCCGATGCGATCATTTCGAGATTAGTCACTGGCACCATACATAGTGCACCCGGTGGTACATCTATTCCTTTTAGAGGTTGTGCGTTTTGATAAAGCACGCCAATCATGCCGGGCGTGATAAAGTGACCGGACTGGAGTGTGCTTCTGCCTCCACAATGTACGATCATTCCTTCCGTCGCCCACTGAAAGATTTGGGTGAACCATAATAATACTTCCTCGGGAAATTCATGAATCGTTTCCGTTGGCCGACGTTGGATCGTTAATATCATTTCTGCCTGCCCGGCAGACATTAGACCAGACGTGACATAGGTCCAACATGGAATTGAATCGTTCCCCAGCGGCAGATCGTGAGAATGGATTTTTACAGATAGCCGATCGTGCATCTCCGCGTTAATCGGAAAGTCATATTCCTGATTGACGGTTTCTTCGGTTCTATAACTCCAAGCTGACATTGTATTCTCCTGAGTTCTATCCTCATTCCCATAACGAGGAAGAATGGAAACATTCGGGTTTTCTAAATTACTTAGCTCGACAAACGGAGCGATTCTGTTCAAATTAGCGTCATTCGGCACTCGGAGCTTGAGACGCTCACAGAATAGAAACTCGATAATTTAAATAACTTTGGCCAACGTTGAACAACTTAGACGTCAGCTTAGGCGGTCTTACTCGCGGCTGGCTTGCGATTATCTCGGTCTTGCTTGTCGTTCTTGAAATGTGACTGACCCAAACTAAACCGACCCCTTATATCGGATCTCTAAATTGATGATTTTCGAAATTGCCGCAAAATGCCCACAGAGCTTGAATGTAGAAATATAAAGATCTCCAGATCAGGATCCGATATAAGACCGAGAATGGCAGATATCCTCGAAGATCTAATGACCATAAGTGTTTCGCCAGAATTGACGAAAAACAGGCAAATCGACATTCGCGTTTGGAATCCCTGACGATTTAGGTAACTAATTTTCTTGAGTTCAATAAATAGACTTTCTCAAGTGAAGAGCTCCAGTTCGGACTAAGAATTTCTGTTTCTAAATCGCGGAGATAATCCAAACAAAAACGGCGCTGGCTCTGGAATCCCGGGAGGAGCTCCGGGAAGCCTTGGTGAACCACGCGCCGTTTCTTTAGACTTTGAACTTATCGTAACTATGCTCGCTCTGGCAGTCCCATCAGATCGGCATTCAGTCCTGTAGCTCTCACACCGGAGTCGTCAATCACAACTGACCCACAATCTTGTCCGTCCACCTTCCAGCTCTCCCAGTAGTTTCTAACTACCCATCCGCGGAATGCACTGGTTTCAACTCTTCTCCAAACCCAACCGTCTGATCTGTTTATCGAATTGACGCAGCCTTCTTTGTCGTATTCGAATGAATAATATGTGTTCTGATCGTTGTAGCGTATTGCCGTTATTCTGCCTGTCGCATCTTTAAAAACGGTATCGCCAAACGAGTTATTGCTTGGGCGATCGTGGCGTCGAGGTGACGTGCTTCGTGGTCGTCGTCGTCGTCGCTCGGCCGTTATGGTTTCATAATCGGATTCGGAATCGCTATCCATCCAGTTACTGGCTTGATCAAACATAGTGGTGCTCCTCTTTGGACTGTGTGGGATTGTGATTGTTGGTGTGGACTTGTGTACTTAGTCTGTGATTGTAGGGCTGAACTAATATTGAAATGAACTCGGTAATTACGAACGGCGACATATCACGCAACATGTTTATGCCGTTACAGCTTCCTTCTTTCCTGCTTTGACGCTGATCTTTTCGATTTCTTCGATGATTGCGTTTGTCATTGCTTCGGTTCCGACGACCTTCTCCGCTGGTGATTTCTTGGTATCGCTCGCGGTGCTGCGAGTAATATCTGAAGTTCTGTAACCAGCTTTCAAAGTCGCCTCAACGGCAGCTTCGATTGTTTGCGCTTCTGTTTCCATCGCGAATGAATAGCGGAGCAAGAGTGCGGCAGAAAGAATTTGCGCAATCGGATTGGCGATTCCTTTTCCGGCGATGTCTTGTGCGCTGCCACCAGGTGGTTCGTAAAGACCAAAACCTTGATCGTTGATGCTTGCCGATGCGCACAAGCCGAGCGAACCCGGGATTGCTGCTGCTGCATCAGAAAGAATATCGCCGAACATATTAGATGTGACGATCACATCGAACTGAGCTGGATCTTTGATCAACTGCATTGCGCAATTGTCGACGAGCATATCTTCGAGTTGTACGTCCGGATACTCCGCGGAAACTTCTTTCACAACAGCGCGCCACAGTCTTGATGCGGTCAGCACATTGGCTTTGTCGACTGATGTTAAACGTTTATCGCGCAATCTTGCGGCTTTGAAACCAGCATGAGCAGCGACTCTTACTTGATCTTCGGTGTATTCCGATTCGTCGTTGGCATAGCGAACGCCGTTGCGTTCACCCTGCTCATGCTTGCCGAAATATGCATCACCGAGAAGCTCTCTGATGATCAGCATGTCGACTCCGCGGTCTAAAACTTCTTTCTTTAGCGGGCTGATTTCTTCCATTCCAGCATAAACTTTGGCTGGTCGAAGATTAACCGCGAACTTGAAATTCTTGCGAAGTGTGAGAATAGAATTTCTTTCGCAATCCACCCATTTTGGCAGAGTGCTCTCATTTACAGGTCCGCCGACAGAGCCAAACAGTATTGCGTCACTCGCCGTACAAACGTCGAGGGTTTCTTGCGGCAAGTGCGAGCCATACTTTTCGTATGCGGCACCACCTGCGGAGCCTTCGTTGAGACGGAACTCGTGACCGAATTTATCACCGATCACTTTCAGCACGCGCAGTGCTTCGCGCATGACCTCGGGCCCGATTCCATCTCCTGGAAGAGTAGCTATAGTCCGTTGCATTTCGACCTCTAGTTTTTTGTACCCGCTAATGTCAATGTTTCTTCGTTATTTAATGATGGAGAAACGATCCAACTTTTCTTATTCTTCTCTCTGAACTTCGTAATGTCGTCCCCGTGGGACAGAATGTAGTTAATGTCGTCCAAACCATTGAGTAAACAATGTTTTCTAAATGGGTCGTATTCAAACGAATGATTTTCGTTTGAAAGTCCCTCCTTCACCATCACTACTTGTTTTTCGAGATCGACGGTTACTGAAAGGTCACCATTTTCAGCTTTCTTGAGAAGTCTTTCGATCACATTTTTTGGAAGACAAACCAAAAGCAGTCCATTTTTCGCGCTGTTGTTTGCAAAAATATCAGCGAAAGATTCGGCGATCACAACTTTGATATTTGCTCCTGCGATTGCCCAGACGGCGTGTTCACGGGATGAGCCGCAACCGAAGTTGTAGCCAGTTAGCAATATCTCGGCGTCTTTGAATTGCGGTTGATTTAATGGAAAATCTGGCTCAGTGTCACGCAAGCGACGAAACAGATTTTGTCCGTAGCCATCACGCGAGGTGCTGGTCAAATATTGAGCTGGAATAATCTGGTCGGTATCGACGTCGTTCTTTGGAAGCGGTATTACTTTCGATGTAAGTGATTGAAACTTATGCATTGCTGACCTTCGAAATTTGTGGAGTTTTGTCTGAATTTTCTGTCGGATAAATTTCTGGTGTTGAAGTTCTTTAGTTGCTGAAACTTTTGTCACCGGAGTCGGAGCCGGCTGGAAGCCGGCGCTCCCAGGTTTAACCGAGAAGCCGATATTGAATGTGCCACCTTCCCCCTCTGCGCACGGCTGCGTTCTCTGCCTCATCGACCACTTTTACAGATACTTCACTGGGGAAGTAATCTTGCCTTCGATCGCACTGGCTGCCACCGTGGCTGGTGATGCCAGGTGTGTAATTGAACCTGGTCCCTGTCTGCCCATAAAGTTTCGATTAGAACTGGAAACGCAGCGCTCGCCGGGCGGGACGCGGTCGTCGTTCATGCTCAAGCACATCGAGCAGCCTGGCATTCTGAATTGAGCGCCGGCTTCGACGAAGACCTTGTCTAGACCTTCTTCGATAGCTTGTTTGTGAACCGATTCAGATCCGGGTACCACATAGAATGTGACACCATCTGCAACTTTTCTGCCTTTTAGAACACTAGCTGCGATGCGGAGATCTTCGATACGACCGTTGGTGCAGGAACCGACGAATGCCCATTGGAAAGGAACGCCTTCCAACGATTTACCTGGCTCGAGCTTCGTGTATTCGAGAGTGCTTTCCAAGTCTTTGCGTGCCAGTTCCGGAAGTTTTTTCGGACTTGGAAGTGGGCGACCGAGTTCAAGACCCTGACTAGGATTGGTTCCCCAGGTGACCATCGGATCGAGTTCATCGAGGACGATGACCACTTCTTTGTCGAAGGTAGAACCCGGATCGCTCTTCAGCGAATTCCAGAACTCTACGGCCTGATCGAATTGATCAGCCGGCGGTGCAAGTCTTTTGCCGCGCAAGTATTCATAGGTTACTTCATCTGGAGCGATCAAACCTGCGCGGGCACCACACTCGATGCTCATATTGCAGATCGTCATGCGCTCTTCCATGGACATCTTCGAGATGGCTTCGCCGGTGTACTCGATCACGTGACCGTTGGCGCCGCCTACTCCGATGAGCGAGATTAGTTTCAAAACCGCATCTTTAGAATAGACGCCTTTCTGAAGTTTTCCTCGGAATTCAACTTTCATAGACTTCGGACGTTCTTGCAGCAGGCATCCGGTCGCCATCACGTGCGCGACTTCAGATGTTCCAACACCGAACGCTAAGGCACCGAATGCACCATGGGTAGATGTGTGAGAGTCACCACATACGATGGTCATGCCAGGTTGGGTCGCACCGAGTTCAGGTCCGATAACATGCACGATGCCCTGGTTTCCGCTATCGAAATCCATAAAAGGTATGTTGTGACGTTTGCAGTTTTCTCTGAGCATTTGAACTTGAGCCCGAGCCGCTTCGTCGTAAATTTCGAGACGATTTTGGCGGGTCGGAATGCTATGGTCGATGGTGGCAAGCAAACGTTCCGGATTGCGAACTGCCAGGTTACGCGATTCGATCGTTTGAAACGCCTGCGCCGAGGTGACCTCGTGAAGCAGCATCAGATCGACTGCGAAAATACAGGGGTGACCTTCTTTTTGCGATACGACGTGAGATTCCCAAATTTTATCCACGATGTTTTTGAGCTTCGACGCACCGGCTGCGCCTGGAGCTATTTCACCAGTGTTGTGTTTTTTCGACTTGGGTTTCGATTTGACCTGCGACATTACGCGACAACCTCCTGAACTTGCTGAGCGTTTGCAGAATAATTTTGGGACGAAAAACATCTAGCGAGATAGAGTTCCAGGCTATCTACAAGAGCCTGGCAACTAGCTTCGATGATGTTGTCGGAAACACCAACCGTTGACCAGCGCTCTTCATGATCGGCAGCCTCGATCACGACACGAGTCGTGGCTTCAGTTGCTTGATCCGGATCTAGAATTCTTACTTTGTAGTCGACCAGTCTGACGTCTTCCATCATTGGATATGTAGGAAGGAGCGCTTTTCTAAATGCGTTATCCAGCGCATGAACCGGACCTTTGCCGACTGAAACTGTATGGACGAGATTGTCGCCGACTTTCACTTTGACGACTGCTTCGGCAGAGCTTCCCTGACCGATACGATCGTTTACGACGACCATGATTTCGATCAATTCAAATGGTTTTTCATACCCTGGATCGTCACGACGCATCATCAATTCGACGCTGCCTTGCGCATCTTCGAATTTGTATCCGCGTTGTTCCATATCTTTGATCCGATCGAGAACTTCTTGTTCTGCAAACGGCAAGTTCGATGAAATCTGTGATGCCAGCAAGCGAACGTTGCCGCGACCGGAGAGTTCCGAGATCAAGATTTCTCTGGAATTGCCTACCAATTCTGGTTGCATGTGTTCGTAACTAGCTGCAAATTTTTCAACTGCTGCGGCGTGAAGTCCGGCTTTGTGAGCGAATGCTGCAGACCCTACATATGGTGCGTATGGATCCGGGCTGAGGTTGGCGATTTCGCTAACAGTTCTGGACAACTCGGTCAATCGGCAGAGACTGCCATGGGGAACGCATGAATAGCCCATCTTCAGCTGCAAAGTTGGAGTGAGCGAAACTAGATTCGCATTACCGCAACGTTCGCCGTAACCATTGATGGTTCCTTGAATCTGTTTTGCACCGGCTTCAACTGCAGCTAATGAGTTTGCAACCGCGAGTTCGCTATCGTTATGGGCGTGAATTCCGAGCTCTGCTGACACGACTGCTTTGGTTTCAGCCACGATCCTGGCGATGTTGCTTGGCAGGTGTCTGCCGTTGGTATCGCAGAGCACGAGCCAATCCGCGCCTGCTTCTTCAGCCGCTTGTAATGCTTTGATTGTGTACTCTTTGTCTTCTTCGAAACCATCGAAGTAGTGCTCGGCATCGAAGATAACAACTTTTCCTTTCGCCTTTAAAAATCTGATGCTGTCCCTTATCATCTCGAGGTTTTCGTCCAAACTGGTGCGCAAAACCTTGAGCACATGTTTCGAAGATGACTTGCCGACAAGCGCGACTGCTGGCGTGTCAGCTTCGAGCAAACGCTGAAGATTCACATCTTCATCAGCGCTGGAATTCGGTCGTCTTGTACTTCCAAAAGCGACAATTGAAGCGTTTTTCAACTTCATCGCTTTGACGCGTTGGAAGTATTCGAAATCTTTCGGGTTGGAACCAGGCCAGCCACCTTCAATAAAGGTCACTCCGAACTCATCGAGAAGCTTTGTAATTTTGAGCTTGTCTTCCAATGAAAAGCTAATACCTTTCCGTTGGGCACCATCACGCAAAGTTGTGTCATACAGGACGACTGACTTAGTTTGTGTTTTGCTCGGGTTCATATCTTGTCTCGCGTAGTGGCTGTTTCAATTGGGCTGCTACCTGGGAGCGCCGGCTTCTTCTTCGTAAGTCCTAGGAGCCGGCTGGAAGCCGGCGCTCCCAGGAGAAATCCTGGGAAACTCGTATGCTTATAGGCCGATCTGACTGGCGCAAAACTCATGCGCATGTCGATGATCGAACTTCGGCAAATGCTCTTTGTGATAGTTCGCCGTTGGCTGGCGATATTTGTGCGCTGAGTTTTCCTCAGCTCTAATCACTTCTACACCTTGAATGTCGATTAGCTTAGCCATTTGCTTGACCGCCAGCTCGACTGGTCGGGCACTGTCCACGGTGATTCGCGCCGTCATTCTCGAGTTCGTTGTGTCTGCGTTAATCGCACACACAGTGAAGCTCCGCTGGCGCAGTCTGCCGAGGAGGCGTTCTAAGCCGCCCTCGGAATTTGCCATGGTGACGTCTAGTGTGAATCTCATACTGTAGCTCCTTCCAACATTTCTGAATTGTTTTTGCCTGGTGGCACTAATGGCCACACATTCGCGGCCGGGTCGATTAGTACGTGTACAAGGAGTGGTCCATCTTCCGACATGATGCGGTCGATAGCGCCATCAACTTGGTCTCTGGTCTGAACTGTGATTGACGGGATGCCGAATGCTTCTGCCACTTTTGCGAAATCAGGATTGTCTGACAAATTGGTTTCGCTGTAGCGTTTTTCAAAGAATAGTTCTTGCCACTGGCGCACCATCCCGAGTGTCTGGTTGTCGAACAAAACGATTTTGACTGGAATGTTGTAGCGCTTGAGCGTTGCCAATTCTTGGATGTTCATCATGAATGAACCATCGCCGGACATTACGATTACTCGTGCTTCCGTGTTGGCGAGTTGTGCTCCGATACCGGCTGGCAGTCCGTATCCCATGGTGCCGAGTCCACCGCTGGTGAGGTGATTGCTTGGCATGTCGAAGGTAAAGTGCTGTGCCACCCACATCTGGTGCTGACCGACGTCGCATGTGACGATCGTTCGTTGTTCAGTTTCTTTTGCTCTGTCGCTGACTTGTTTGATGAAGCCTGGCGCGTAGATTGATTCTCCGGGTGCATCGTAGCGAAACGCGTATTGTTCTTTACGTGCTTTACAGTTCTCAACCCATTCATCTATTAATGGTTTGGTGTGTAAAAAATTGAGAGCGACTTTGATATCGCCGATGACACCACAGTCTGCACTGCGAAGTTTGCTGACTTCGAATGGATCGCCATCGAGGTGGACGACTCGTGCGTGCGGAGCAAACTCAGCGAGTTTGCCGGTGACGCGGTCGTCGAAACGAGCACCGACCGCGATCAACAAATCGCATTCTTGAACTGCCATGTTGGCATGTTTGGTTCCGTGCATGCCGAGCATACCGAGACAGAGTTCATGGTCACCGGGGATTGAGCCGATACCATGAAGAGTTGTCACACAAGGTATGCCGCATTTTTCGACGAATGAACGAAGTTCATCAGTCGCGTCGGCGATGCGTACTCCACCGCCTGCGTAAACAAGCGGCTTTTGGCTTTCTTGAATCATGGCACGGGCGGTGGCGAGTTGCTTCGCTTCCGGTCTGTGCATCGGATCGATTTGTTTACCGCGGAACTCACCCTGTTCGAAAACGGCAATGCTGACGTCTTTGGGAAGATCGATCAGTACTGGGCCCGGACGTCCGGAGCGAGCAATTTTGAACGCTCGGGCGACCGTATCGGCGAGTTCTTCAACGTGGCGAACTAAAAAGCTATGTTTAACTACTGGAAGCGAAATGCCGAACATATCAACTTCTTGGAAGGCATCGGAACCGATCATTCCTTGTGGTACTTGACCTGTGATTGCCACCATTGGAATCGAATCCATGAAGGCATTGGCGATACCAGTGATTAAGTTGGTAGCACCAGGTCCGGAAGTGGCAAGACAAACTCCCACTTTACCGGTGACACGAGCGTAGGCGTCAGCGGCAAGCGCGGCCGACTGCTCGTGTCTTACCAGTATGTGTTTCAGATTCGAGTCATAGAGTGCGTCATAAACAGGCATGATGGCACCACCCGGATAACCGAATATGGTGTCAACACCTTCCGCTTCCAAAGCCTTTATGAGTATCTCGGAACCTTTCATTTTTGCCTTTCAGTCCTTTAACCGTTTTAGAAGCCGGCGAAACCGCCGGCGCTAAAGTCTATTTCAGTAGTTACAAAAACGCTGAACGTCTCACAAGGAGAAAGTTCAGCGCACCGCTGCTGGTTCTTTTTCTTTTTCGGTTTGACACGTGGTCTGCTGTGCGCCTTTATCTGCGCAAGCGGATTTATTGAGCCATGCCATATTGGCGCGGAGCTCTTTGCCAACTTTTTCGATTGGATGAGCGAGATCTTTCTCGAGCATCTTATTGTAGTTTGGCTTGCCGGCTTTGTTCTCAGCGATCCACTCTTTAGCGAATGTGCCGTTGCGAACTTCTTCGAGAACTTGTTTGATGTTTTCACGAGCGTGCGCATCGATGACGCGTGGTCCGCGCGAGAGGTCGCCATATTTAGCGGTCTCTGAAACGAATTCATGCATGCGAGCGAAGCCACCTTCGTAGATCAAATCGACAATCAACTTCAGTTCGTGCAAGCACTCGAAGTATGCAACTTCTGGCTGATAGCCCGCTTCTACGAGTGTTTCGTAACCAGCTGCCACCAGTTCAGTGACTCCACCGCAGAGAACTGCTTGTTCGCCGAAGAGATCGGTTTCGGTTTCTTCTGCAAACGTCGTTTCGAGAACACCAGCTTTGGTGCCGCCCAATCCATCGGCATATGCGAGTGCGACTTGTTTGGCTTTGCCGGTCGCATCTTGATGAACTGCGACTAGACAAGGTACGCCGCGTCCTTCTTGATACTGCGAACGAACCAGTGCGCCTGGGCTTTTCGGTGCGATTAGAACGACATCAACATCTTTCGATGGTTTGATTTCGTTGTAATGAACGTTGAAACCATGGGCGAAAAGAAGGCATGCTCCGGCTTTCAAGTTTGGCGCTACTTCTTTTTCGTACAGTTCTGGTTGCGATGTATCCGGTGTGAGAATTGCGACGAGATCTGCACCCTTAACTGCTTCGGCTACTGTCGCGACTTTCAAGCCATCAGCTTGAGCTTGCTTCCAGGTTTTTCCGCCTTCTCTCAAGCCGCAGACGACATCATGGCCGCTCTCTTTCAGGTTGAGAGCGTGTGCGCGACCCTGGCTTCCGTAGCCAACGACGGCGACTTTCTTGCCTTTCAGCACTGAACAGTCGACATCCTTTTCACTGTATACCTTTGCCATTCCTTACTCCTTTATTGTTGAACACTTTCCTTGGAATTAAAACTTGTTGGACTTGGTTTGAACCTGCCAGCGCCGAGAACCTGTGAGAGCCGAGAACCTGTGAGAGCCGAGAACCTGTGAGAGCCGAGAACCTGTGAGTGCCGAGAACCTGAGAGCCTTGAACCTGGGAGCGCCGGCTTCCAGCCGGCTTCGCGAACCATCTTTTTCTGCCGCCAATTGGCGCTCTCAGCTAGAGCGACCTTCGAGATTAATCTCGTCATCCGACACCTGTGGGAACCTTGGACTTCTCGGGAAGCCAGGTCACTGCGCCATCGGACGCAGAGGAAACTAATTGCGCATACTTGGCGAAAACTCCAGATTTGTATTTGGATGGTTTTGCTTGCCAGCCAACCATGCGACTCTTGAGGTCTGCATCAACGTTGAGCTGACGCGATTCCACATCGATAGTCACGAGGTCGCCGTCTTTAACGAAGGCGATAGGACCGCCCCGTGCCGCTTCCGGCGAAACGTGACCGACCATGAAACCATGAGTTGCTCCTGAAAATCTGCCGTCGGTGACGAGCGCTACTTCACCGCCGAGTCCAGCTCCGATGATAGCGCCGGTAACGGCGAGCATCTCGGGCATACCTGGTGCACCTTTCGGTCCGATGTTTCTGATTATTACTACATCACCAGATTTGACCAAACCGTCTTGAACTGCCTTGAATGCTTCGTCTTCTTCATCGAAAACACGTGCTGGTCCGGAGAATGACAGTTTCGCATTGCCTGCAACTTTGACTACGCAACCGTCCGGAGAGAGACTGCCACGAAGAATTGCGAATCCACCGCGCGGTGCGATCGCGTTATCGTTTGTGCGAACGACCAGTTGACCTTTCGTTTCCTTGGCCGCCTTCGCTTCTTCGAATAGTGTTTTGCCTGAAACCGTTTTTGAATCTGTGATGTGCCCTGATTCCATCAAGCGTTTCGCGATCACAGCCATTCCGCCGGCTTCGAATAGGTCGTTGGCGACGTATCTGCCCCATGGCTTGAAGTCAACGATGATAGGCGTTTGGGTCGATACGCGATCGAAATCTTCGAGTTCCAGATCAACACCGAGTTCTCGGGCGATCGCCATGATATGAAGAACGGCGTTGGTGCTTCCACCGGTCGCCGCCACAGACGCAATTGCGTTTTCTAATGCTTTTTTGGTCATTATGGAACTTGGTCGAACGTTCTGCGCGAAAAGCTCCATAACCAACTGTCCACATCGCTCTGCCTGAGCCGCTTTCGACGGATGCGTCGCTGGGACTTCGTTCGCTCCCATCGGAGAGATGCCCATGAAACACGCCGCCGTCGACATCGTGTTTGCGGTGAACTGCCCACCGCAAGCGCCTGCGCCTGGACATGCATTGTTTTCCAATTCGTTTAAATCTTCAGCACTCATAAGACCAGCTGCGCATGCGCCAACTGCTTCGAATACTTCCTGGATAGTGACATCTTTGCCCTTGAACTTCCCGGGCATGATTGACCCGCCGTAGAGCAAAACTGAAGGCAAGTCGAGTCTGGAGAGCGCCATGATTGCGCCCGGTATGGTTTTGTCGCAACCGGCAATAGCGACGACGGCATCGAACATATGCCCGCGTACTGCGACTTCGATTGAATCTGCCACCACTTCGCGAGAGACGAGCGACGCTTTCATAGCTTCGGTGCCCATCGATATGCCGTCTGAAACTACGACAGTGTTGAATTCGATTGGTGTGCCACCAGCTTTGCGAACGCCCTCTTTGACGCTCTGAGCGAGGTCGCGTAAGTGGAAATTGCACGGACCCGCTTCGGTCCAGGTGTTCGCGATTGCGATCAAGGGTTTCTCGATATCCGCATCTGTGAGTCCCGTCGCTTTGAGCATGGCTCTAGCTGGCGCTCTGTTTAATCCCTTCTTTATTCGGTCGCTTTCCATGTTTCCGTTTACCGTCTTCCTATCAGTGTCTTAAACAAAAACCCCGTACCTTCGCTTGAGGTACGGGGTCTGAAGTCTTGAGTTTATTGCTCTAAACAGGCAGCCCGCACCACTGGTACAGAATCAGTACCAGGCTAATAATGGCGATTTGAATAAGAGCAACGCTGAACATAATGTTGTTAGCCGTTTTTCCCGCGGGCAGTGCCCTGTGTATATCGGTTGTGTCTATATTACCTGGCAGTCTGGAAAGGTCAATGCGGTTTTCCCCTTCGGCGGTCGACTTGTTACAGTCAGAAACAGGAATTATTTATTTTTGATATTGACAATTTGACGGATTAAGAGCGCTTAGAGCTAAGCAGGTGCCAAATCTTCTCTTTTGAATAACTCATTTGACTGACGAATTGACACGTTAATTCGTCCGCGTTAATGATTCGCCTTGCCGCTCAATGACTCCGAAATGGGTCGGCTACAGTAACCGGCTCGTCGTAAATCACCAGGGCGGAGCCCTTTTCTAACGCATCGGCGCAGTAGAATTTTTGGTCGGGTTTTTTAACACTATTGGGATCGGCGGTGCCAGCTTTTGAAAATGTGACGTTTAGCCAACCGTGATCTTCGATGATCTCTTTTGCTTTACCTTCATCGTAATCGGAATTTTTATCGGCTCTCAAATACAGTAAGAAAGCGTGTCTATTGCCCAGCGTGAACTTGTCAGCTTTTTTCGGACCAGCAGTAACTGTTCCCAAAAATAGATGAACAACGAAAGCCATGAATCAAGAAGCCTGTTGAACTGTAGCCTGCGGTGTATAAACGAAGGTTTGATTCTCCCGATTTTTCTCAGCATCAAAGGCATACTGTCTGTACACGTGCGCCTTGTTGACCGCGTCGATTAACGCGCGCATTGCCGATATCTCGAGATCGTGATCCTGAGCCGTTCCTTCGAACTGACTTCCATCTTCGAGTTGAACGATAATTTGCGAAACGCTCTTTGCGTTGATACCTTGTGAGTCCGAACGGCTGGAGTGCGTAATGATTTTGACTGGTCCAAAACGGCTCTCAATGAGCGTCTTGAGCGCTGCAAGGGCAGAATCCTTCCCGGAGTTATCGCAGGAGAATTGACCCTGGTCGCCAAAGAATTCGCCAAGAATTGTGACCGATGAACGATCACCTTCTCTTCCGTAGTCTACCGTTTCAATATTCATCGGCTGTCTGTATTCGACGTAGATGCGCATCAACTCACGGTCGCTGATACCCTTTCTGCGATCGGCACTCTTGTCTTTTATGAATTGGGCGATCTTCGCTTTTTCATCGTCGTCGCACTTATAGCCGTTGCTTTCGATGATCGAGCGAGCGTGATTGCCACCACTCAATGGACCAAATGCAAACGTAATGTTTTTACCAATAGCTCTTGGATCAAACGGCTGATATGCCATCGGATTTTTGAGAATCGCATTGGTGTGTCCGCCGGATGAGTGGCGAGCGGCATTTTCGCCAGTGACAGGCCAATGGGGCTGGCGTGGCAACATGTGTTTGTTGACGAAATCAGAAATTTCTTGAATTACATCAAGCCGAGCGTCGCAGTGGAAGGGCGTTTGCTCTGCTTGTGAATTGACGTTGCGATTGGTGGAAGAACCAAACTGTCGAAGAATCATGATGCACTGCTCTAACGAAGCATTGCCCGCGCGTTCGCCGATGCCGTTGATGCAACCTTCGATCTGCCGCGCGGGACCATCGAAGACGCCATTGATACTGTTTTGAACAGCCAAACCAAGATCGTTGTGGCAGTGTACTGACCAGATTACTTCTTTGTCCGGGAATTCGCTTGCGATGATCGCTGCATGCTGCTTCATCTTCTCGACGAAATACTCGCTGCCTTCAAACGTACTGGCGCCGCCAATCGTATCGGGGCAGTTAATCACACGAGCGCCGCCTGCAACTGCAGCACGTATCAAATCTGTTGTGAAATCAAAATTCTCACGCATCCGAGAGTAGCCCTCAGGGCTAAATTGAACCTCGAGACCGGCATCATGAGCCATTTTTACAAGGCGGTAAACATCGTCGACAATCTTGCCTTTGTCGGCAGCATGTCCACCGAGTGAGGCTTCGAGCAGTTCTGGATCCACGGGAACGTAGGTGTGGAGCCGACCTTTGCCGATCGGAATTACCGGTTCGAGTGCTGCAATTGTTTTCCTTACTTGTTCTTCACGTAATTGACAGAGAGCTGCCACCATTGGTTGGTGCGTTTGCTTGACGCATTCTTCTGCGATGGCGTGGACGATCTCGAAATCTAATTGGCTGGCCGATGGAAATCCGGCTTCAACGACGTCTATACCCAGTGCACAAGTAAGTCGGAAATATTCTATGTTCCGTTCGAAGCTCATTCCAGCTCCGGGGCATTGTTGCCCATCTCTTAAGGTGGTATCGAAGATATATACCTTTTGAGAATCTGGTTGCGTCATGTGATGAATTCCTTTTTGATTAGTCCTGAAACAAAAAAGCCCTGCCTTTTAGAGACAGAGCGCGTGTGCGGCGGTACCGGCTCTGTCAGTTAACAGTTGCTCAGCAGCAGCAGTCCCAGCAGGTTTGCGCAGGAATTTGTTTTGTTCAAAACTATTGCTTCGTTCGACATGATACGTTTGTACTTCCGATTGGCAATCAAGTCAATAGTTTTTCACGGGCATTGTAACAACGTAAAAATTGCGGTGTCATATGCGGTGCCCATTAATTGAATAAAGCTTTTTTACCTATATAGGAGGTTTTGTTTTGGGTCCCTCCTATTTGTTTTGACGCCGTCGTTAGATGCCTATGCAAGAACGATGCAATAATTCAAAAAGCCTCTGGGGGGAACCCTAAAACGGTTGCGATCGCATGAATCTGGCAATTATTTATAGAGGTTATGAGAAACACGATGGCTACTAATACAGATAAAAAGAACCTTTTGGGTTCCAAAATTCAGAAGAATTTCATGGCTCTAGTTGTTTTGATGGCAGTGCAAACCGCTTTCTCCTGTGGCATTGCGCAAGCAACTGAATATCGGCAAGCTGATGTTGACGCCGAGATCAAGCGTCTCGAAAGTCCTGATTATGGCACTCGCAAAACTGCTGCATATCATTTGACTGAGATGGGTAAAGACGCTAAGGCGGCGATACCACAATTGATCGAGGTTTTAAAAACTGATCCTGCCGCCGGTGTGCGCGGCGAAATTTCTAAAGCGCTCGGATTGATGGGAGCTGCTGCCGAACCTGGTGTGCCTGCAATCATCGGTTTTCTGCAGAGCGAAGACGGTGGTTATGAAAGAACATATGCCGCGAGCGCGTTGGGTGATATAGGTAAACGCGCTGACATTGCGGTTCCTGCATTGCAAAATGCTTTGGAAGCAGATTCTGAACCGGTAGTTCGTCAACTCGCCGCTCGCGCTCTTGCTGGTTTTGGCGCTGAAGCAAGACCCGCATTGCCAGCCTTGATCGCTGCCATCAAAGACGGTGACAAACCATTGCGCGCTGCTGCTTGTGATGGGCTCAAATCTGTTCCAGCAAACGCTGCGGCTATCCCCGCGTTGACCGCGTTGCTCGGTGATGAACTTGAGACTGTTCGTGCGGCTGCGGCATGTAGTATTGGCGGAGCCGGTTCTGGAGCGGCTTCTGCCGTGCCCGCACTTTTGAAATTACTTACTGATACTGATTTGTCCGTAAAAAATTCTGCCATTAAAGCACTCGGACAAATCGGTCCTGACGCGAAGAATGCACTTTCAAATCTCAAACTCATTTCGAAAGATCCGTTCTCTGGCAGTGAAGCACAAGCGGCCATCAATAACATCAAAGGCATAAAAGCGAAAAGCAACTAACTAAGTTTTCATGGGCGAAGCCGGACGGCAGTGAACTCGCGAAGGTTCATTGCCGTTTCGGTTTGAAGAACGGGCTCAGTTTCTACAATCGATACATTACAATTAGCAGTTACTGGATACCATCTACTAGGTGCATAAACATTGACCTCGCTACTGTTCCAGCTAGATAGTCTTTTGATCGAACCTATTCTCCTCGACTCCGATAGTCGTCGGGAAGCTCAAAATAACACTTCCAGGTTGTCGAAAGACTTGTTGTGTGACTCACCCAAGT
This sequence comes from uncultured Candidatus Obscuribacterales bacterium, assembly GCA_964600935.1. Classification (GTDB taxonomy): domain Bacteria; phylum Cyanobacteriota; class Vampirovibrionia; order Obscuribacterales; family Obscuribacteraceae; genus JADYXR01. The sequence goes on from CAZRMH010000032.1 coordinate 18,545, forward strand.
TGGCTGAAACTATTCAAACTCGCTTGGTTGAGATCGCGAATAACTGGCTCAAGCGCGCCGAGTTGCATTATTCATCTTTTGGTCGTGCGACCTTTTATGCATGGTATGACGAGCTTGCCGGTCATCTCTGCGTCTCAATTACGAGCAGCACTCCAGACAAGTTACCGTTTAGTTGTCACGTAATTGTTCTCGATAGTCCTGAAAAGATTATTCAGCACTTGCTGTGGGACGGCTCTCCAGGCGTGATCCCGTGGGGGGATCTTAGCGAAGTAGACTTGACTGATGTCGGAAATACTGACGTCGAATCACAATCTCAGTCAGAAAGGAAGAGTCTGGAAGTTTGGGCGGTCACGTCGGTCTGGTGATCCATTTTGCCGGTAGGGGTGTGACAAAGCAAACCTATAATTCTCCGTTCAGCATCCTGAGTAATCGATCGACGAGGCGCTCACCATCGGCTCTTATCGCATTATGTTCGTACTCGTTCGTAACCCACGTGCGGGTGTTTCCAATTAGGTTTGCGGTTTCTTCTGAATAACTTGTCTCAACATACATGTCATCATAAAAGACTGCAGCGACCACAGGAACTGTGTTCTTTGTGAGCGTTCCCACATCGTAGAGTGCTGGCCATTTTTCGTAGGCAGCAAGAATTTCCGCAGCTTTTTTTAGCGGTTTCAAATATTCGTAGTCATCAAACATGGATGGATAAATCATCTCGCCCGTGAACAAAATCGGACCGTCCTTGCGGTCTGGTGAGAACTGAGGAAACTCGCTGCGGACGCGTTCTGCTGACCAGTTGGAGGCGAAATTTTGACAGTAAATCGCTTCGTGCAAAAGCGAATAAATCGGATTCGTTTCATATGCTTGTGCGTGTTCGAGAGCGCGAAGAAATGTGTAACTCAGTTCCACTTTGTAATTCTTGGCACTGAGTATTGACTCTTCCAGCAGGTAATGAACGAACTCAAATCCTTCATGCATGCCGAATGCAATTCCGAGTTGTTGAAAACGCTGTGGCGTCAGCGTTCCACCATCTGGAAGTTTGACAGGATGCGATTGAAGAATTTCGATTATCTCTCGAACTTTTTCATCGTCCATCGGATAACAATCGAAATATTTTTTGTTTTTGCCGAGCACGCGCTTGTAGGTCGCTCTGTAGATGTCGTCGACATGAGCTGTGAGTGGTGGCAAACCACCGGTAATTAGAACTCCCGCTAAGCCCTCTGGTGCCGACGAGAGGTAGTGCGTAAGACAGAAGCCGCCGTAGCTTTGGCCAAGCGCGGTCCAGCGTTGCTCAGGTTTTAGGAGCGCCTTACGGATGAATTCTGCGTCTTTTACGATTGCGTCAGCACGGAAATGTTTCAAATAGTTCGCTTGTTTCTCAGGGGAGTCGAACTTCGCGAGGGTTTGAAACGTGATTGGAGAACTCAATCCTGTGCCTCGTTGATCGAGGAACAGAACGCGATAATCTTGAAGCGCACGATTCAGCCAACCGCCCTTCGACGTCGGACGCGGCGATGGAAATCCCGGTCCGCCTTGAAAAAATATCAACCACGGCATGTCTTCTCGGTTCGTGTTGGCGATTGAGACTACTTCACGCGCGAAAACTGTGATAGTTTCACCACCAGGCTTTTCATGATCGAGCGGAATGTCGAATTCATGCCCGGTTAGAGCGATTCCTGGAAGTTTGAACGAACTTACTTTCATGTTTTCCTAAATGAACGGCATTCTGATGACTGAATAATGTTGTTCTCCCGAGTGTTTCGGGGGTTAAATCGCTTTGTCCGGGTTGTGGACAATTCTGTCACAAATAGTCTGTAAAGTCCGGCTCATGAGTTCGATGAGAGGAATAATTCATGCCGTATGATACACCAAACGCTTATGAGCTGAATCGTCAAGGCGCAGGCGAATATGCGTGCGAAACTTCAAATTTGAATTTATTGGATGATGCTTATGGTGCTAAGTATTTTAGCGCCAAAGCTGAGATAAATAATGACGCAAACGCACGCACCTCTGGCGATACCATGTTCTCATTTGCACCAGCGAACAATTTGCTGTTTGATCTGGCTGGAGATAAACCTCGATCTCAATCTGAATCTAGCGAGAGCTGCGCCGATGTATCGATGGACAGCGCTTCTATGGACAATATGGACGATACCGAAAAGCCAGCTGATAAACCTGCTGACCTGGTAAAAAACCAGAAAGAGAAGAATGACGTTCCTGCCGGTCGTTTCAACTCGGTTGATGGCGCTGATCCGAAATTACTCGCATTCTCTGACGCTGACCTGTCTAAGATGATTGCCGAGCAATCCGGCAAGCCTGAGAAATTTGAAAACGTGAAGAGCATGTTCGAAGAATTAGTTCGCCGCTATGATTCTGACCTTACTAAAGACCAGTTTAGCTCCTCCGTCTCGTCGACGAAAACTCTTCTAGATGCACTCAAGGCTGGCAAGGATCTCGTCGATGGACCCGGTGATAAACGTGTTCTCGGAACAGAAAAGCTCTCTGAAGATCGCCGCTTTAGTTTCCACTCAGCGATATCGTCAGATATGGAAAAACTGAACGATCAAATTCGAATTCGTCAAGAATTCGCGAAATTTCTTCAGGGTGCAGGAAAGGAAAAGGACGCAGAGAAAATCGGAATTCAATCTCGCGATCTCGCCGAGAGGCTGATGAAACCTATCGATGTCGATGGTAAGCAGGTACGACCGATTGATCTGATTCGAGATGAAGCAACTCAACTGATTAACGATCAGTCTGAAATGAGTAGTGCGAATAAACGTTTGAAACTAAACGACGCGTACAATTCTTTAGCGGGCGTAAACCTTGATTCCGGATTGATAAAGACGCCTATCAATACAAACAAATTTCTTGCGGAACTTTATCTTGGTGCCCAGGAATTACCTAAACAGAACGCCCAAATTCCTGGCGGAAAGGCTGAGGTTCAATATGGATCTTCGTCAGTATTTAAGCCGGAAGAAGCGTTCAAAGCCGTTGAGAAATCACTTCTCTACACAAAGGAAATTCTAAAAATCGATCCGCTGGATACCAGAGTGGCTGCGCAAAACGACGGCATTTCCTCGATCTATCGCGGATTGGTCGCGATCGTCGAGAAGCCGGAAAACTACGGACTTAAGGTGGCACAAAAGGGAGATTCTTTTATTGATGACAAAGGTAAGACGATGAATCTTCAAGGTAATGAAATCGTAGGCAAAAACAAGAGCGACGCACCGATTTTGATGACCTCGAACATGATCAAAGAATTGAAAGACAGAACTGCTAAGAAGGAGAATTCTATTAGTGACCTTCTGCTCGACTGGCCTTATCCACTTCCACCCAAGAAGTAATTCCGTTTTTTTCTTTCGGGAGAGTCATATTATTCTTTGACCGGCCGTTCGGTTTCTTTTTCCAAACTTCAGGCGTCTTGAAAAACAAAAAGGTCGCGAGCGGTATAGCTTGCGACCTTCAAAGGTTTAGATTGTTCAGCTTAAACGCTTACTGTCTCTTCTGATGGCATCAACGCTGATGGGTCGAGCAAGTGCTCAGGACGCAAAACGAAGTCATTGGTGAACTTGATCTTGGGCTCGTGGAGCCGTTTCACAAGACCAAACACGGAGAGAAACTTGAGAGTCATCCAGGTCATATCGAATTCGTATTTTTTCAAACCGAAACGAGCGGAACCAGGAAACGTGTGGTGATTGTTGTGCCATGATTCGCCAACAGTCGCGATTGAGAGCCAGCCTACGTTCACGCTGTCGTCTTTGGTTTCGAAATTACGATAACCGAATCGCTTCGGTAAATGGCAAACAGTATTGATGATCAACGGCATCTGGTGAGCGATCAGTCCAGCTAACAAGCTCGCCAGAGCGACCTGCCAACCGAATGCGACCCAGAGAAGAACGCGGAATCCGATGTTTGAGTAAGCACAAAGTTTAGACGCGTTTCTCAGATGACCATCTTGTTCGAGGAATCTGTAGAGCGGGTCTTTGAGGACATCGTTGGCTTGTCGTTCTGGTGAAAGATGGTCTGGATAATCACGTTTTCCAAGCCAACCGTTGTACGCGAACTTTATGCCTTTGCGTGGTGTATGCGGATCTAGGTCCGTATCAGCATAGCGGTGGTGCGCACGGTGCATGGTCACCCACCACACTGGCGAACCCTCCAGGCATAAATAACCGCCGATTACGAAAAAGTATTCGACAGGCTTGAGCGCAATCAAGGAACGATGCGTCAAAAGTCTGTGATAACCGATCGAAGTTCCGAGATTATGCCAGAAGTAGAAGAGGGCAAATGAGATTAAGAATGCATCCATTTGTAGTTCGGTGACCTTTGATCTGTCTGTTGTTTGTAATCATCCGCGATCGTTAGGCGATCAATTGTGCTCGTTAGCTAGGTCTAATTAACTAGTGCGTGACAATTGATTTCTGGTCTTTGAGTCCCCACAGAGGCGTGACAGTGAGTCATGTGGGGCATCAATCTTTCAACCGTCGTTGGATGATCTAAGCCTTCTTCTGAATATTAATATATCAGAGACTCTCGATCCATATAATACTGCGAAGGTTTTACTCTTTGGAACCTTACGGAGGCCTGATGAACTTTTGGTTGTTCAAGTCGGAACCATCTGTCTATTCGATTGATGATCTGAAGCGCGATAAACATACTCCCTGGGAGGGGGTTCGCAACTATCAAGCTCGCAACTTTTTGCGAGATACAGTTAAAAACGGCGACTTAGTTCTGTTTTATCACAGCAATGCCGAGCCTCCGGGAGTCGCAGGCATCGGAAAAATCGTTAAGGAAGGTTATGTCGATCCCCATGCCTTTGATCCGAAAAGCAAATATTTTGACGAAAAAAGTAAAAAAGATAATCCAGCCTGGTATCTCGTAGATGTCGGTTTTGTTGAGAAATTTTCTCAAATAATTTCACTGCAGACTCTCAAAGAAACCAAAGGGCTCGAAGAAATGATGGTCACCAAACGTGGTGCACGTCTGTCGATTCAGCCTGTTACAAAACAAGAGTGGGACATAGTCTTGAAACTCGCAGGAGCCAAGCTGGCCGTAAAATAAACAGATGTGAAACCCAGGCGCTAGCTTAATGTTAGCTTATTTTTGGTTTAGGTAAAACGATGAAGGCAGCGACAAAACACATGGTAAAGCGCAAAGTAACTAAGGTTCCGAAGCAACAAGAGCTTCCCGTGAACGACACGCCGAGCAATGCCAAAGGCGACAACATGGCTATGGGCCTGTTTTTCGCGTTGATGATAGCGTCGGCGACGACTCTTGGTGGTGGCGTTTATATCTCCAGCTCTCGCTTCGTCAACGCAATCAACAGCACTCCAATCGATTGGGGAACTGCGATTACGATGACTTTGCTGTTGACCGTAACCTTCCTGGTTGCGCGAAGCCTTCTCTGGTTGGCGTTTTTCGGACCGGTGATGCTGGCTTCGAGAATCGGTGCCTGGAGCACCTGCGAAAAGATGTGCCGTCAAGCAATCAAACTTCCGAAAACGTTGTCGCGTGGTAGCTCTTGGGCTGCAGTTGCTCTCGTTCAAAGTCTTGTAGGGCGTGGAAAGTTTCGCGATGCAATCAATTTAGCTGAGGAAGAGTGGGCAAGATCCGGTGAAGATGCGAAGCAGGTTCAAAACCTCGGCCCCTTGTGCGTCGCGGTTGGAATCGCCGCACAAGTTGAGAACAATATGAAGGAATCACTTCAGTGGAATGAAAGAGCAATCTCTTGTTTGACACAGTCCTATGAGGATTTGCAGAAACCAAAATCTGGCGTTTTTGCCAAAGCGATGGGAACGCAGTCTGTCGAATGGATTGGACAAGTCCGAACTCAGCTGGCTGTCGCCTATTTCAACACTGCCACAATCTATTTTCAGAAACAGGATCACCGCAGAGCGAAGGAAAACTTCAAAAAGTCGGTCGATTTTGCCAATCAGGCGCCTGATTTCCCGCAGAAATCCGACATTCTTAAGATGAGTCGCGATCAACTTGCTCGACTTAAACACGCTTAGTCAGCAACTTCGTTAACATCGTGTGAGCATTTGTTTGGCTTAGACGCGCTTAGTTGGTATCGATCAGCTTAGTTGGTATCATGTAGCTTCTTGGCCGGGCTATTCAATGAGTTTTGGTTAAGGTGAGTAATAGACGTTCTGCGCGATTCCGGTTTACTAACCAAAATTCGCATTGATCAAGGAGTTTCTTCAATGAAAAAATATGCCGCATTGTTGCTCGTCATGGCCGTGACCAGCGCAACTTTTGCCCCTGCTGCTCTTGCTGCTGATGACGGTCCTGTCAAAAAGATGGGCAATGCAATCGTATGGCCTTTCAAGAAAATGGGCCAAGGCCTCAAAGCCATGGGCAATGGCGCTAAAAAGCTTGTTGGAAAATAAGACTCTCGAAAGAGAGGCTCAGCGATAAGTTTATTGATGCCACCACATTCGGAGCTATAAGTTCTTGTGATGGTATAAATCTCGAACGCATGTCACTAAATTTGGTGGCATGCGGTCTTGGCTTTTTGTATTCAAACTGTCCCATGAATAACGAAGCTGGTTACGCGTTGGTGCCCTGAAATGGGGCATTTGATGCTTGCTCTTTATTTGAACGGTGGCGATTCTGGTTTGAAATTATTTTCGATTAGCGGATTCATTCCTGGTATACGCGGATTCTTGAGCGCGTTCATCGTTCTCAGCAGCTCAGACATTTGCAGTGCTTGAGGGCTCTTTGCACCATATACAGTGGTATAGATAGTCCGAGCTTGTTTGAAAGCTGCTTCGGCCGCACCCCATTTTTTCTGCATGGTGTTGTTCACGCCAATACTGGCCAATACGTCAGCGTGTTCTGCGGAACCTGTTTTCCCGGCTCGTGCCAGCAAGCTCTGAGCGCGCTGCAAGCTGTTGTTCGCTTCCGGGAATTTTTTCAGGTGTGAATAAGCCGCACCGAGGTTAGTCAATGTCATCGAGAGTTTCGGGCTGTTGGCTCCAAATTGTTTTTCGCCATTCAGTAAGGCTGGCTCTCCGTACTTGATTGCATTGGCAAATTTTTTGTTGCGGACGAAAGTGGAACAGAGAAGATCGGTTGCATGTAAGGTTTCTGGGTGATCGGCGCCACGAATTTTTGTGAGAATGTTGATCGCTTCCAGCAGAATTGGCTCCAGTCGTTCAACTCGATTCGAAGAGATGTAAACCGATGCCAGTTCAACTGAAGCTCTGGCCAAGAATAAACTTTCTCGCCCAGCGGAGCGTTCTAACGAAGACGAAGCGCGCTGCGCCTGAGCCGCTGCATCACTAGCGCGACCTTTGAGGAGTTGTAATGACGCCGTCTGCAAGAGGGTCTCCGCTAAATAAATGCTGTTGGCTGGCAAAACCTTCGTGCGAATATCAAACGCGCCCTTGATAGACTCGTTGGCACCTTTAAGATCTTTGCCCTTCTCTTTTACGATCGACTGCTCTTGCAGAAGTGCTGCTTTTATGAGGTTGTCTTCGCCTGGAAGTCGCTCGGAATCAGTCAGTCCGGCGGTAAGCGATTGTTGTGAATAATTTGCTCGCTGCGCGTGCAAAATTATTGGTGAATATCTTGTGTCAGCCGGCATTCCAGGCGCATAGCCTCGGATTACGCTGATCCCTTCTTCCAGCAAGCTCCTGGATTTTTCAGCACTACCCTTGATGGCAGCCAGATAGTACTGATTTATCTTGATTTTGCCTTTTAGGTATTCAGAATATTTTGAAACCGAAGATTGAGGTGGAAGGTTTGATGCCTCTTTCGGTAATGAATCACACTTCGAGAGCGCTTCATTGAGCTTGTCCTCTGCTCCTTGCAAATCACCAACTTCGGCGAGCGAACGCGCCTCTGTATTTATCGCTTCAATCAATATGATCGCTGGAGTGCCTGTCGTGGCTGTCGCGACTGCTGCACTGGCTTGTCGGGCTGACGCCAGACTTTCGCGAGGAAGACCTTCCTGGCTCTGGATATCTGCAAGGGCAAAGAGTAGTCGAGCGTAAAGTTCAGAGCCTTTGATGCCGCCCGTAGTGGCATGGCCAATTGCTTGTTTAATCAGGCGCTCTGATTCTGTAAGACGCTGAAGTCCGCGGTTGGCAATTGCTTTTCTTTCAAAAAACAATGCGCTTTCCTTATTGTCCTGCTGCGCGGGCGTGCTTGCTCTCCATGCCTCGTCCAACATTCGCAGAGCATCGGCATACTGTCCAGCTGTTAGCGCGGTATCGCCAGTGGTGACAACTCCAGCGCGATCATCTCGGCCGGTTGGTGGGGTCGCTGATGCTTCTGTATTGTTCCGCTTGGCGTCGTCAGCCCGGCGACTGCGAGAATCGTCGTTCCAACCGGGCGATTGAGACGGCGCTTCTTGTGATCCGGAATCGCGCTTTTCTTCTTTCGAGACGTTCGATGTGTTGGACGTCCTCTTTTCGTTCTCTGATGATTGCGTGTCTTGTGGCGTCGAACCTTCCCACCCACTTGCCGCTTCCCTCGCGGTTGCCGCTAGAGGCGTCGCGCAAAAGGATGTCACCACCATTGTGACCCAGATGAACAATCGCTCTTCGAGTTCTCTGTTGACAATCATCACAACTTCCCTCACCTGTCCCAATTTTCGGTCATATTGTAGCAGGGCGCAGCTTTCTACGTTGGTACTAATTTGCAGGCTGTGCGCGCTCAGCCCGGTCCTGCTGAGCTTTTTGATTGGCTCCTGTGAAATTTGGGTACTCTATCGTAGGAGACCCGTGCATGGATAGATTGTCTGCCGAGGTTGAAATGATCGGTCCGAAAGTGTCTCTTGTGGATAGGAAATCGAGTATGTTGAGCCATGTCACCTGGGCTCCGGATGACTCCGAAATTCTTGCATGTTTTCGAGACCGTGCACCTCAACTGATTTGTCCAGTGACCAAAACAATTAAACGAGAACTGACTCTCACTGTCACAGATGAGCAACGTCCAGGCTCATCCGATGCACATTTCAACGAGATCGGATTTCTCTGCACCTTCTCGCCGGAGGGCGATCAATTCGCCATCGGTAAAGACCGTCTGCTACATATTTTTGATTCAAAAACCGGAAAAACTGTTGCAACGCATTCCGTCAAATTGAATCCCCCCACTGCCAAAGAGCTTCTCGGTAGTTTGAATGCCGACCAAGTTCTCTCGCGTCTGCCGCCTATCGGAACAACAGAGCAACAATTGAAACGGCTTGAGAAGTACATTCACGACGTGCCTCAGGGACTGACAACGTTGCGTTGGGACCGAAGCGGGATTTCGATTGGCACTCCGGTCGGCGCATATCAACTTGATTTTGCCAATGGCACCCGAAGAACAACATTGCGACCAATAACTTGTCCGGGTATGGTTCGAAGCCCGGTGGTATCGCCCGATGGAAGGTTCGTAGCCGCTTTATTCGTGCCGAATGTCGAAGTTCTCAATGACTTGTATTGGAACTTCAATAAGGCTTTGAACATTGCCCGGCGCGGTCTTTGTATATGGGAAATTGAATCAGGTAAATTGACAGTCAAATTTCAGGGCGATGATTTACCGGAATGGCAGCAGTGCAGTATTTTCTGGTCTGCTGACAGTCAGGCGATTGCCTGGGGCTATGATAACAAAGTCGTCTTGTTCGACGTCTACGAGCGAAACAGCCGGGTGCTCGCCCGATCGCAGGATGATGAAACCAGATTCTTGGCCTGGCACCCTCGGAAGAATCACATCGCTGTGCAAGACAGCACCGATGGCATCCTTGTTTATGACACCAGTACTGGTGGCAGGCGAGCGAGCTATAAAGAGTCAGTTTGGGGACGGTACAGAGACATCGGCGAGAGAGTTTTTGCCTGGAACAACGGCGGCGACTCGATGGCTGTCGGCTGCAACGGGCATTCGATTGATGTTTGGAAAGTCTACGGTTAAGGTTTTGCAATCTGCATCTTTGATTGATTGCGCAGACGGCCTTGCTTGATGAATTCTTTGAAGAGTTCTTTATTCGTGTCGTAGTCTCTTTCCGGATGCCATTGCACACCCATGACGAAATCTTTATCGATTGCTTCGATCGATTCGGTGACACCGTCATCGGTGCGAGCTGCTACTCGCAAGTTGTCTCCAAGTTTGTCGACTGCTTGATGGTGTGAGGTGACGACAAGTAAGCCATCTTTATTGATGATCTTCGAAAGATTGCTTCCAGCCTCAGGTTTGATCTGGTGTTTGTTGAAACCGACTTGCCAGCCTTTGGGGCTCGAGTGTGCAACTTTTGATTCGGTGAATCGCGTTGGAATGTCTTGCACCAGGGTGCCACCCGATCCAATGTTGAGCGCCTGGCAGCCGGCGCAAATTCCAAGAAATGGAATGCGACCGTTTTTCAAAACAGCCTTGACCAGCGCCATGTCAAAGGTCGATCTGTCGATGTCCATTGGCACAACTGTCTTGTCTGCAGCTTGTTTGTACAAATCCGGGGGATAATCATTGCCGCCGATCATCATTACACCGTCGAGGCGCTTCACCAGCTCGGTGAGCTCCGCTTCCGGCATGGGCGCGATCGCGACTGGTATACCGCCTGCCTTTGTGATCGCGTTGACGTAATCCGGCAAAATTCTAAATGTCTTCGGTTTACCGGCTTCGACATCCATATTAATGCCGATCATCGGTTTAATCGCATCATCGATTTGTGAATCGACTGATTCAGCCGCTTGTCCTGAATTGGTTGACACCGTTAGTAGTGTCAACACCAGCATCAGGCTGTTTGCCAATGCCGGGCGTGAAATGCTTTTGAGATTTAGTATATTCACGGAAGTGCCTCACATTGTTTACTGATGTTTTGTTTGAAAGGTTGATCGGGAGTGGGTTTTCAAATGAGCGATAGATGTTCAACTGCACACTGACGATCATTTGGGCGGGAAGCTGAATTCATAGATTGCGTTGCCGATTGGAATCCGCACAGCAGCTTCCGAGATTTTATCTGCGTCGAAGTATAGCGCTCCTGAAATCGTTTGACCGGCAGCAATGCTGGTCGGTCCGAGCGCCGCGACTTTAATCGAGTCAGCGTTTTGTCGGGCTTTGCTGGAGATTTCTTCGGCTCTCTGAAGTGCTCGTTGCTGCGCTGCATAATCGGGAACCGACGTGGTCATAAAGCTCATGTTGCCCGACCTGTTGCCCCATGAGTTGTAGCCGCCGTAGCCACCACCATAACCGTAGCCACCATAGACCGGCATGTTTCCGAAAAAGCCAGGTTGACCGATGCAAGTTGTCGTCATGGTTTGCGTCGCCTGGTTACCCCAGAAGCGCACCCATGAAGCTTTCCGATCGCCTCGCTTTTCCACTGCCGCCGCTAATTTCGAGGAGTCGATTTGAGGCGCTAAATAAATCTTCGGAGCGGTCACTGTCAAAGAAGGCGGAATTGGGAGGAACTGAATTTCGCTCTGGCTGTCGTTCTGCACGACTACCACAACTTGCGTGGATTTTGTTGACTCAACAGGTTTCAATGACACCGCGACAGTGACACCATTGGCGGTGATGATTTCCTGCTGTACTCCTTGTTCGAAACGCTTGTTGCAATTCGGCGAGCCGTCTAGAAACGGATAAGTCACAGTTTCCCAATACGGATGAGGACTGAACGGCGTTAGACTGGCATTGCGAGCCAGCTTTATTTGCAACGCCGCGCGAAAGCACTGTTGGGCTTTGTTAATGTCTCCGAGGCGACGAGATACAGAACCAATATTTTCCTGCAAATCAGAGGCGGTCAAACTGCCTGGACCAGCAAGCAAATCCTGCTCGCCAAGCGCTTTTTGATAATACTGATTGGCCTGGGTCAAATTACCCTTTGCTTCCAGAATGTGCCCGAGGTGGGTGAGCGTCGCAACGAGCAACGGCTTGCTTGGATTCGCGATCGATTGTCGTGTGCTGAGCGCCTTTTGAGCGTAATCTTGGGCGGCATCGAGTTTTCCCAAACCATGATTCAACCAGGACAAACCATCATAAAGCCTGGCCGTGAGCTCGTCCGGCTGCTTTTGATCTTTGATAATTGACTCTGCTTTCTTATATTCCTTTGCGGCTTCTGAGAAGCGACCCTGGTTCAGCAGCGCCTCGGCATATCCAGTTTGGAGATAGCCGCGATCTTTATCGTTTTTTCCAGCATTCTTTAGCTGATTGGCGAACAACGTTTCTGCTCGAGAATATTCACCCAGGTCGAGCGCTCGTTCGCCTTCCCCGGTCGGCAGTACATCTGTGGTTGTCGTATTTCCGCTGACCGACGGATTTACTCCTGTCGAGTTCGTCGCATTGCCCGTCTGCGGATACTGCGCATGTGCCGGTTGCAACCAGAGCGAGAGGAGAGTGCAAAAGGCAATCGCCTTCAAATGTTTTGGCATCGTAATCCTTATAAGCAATCGCGGACGTGCTTAATTAAACAAGAGCTGGAATCGCCCGTCTTTAAGTTTTTCCAAATGGCTCAATAAACTTATCAACCGCGACAAGACGCCCAATCGCTAAACGCACGAACTCAGGCGGTATTTGACTTCAGCGCTATCGCCAAACTCGTCTTTTGGTGATTGCTGGTTTTAGAATGATCAGTCGATTATCCGAATTATCGATAGTCCAAACTGTCTCAAGCGTGGTGTTCTTGAGCCTTTTCAAATATTTGTTTGGAATATGCACACCGAGCATGCCGTCGGATTTGAGCTCAGCCCAGGGCAGGGGGCTGGTTGGCTTGACCTGTGCTCTATGTTTGTCCTGAAGGTAGGTGACTTCAATCATGTCGCCAGGCATGATTTGCTGTGTCATCACTGGAGCTTTGTCGATATCCAGAACTTTGTAAACGGCTACACGGTGCAGTTTGTCGTTCTTGCCCGCCGCTCGGGTTTTTAAATACTGAATCGAGAAGCTCGTGTCCGTCGAGGCTATAAACGAACTCGCGTCTTCGGCGAACGCCGGTGTCGACCAGAGGCAGGCAGCCAAAAGAGAAGCCATGAAGTTCGACTGGTTGAATTTCATGCGGCGCCCTCGTTTTGCTCATTACTTCTACAGTGTGGCCAAGCTTGAAAGCTGATTCTTTAAATGGCTGATAAAGACTGGATGTCAGTAAGCGTTGGCTTGATAGAACACGGTATCTTAATGCGGTATTTAACCCGATTCCGGATTCCCGTCGTCTAATTTTAAACGGCGGAGTGTTGAAACCTGAATGAACCCTCCC
>CAZRMH010000033.1:0-31596 GCA_964600935.1 uncultured Candidatus Obscuribacterales bacterium
CAGGTTGTGCGGGAAGAAGCTTGGGAGGCTCATTTACGAGCTTGAGTATTACATCGATTGACGACAGACCAGTAAAGGGTGGAGCATTTTCCAGAAGTTCAAAAGCAACACATGCTGCAGAATATAAATCTGATCGATGGTCGACGGCGTTTCCTCGACATTGCTCTGGGCTCATGTAGCCAGGGGTTCCAAAGACTTCTCCGGTCTTTGTGATGTCTATTTCCGTTTCTTGAAGCTTTGCTAAACCGAAATCGATCAGTTTGACTTCATCGAGACCTTCATCGTTTTTTCTGACGATAATATTTTCTGGTTTTACATCGCGGTGCACGACGCCTTGTGTATGCGCATGTTGTAGTGCTTGCAGCAATTGCTTCAAGATAGAGAGTACTCGATTGGGCGGCATCGGTCCTGATTTTTGAAGTACCTGATCGAGAGGTTCGCCGCTAACGAACTCCATAACGATGTAGGGCATTTCTTTGTGTATGCCGAACTCGTGCACAGCTGCAATGTTTTCGTGAACTAAACCGACCGCTGCCTGGGCTTCTCGTTGAAAGCGAACGACTGCCTTAGGATCGATGAACATTCTTGGACGCAGGAATTTGACAGCTACTGTTCTGTTCAACAGTTTATGCTGAGCCTTGTAAACTGCTCCCAATCCGCCAGTTCCAATCAACGACAAGATTTCATAATGGTTTCCGACGATTTGACCAGGCAGCTCATCGACCTTCTCCTCGACTAATGCCGCCGCTCCATCGCTCCTCAACGAGCTCAACGACGGTTGAGAATCATCGTCAACCACCAGCTCGGGTGCTTCTTCTTCTTTCAGTTCAACACTCTGTTTTTTTTGTTGTTCAGACATTGCCTGGGTATGTCCTCAGCCAACGACGGATCTGTCGACGTTCGGGTTGCTGATAAGCGGTTCAATTGATATTCCCGTTAGCAATTCTCCCGAACCGGCGAAGTGGCAAGTTTCCGAGCTTGTTTCGCATTAAAGCGGTTTATCCTGGGCATGAAGTGTCAGCCGACTTCAGCATCTAAACTGTTAAGGATCTATACTATGAAGACCGGTTTCGGAGGATTCTGATCTGAGCGACACTTACTATCTCTGGTTAGCCGGATTCGTTATCCTGACCGGACTTTCAATTTTTCTAAAAGGCGCAAACCGCAAAACGGTGCTGCACCTATACCTCGTCTTTGCCACGCTGTTCGTCGGCGTTAATCTCTACACTACGGTTCAATCGCGTAAAGGCGCTGGCAACGAAGTCTACGTCGAGTCTGATAAGGCGGAGATGTCACTGCGCATGACGTCTTCTTTTGTGTCGTTGAAACAAGTTCTTCAGGGTGGCAAGGAAAAGACCTTTGAGGACATGCAAGAGAAGTTTTACGCGGAGGCTGAAGCCGCCCTGGCCAAAGCGATTTCGCTTGCTCCCGAATCTTCTCTTCTTTTGACCAAACGAATCATTTTGCATAGTGAAACGAAACGCCCGATCAAGAGCGATCTCGAGAAAATGCGGAAGATCGATACGCCGAAAGCAAAGAACCTGGCGCGGCTTACCACCTGGATTTACGCAGATAAAAAGATAAAGAACGAAGTGGATTATCAGGAGGCCAAAAAGATCCTCAAGAAGGACATGACGCCGGGTTGGTTTCAAGATGTTATGACTGTGCAGATCGAGAAGGTCGCAGGTCACAAGAAAGCTTATGATGAACAGTTGACGAAATTTCTTGATCATTATCGCGACTATTTGATCAAGCTGGCTGTGTTCATGGCGATAGCTGTGTTGTGTGGATTCATCGGTTGCATCGTGATTCTAGTTCAACTGTTCATGATGCCGCGAACGCCAACCAGCAGCGAAGAGCGCTCAAAAATCGAGTCTCCGATTTCTATAGGTTGGAAGCCTGTTTACGCAGTCTTTATAGCCTGGATGTCGACGGAATATTTGGTGGTGCCATGGCTTAAGGGTGTATCGACTAATCTCGCGAACATAGCTAATGAGCAAGGTTCATTCATCGTGGCTCTGCTCACGGCGTCGTTATATCTTGCCCAAAACCTGCCATCTATTTTCTACATCTGGTTTTTCGCATTTAGAAAAAATGCCAGTCAGCTCTTCGGTTCGCCGATCTTAGAGGGGCGACCCGCTGGCTTAGATACTGCTGCTGAAACGGTGCCTACTGAAAAGGGAGTAAGTTTCCTTGAAGGCATTCGATTCCGTTGGAAAACAGATCGCCGAGGTCCAGTCGGATTGATAATGGCCGGTGTTTTAACGTGGTTTGCAGCGATACCACTGGTGGTTGTAGCAGGTTTCGTCGCTTCTAAATTCGGCTCGACAGGTTCGAGCAATCCAATCGTTGCCGTTGTGCTCTCCTCTGTGAAAGACGCCAACCCGATGGCAGTCGGCATGTTTTTTATCACTCTGGGAGTTTTGCCTGCGCTTTGTGAGGAAACCCTATTTCGCGGTTTCCTCTACACCAATCTCCGACGAAAATTCGGTGCATTTCTGTCGATCGTGTTTAGCGCGACGTTGTTCTCTCTTGCCCACTTCGACCCTGGTGGCGCGATTCCGTTGTTTACTTTGGGTGCCTTGTTCGCATTCGTTTTTGAACGCACGAAGAGTCTGGTGCCAGCGATGGTGGCACACTGCATGTGGAACTCCGGAACGTTCCTTATCGCTCTGACGATTCTCGGATAGATGCTATTCCGGGACTAGACGCGCTGATTTTCCGACCTGGCGTCCTTATTTTTCTGACAGCAGTTTGGAGCTCCAACTTTCGAGCGGCTAAACCGTTTATTTAATTCGTGTAGCGTTGCGTAGCCGCGATTCCAGGGCATAGTTTCTAAGAGACCTTAGCGCCGTGCAAAGAGCTACGAATTCACTGGGTTTAAAACGTGGTCGCACTACTCACACCTGCCATCAGACTGGAATCTGATCCGCGCATCAAGCGGGTTGGCTCTGGCGTCATGTGGGTCGCGATTGTCATCGGTTTTATGTTCATGGCGCTCTGGTTGTGCGTCGCCGCCTGCACCGTCGTCTACAACGTTTACTGGTCTGTCGTTATCGCTGGCGCGTCGATCGCCTTCTCTTGCTTTCTCTGGATGATGGCTCAAACTTTACTGCGGGATGCCAAACGCCTGTATGTTCTCGAGCTGACTGACAGCGAGGCTGTTTTAACAGTGCTCGACAGTGGAAGCAAGATGCGTCGAGCCACTCAGATGGTTTTGCTCGATGACATCACATTTGCTGAGTACTACCCTTATCGTGACTGCTCTTCGATTATTCTGCATACTCAGTATGCAAATATGGAAGTTCCGCTCTGGCCTATGGCTGGGCATGCTCAGGATGTTCTAGATTTCCTGGATGGTCGCGGCGTCAATGTCGTCAATGTTCAGTCGGATGCGCCCTTTCCTGATTAGTTCGGCGAAAGCTCGATGGAACTAGCCCTGCTCCTGATAGCAATCTAATCGTACTCTCCGTTTTATATTGTCGAATATCTGCCGTTTTAAGGTAGAATCCAGACTTGCCGCATGGTGTCTGGAATCCCTTGGTTGGCTAAATCCTCTCCGGAGCAAATTTTGAGCTCATCGCGAAATGTTAGGCGCGCTGCACATATGCTGCGAACCGTGGAAAGGTTTGTTTGTATTGAGATGCATCCGGCAGTCTATATCAGCTTTATCGCTATTAATCTCTGTCTGGTGTTTCTCTACCGCGAGTTCGCACTACCAGCTAATTCTATGCATCATGAGACATTGGTTTCGGCGAGTGATTCTACTCCTGAAAAACTTCAAGAGCAGCGTTTAACCGACATTGCGTCAACTCACATGCCTGGCGACCGGGGCGAATTGCCGAGCGTTATGCAAGCAATGATCAAGCCGGTGTCCGAACGAGTCAAAGCTAAAGAAGCGGTCGCCGTCATGGTCAAGACCGAGACCGGAACTAATGAAAAATCCGTAAAATCAACTCCGAAATACTCAGGCGCAGCACTAGCTGCGGTGCCGCCTCAAATCGAGAAACCGCGAAAGAAAACAAAACGTGTGAGCCGTGGATTGGTCCCACCCCCGCCTCCTGGAGTTCTGGTCGTTCCACCACCGCCAGATGCGCCGTCGATCTACGCCCACATGGATCGCAATTCTTTATTGTCCGCTGTGCCACCACCAATGGTGTTTGATGATAGTTTTTCAGTCACCACCAATTCGCGAAGCCACAGAGGCAGCGTTCACAGTTACGGCAAACGTTATGGGAACGATCGTTCGAGAACCGTACACAATGGGACCTGCCAACAAGTGATCGTTTCGCGCTAGATCACTCTAGTTGTGACCCGATTCAATCGGGGAATAAAGATGCCATCACTTCGGAGACGATTAATGAACAGTAAAAAACGCGGCAATTCTCTCTTGTTAGCCGCTCTGTGCTTATCTCTGACCGTCGGAGCCGCTTCGGCTCAGTCATCGGCGGATGGCGTCCAACTCTATAAGAACGGCAAATATGGGCCCGCCCTGCAAATCTTTGAGGCTATGGCCAAGAAGCAACCGACTAACGCGTTGACCCACTATTACATCGCACTTTGCTGTCAGGGTATGAACCAGACGGCGAGGGCGACCCAGGAGTATCAGTGGGTAGTGAATAATTCTAAAGGTGCTCTAAAAGGCGCTGCTCAGAAGGGTCTTGATAGCGTGTCTCGTTATCAATCCGGTCGCACTGCGCAGATTGCAGCGAGTGCTGCCAATGTCGAGGCTAAGAAAGCCGCTACTGACGCCGCTGCCGGAACCGCTGCCGTTGGAACTCCCGCTGTCACAGGTGCTGCTGGAGCGGCTGGAGCCGCGGGTACCGCCGCCGCCGGAGCCAAAGATAAAGCCGCAGCAGCCAAGAGCGCCATGAAGTGTGCCAAGGTTCTGGAGTTCACGACCAATTGGGACCGGGTTTGCAAAGCCTTTGAGCCCGCATTTGATGCTGCCAAATCGAAATTTTCAGGAAAGGTGAAATTGGAAGTCGTCGATGCCGAAGACCCAGCCAACGCCGCTTTAGTCACCAAATATTCCGTCAATTCATATCCCACCATCGTTTACCTGGACGCCAATGGCGTCGTTTTGAGAAATCAGTCAGGAGCTGGATGCCCCACCGATGGCGATTCATTTATTGCCGAGATTGAAGGTTTCAAATAAAACGCTTTGCGTATCGAATCGCATATCGCAAGCGTGTTTTTAAATATATTCGCACGAGAAACGTAGTAATCTTTGTCTCGTAAAGACGCGCGTCTATTGGCAACCGCGAGGCGAAGGAAAGCGATGGTGCAATCTGCGATGGTCGAGAATCCGTTGATGTTGGGCTTACCCGAAGAGAAACGCCCAGAACCATTTGCGATGGTTATATTCGGCGCTCATGGCGACTTGTGTAAACGGAAGTTGCTCCCGGCTATCTATGCGCTCTATGTGCAAAATCTCTTGCCTGAGAACTTTGCGATTCTTGGACAATCGCGCACAGAGAAGACTGACCAGCAATTCCGCGATGATATGAAGGAAGCTGTGATCAAGTATTCCGAGGATCTGGAATTCGACCAGGCTAGCTGGGATCGATTTGCTCCATCACTCTATTACCGAGCCGGTGATTCCAAGAATCTCGAATCATATAAAGAGATGAAAGCGACTCTGGCTGAGCTTGAAAAGAATCATGGCACGATGGGTAATCACATCTTCTATCTGTCGACGCCACCAAGTTTATACATGCCAATCATCACTAAACTGGCTGAGGCTGGTCTTGCTGTTGCCCGGAAAAAGAATGAACCTGCCTGGCCACGCATAGTTGTTGAGAAGCCGTTCGGTCACGACTTAGCTTCGTCGCTCGAGCTTGACGCCACGCTTCATGATGTTTTGAGCGAGCCCCAAATTTATCGAATCGACCATTATCTGGGCAAAGAAACTGTTCAGAACATTATGTGTTTCAGATTTGCCAACAGCATTTTCGAACCAATCTGGAATCGTGAATTCGTAGACCACATTCAAATCACAAGCGCTGAAACGATCGGCGTTGAGGATCGTGGTGCCTATTATGAGGAAGCCGGCGCGCTTCGCGATATGATTCAAAACCATCTAATGCAGTTGGTGGCGCTGGTGGCGATGGAGCCGCCGATATCACTCGACCCGGAAGCGACTCGTGATGAGCGTGTCAAAGTGCTTAATGCAATTCGGCCTTTCTCACCGGAAACCATTGATGACTTTTCGGTGCGCGGCCAATACGGCGATGGCTACGTGCTCGGTGACAAGGCTATACGCTACCGAGATGAGAAGAGTGTTTCGCCGGAATCGACCCGCGAAACTTATGCGGCGTTGAAACTCTATATTGATAACTGGAGATGGGCTGGAGTTCCGATCTATCTGCGGTCTGGGAAACGGTTAGCCAAGCGCTTGACCGAGATTGCCATTCAGTTCCGTAAGCCACCGAAAATGTTGTTCGAGCAACTGGGCGGCTCGATGTTCCATACTACCCCAGCGTCCGAGAGTCCGAACGTTCTGGTAATGAAGATTCAGCCTGACGACGGGATCTCGTTGAAGTTCGCGACCAAACAACCTGGTCCGACGACGCAGATTCGCTCGCTAACCATGGATTTTAGATACGGCACCGCATTTGGTAGCAGAACTCCGTCGGCATATGAACGACTGATTCTGGATGCGTTGATTGGCGATCCATCACTATATGCGCGTTCCGATTTCTACGAGGCTTCCTGGAAGCTGTATCAACCATTAATCGATCACTGGGAAAAATCAGTGCCTGGAAAATCGACAGGCAAAGGTTCACTAGTTGCGCACCGTCCGTTTCCGAACTACGACTCCGGCTCGTGGGGACCGGCAGAGAGCGATGAAATGCTGTCCTTGGAAGGACATACGTGGAGGGAGCTATGACCTCGACCACTCATGACAAAACGGAGATGTCGTCTTTTCTCTCGGGCAAACTGCATCATGTCGATGTAGACCGTATCGAGAAAGAGTTGTTGGAACTCTGGCAGCAAGCAGAAAAGGACTCGGGAACCGAGGAGCCTGCGGTGACGCGGGCGTGTAGTATCACTTTCATTTTGTTTACCAGCGACTCTGATTCAGAAGTAGACAATGGCTATTTGCTCGAAGATATCACGCTGAAACATCCATGCCGTGCCATTCTGGCTCTTGCCGTTCCCGCGAAGGAAGAGAGTCTTGACGCCTGGGTTACTGCACGTTGTCGAATGATTCCGGGTAAAGAAGCAAAACAGATCTGTTGCGAACAAATCACTGTGCGCTGGCAGGGGGACGGTACTCGTAATCTGGCGAGCGTCGTATCGCCGCTTCAGTTGGTCGATTTACCGACCTGGTTATGGTCTCAGCACAAGCGTCCTACCAAGGAATTGCTCGGACCTTTTTTTCCGTTTGTCGAACGCCTGCTGGTCGATACTCAACAATTCGACGAGTCGCTGCCCAGCATGTTCGACCTTAGAGATGTCTATCTGAGACTCAAAGATGGTGGCGCTCTCTATGACATCAATTGGCGCAGATTGCTGCCATGGCGCCAAACCATCGCACATGCGTTCGAAGATACACACGGCCTTCTGGAATTGGAAGATTTAGACCTGGTATCGTCGATCGTCATTGGAGTCTCCGAGAAAACTGATCAAACCTCTCATCAGGTTCACTCCGCTCAGGCTCTGCTGCTGGCGTCATGGCTGGCGTCGCGCCTGGGTTGGAAGTTTGACTCGGCTGAAAAGAATAAAGAGAACGAAATCGATCTCAAGTTCAGATGGAGTCGTAAAAAAATTACGGTGAGTTTGAAACCGGTGCCGCTCGATACGGTGACACCAGGGACGGTGTGTTTCTTTGCTGCTGATTTCGTTGGTCAGGAGAAATCGCTTGTCGTCATGCAGAAGGAAGGCTGTCCTGGACTGGTTGCTGGCTTGATGAAGCGCAGCGAAGTCAATGAGACTTTGTGTATGACCGAGAAGTCACAGAGTCAGTTAGTCATCGATGTGCTCGACAGTCCGATTACAGCCGAGCTATATACGGAACTTCTGGATATTGTTTGTGACCTCAGTGGAGCTTTGAAGTAATGTCTGCCGATGCCGGTATTCACGTTTTCGATACGAGTAAGCAAATGGTGGCAAGAGTTGCCAACGACATTGTTAATGCGGCGGTGCGAGCGGTTGCGGATCACGGCAATTTTACTGTCGCACTTTCCGGAGGTAATACTCCGAAGCCGCTATATGAGTTGTTAGCGTCGGCGCCGCTGAAATATGAAATGCCATGGAAGAAAACGTTTTTCTTCTTTGGTGATGAACGTTGCGTCCCTCACACTAGCGATGACAGCAACTATAAGATGGTGAAGGAGGCACTGTTCAAGCCTGACCTGGTCAGAGATGAAAACGTTTTTGCTACTGAGATGCAGGATACCGACCCGGAAGAGTCGGCGCTAATTTACGAAGAAGAAATTCGCGATTTCTTTGGTTTAGAAGACAATGAGTTTCCAAAATTCGATTTGATGCTTCTTGGATTAGGTGATGATGGGCATACGGCCTCGCTCTTCCCAGGTTCTAACGCGCTGAATGAATGCGTCAGGATTTGCGTTGCGAACTACGTTGAAAAGTTTAAAGCCCACAGAATTACGCTCACTCTGCCTGTGATCGATAACGCGGAGAACGTCTGGTTCCTTGTGTCCGGTCAGGGCAAAGCGAAGGTGATTTCTGAAATCATCAGCGGCGAGAAGAAAGATTTGTATCCTGCGCAACTTGTTAAACCTCTTCGTGGAAAACCTCAGTGGTACCTCGATCGGGATGCAGCTTCGCTGTTAGAACCGGATGCCTGCCGGAGTTGAATAAGATAATTTTTGAGCACGTAATTGGAATCTGAGATACACGACAAAATTAGGTTAGGCTGGAGGAAGGATAGATGACTAAGAAAGCAAAAATCGGGCTGGTCGGGCTTGGTGTAATGGGCGAGAATCTTGCGCTCAATATCGAACGCAACGGTTTTCCGATCGCCGTTTACAACAGAAGTCCCGATAAAGTTGATGCTTTCCTACAAGGTGGCGCAAAGGGCAAAGAAGTTATTGGCTGCAAGGACGTAAAAACGTTCATGGAGAGCCTGGAGAGCCCGCGCAAAATCATTCTTTTGGTCAAAGCCGGCGCTCCTACCGATAGCACTATTGATTCGCTCCGACCGTTTCTCGATGATGGCGACATTGTCATTGATGGTGGCAACTCGCACTATGAAGACACTCGCCGTCGCGAGAAAAGTCTGGCGATGGACAATGTCTTTTTGATCGGCTCCGGTGTCTCCGGTGGTGAAGAGGGTGCATTGAACGGACCTTCTCTCATGCCTGGTGGCGACCCGAAAGCATACGAACAAGTTAGACCGATTTGGGAAGCGATTGCTGCCAAAGTCGATGATGGTCCATGCGTAACCTATCTTGGTCCGGATGGTGCCGGTCATTTTGTCAAGATGGTGCACAACGGTATTGAATACGGTGACATGCAGTTGATTGCCGAAGTTTACGACATCATGCGTCGTGGTCTCGGTATGGAAGCTGAAGAGATTGCTGAAACTTTCCTTGATTGGAACGAAGGCATTCTCGATTCGTATTTAATCGAAATTACGGCGAAGATTCTTTCAGTAGTTGATCCCGAAACGAAGAAGCCTCTGGTGGATTTGATCGTTGATAAGGCTGGTCAAAAGGGAACCGGTCGCTGGACCTCTCAAGTGGCATTGGAACTTGGAGTTCCGGTACCGACGATTGATTCTGCCCTGACTGCACGTATGTTGTCCTCCATGAAAGACGAACGTGTAGCGGCCTCCAAAGTGCTTTCCGGACCTGTTCCGATTACTGATACTGATGAGAAAGAAGACTTCCTCGAATGTCTCGCTTCGGCACTCTATGCCAGCAAGGTTTGCAGTTATGCACAGGGCATGGCTCTGATTCGCGCCGGTTCACTCCACTATGATTGGAAGATCAATCTGGCTGAAACAGCCCGAATTTGGAAGGGCGGTTGTATTATCCGCGCTGAGTTGCTCGAAGAGATTCGTAAGGCTTACGCTGACAAACCTGACTTGGCTAACTTGCTGGTCGATCCGAATTTCGCAAATTACATCGTTGGTGTTCAACAAGATTGGCGCCATGTGATCGGATTCGCTCAGAACAACGGTATCGCCGTTCCAGCGCTTTCATCAAGTCTTGCTTACTTCGATATGTACCGCAGCGAGCACTTGCCGCAAAACCTCACTCAAGGTCAACGCGATTTCTTTGGAGCGCACACCTACGAACGAACTGATAAACCAGAAGCCGGCTTCGTTCACACGGAATGGGCTTCGATGGTTAAAGAACGCGCGAAAAAATCCTAGTTGGAAAACGATTTGGGTTCCAAACATTTTGTTCGGAAGGCATGTAAAGGATCGCGTGCAAACCAAAGAGTTAGAAATCAACTCCCTCTTCGGGTTCCCCTTTCTTGAAAGGTGTGACTTCAGATGAGGGAGTTTGGTTTGCTTCGTCCTTCTTCTGAGCGTCCGTTGATTCTGAATTTGTAGTTGATTCGGCTTTATTTTTGTCTGTACTTTCTGCTGTTGTAGTCGATGCCTCGTCAGTTGATTTCGAATCATTAGAGCCGTTCGAAGTTTCATCCGAACTTTGCTTTGACTCAGAATTGGAATTTGATTCCGCATTCGGTTCCGACGTTTTATCCGATTTTGATCGGTGAATTGACTTTGTGTCAGGTTCCGACTGGTCTTGTGATTTCTCTTTCGATTCCTGTTCTTGTTTGACTTCCGGAGTGACGCTACTGTTTCTAACAGGACCTCTCGAGGAGTCAAAACCTTCGGTTTTCGATTTTTCTCTTTGAGGGTTACTGTGCGTCAGCTCGTTGTATCGCGCTGTGATGTATTCTGCATTTGAAATGAAGATGTAGAAACAGAGGGCTGCTGTGAAGACAACCGCGACAGCACCAAAGATCAAATAATTGAGCAGCGTCTGATTCGCCGAAGGCGGCTGCACTGGTGTCTGGCGACGGCGGAGATCGACAACTTCAGGAACCGCTGCGTTGTCACCACCGGCAGTGCTTTCCTCCGGGGCAAATATGTTAGGGGGTGGCGCCACCGATGCGCTTGGCGTGATTTCTCCAAACGTTTCACGCGCATACGGCGGAGGCTGGCTGCCGACTGCATTGATTTCTACTGAGGTTTGAACGTCGAAATTATTCGGAGGCATCAGCACCGGTGTAGCAGGTGAGGCGAGCAGGTCGCGAACCGGTGATCGGCGCTGATTGACCTGGTCTTGCTTTCCTTTCCACAGGTCACTTGTTTCCGCTTGATATTGTGATTCGGGTGTTGCCTTAAGTTCCTCGGACGTCCCGCTAGCCGTTTCATCAGCGCCACCTTGACGATGCTTTTCCGATCCACCCCAGCCACCGCCAGTTGCTAGAGCTTGCTCTCCCCATCCTGGAACGGTCTCGAGTGGTTTTGTCCCTTCGCTCCAGCCGCCTTGTTCTTCGGGCCAAATATCGTCGGTCTCGTGCGATTCTGCCGTCCAACCGGCGTTTTCGCCAGCCACCGCAGTGGCTGGATCTTGGCTTTGACCCGCATGGAAAGGCGGTTCCGAAGCGGGCTCAGGTGGCGGCTCGGTAGCCCACTGAAATGCTGGCTGCGCAGGTTTTGAAGGAGTTGTGTTGGCGGCCGCACTGGCCACCAGTTTATCCAAATCGAATTCCGTAACCGGGCATCGCATCAACTCGACTGGAAGCTCCTCGTACTGAGCGTTGTTTTGAATGGACTTAAGCCAAAACTGAAGTGCTGTTTTGAATTCCACGGCGCTTTGCCAACGTTTCTCGGCTGGAGTTTGCAGTGCTTTCTGCAATATCTGGTCGAGCATTTTGTTTTTCGGCAGATGTGGAGCCATCTCGGAAAGCGGCTGAGGCTTTATATTCTCATTGCAATGAGCGGCCATGACATTGATC
Organism: uncultured Candidatus Obscuribacterales bacterium; assembly: GCA_964600935.1. Taxonomy (GTDB): domain Bacteria; phylum Cyanobacteriota; class Vampirovibrionia; order Obscuribacterales; family Obscuribacteraceae; genus JADYXR01. The sequence goes on from CAZRMH010000033.1 coordinate 11,953, forward strand.
AAGGTACCCTTTGAATACGGAGGAGTTCCTGTCACCGTTTCGTAAGCGACTACACCCAGTGAGTATAAATCTGATTTTGTCGTCAGAGCCTTACCGGTGCACTGCTCCGGACTCATATATATCGGCGAACCAAGCGCCTGTCCGACATGTGTAAGACGTTGCAAATCACCCTGGATTTTAGCGATTCCGAAATCCAAAATTTTGACGACCAGTGCTTCGTCCTGTTCTTTGATTAGAATGACGTTGCCGGTTTTCAGGTCTCGGTGAATGAGACCGCCACTGTGTGCGTATTCTAGAGCATCGAGAATTTGCGAGAGAATGTCGACAATGTTGTCCGGCTCGTCCAGCTTGCCAAATGTTCTCAGAATTTCTTCGAGACTGATACCGCGAACTCGCTCCATTACAAGGAAGAGCTGACCACGTTCTCTAACTGAGTCGATAAAACGAACGACGTTTTTGTGATCCAGTTGTGAGTGTGTTTTGATTTCCTGCGAGAAACGCAAAATATCCGGAGGGTTTTGGGACCTCAAGGTCTTTATGGCTACCAGTCTTCCGGTCGCGATTTGTTTCGCGCGGTACACGATCGCCATGCCACCCTGTCCGATTACGTCTAAGATCTCGTAGCTGTGTGCCAGCACACTACCGACCAATGGGTCGGAAGAATAGGATGGAACCGCGGCTCGCTCCGGACCGTCGGTGGCGTTAACTGCCTGTTTAATCGAGCTCGCCTGACCGGGCACCGCATTCGGTGAGTCAGTCAGTCGATCTCCTGCCGTTGGAAGTACAAACGGTGCTAATTCGTAGATACTGTCTGTCGGACGGTATTCCTGAATCGCTTCCTCTTCGTCGTAGCTTACTTCATACTCTTCTACCGGATCGTGTGCGAAATCCGGATTGGTAAATTCTTGTGAGTTGAGCTGAGGATCTTGGCCGCGAAGTTTGCGTTCTTGCTGCTCTGCGTCTCGTTGCTCTTTCAGTAGAAGTTCTTTTAAGTAGCGCTCCTCCTCTTCTTCTTCGAGCAACGCGCCACTTCGCAAGGTCAGTTGGACATCTTGATGTTCGAGAATTATCTGGTCTATGTCAGCCGTGCCGATGCCCATGTTGTTGATGTCGAAGACCATGCCGCCGGGCTCGCCATCTTCCGACTGATATTGCTTTTGGTCTTCTTCGAAGCCTTTTGATTGGTCGGACACCGCCGGTGGTGCGACATGGGGAATTTCGATTATCGGATAAGATTCGCCCTCCTGATTCTGTGAAGCCGTTTCCGACCGATCTTCCTGTTCGGATGCAAAGTTTTCGTCATCGCCAGGAGAGTATTGATGTTCACCCGTGGCGGTGCCGATTCGATTTTCGATATCTTCTCGTTCGGTCGGTTCGATCTCGAGCGTTTTTGTGCCAACTGCGGCCGCAGAGTCTTCACCGGACCGGTTGCCGTCTTCATCCTCCTCGGCGTCAACGAAAAGTGCATCGACTGAGCGTGATTGCTGTGGTGGATGCTCCTGCGCCGTGACAGGATCGTTGTCACCGGTCTCCTCCGCGCTGGCGCCAGGAGGATTTACACCACCGGCAGTGCCAGGTGCGTTTGGCTCGTGCTGATCAGTCTGTTGTGCGTCGGTCTCACCATCGGCTTGGCTCCAACCGGAGCGCTCCCATTCGCTTTTCTCTGCTACCGCTTCATCCTGACCGGTTTGTTCTTGCCAACCGTCCCCTTTGGAGACGATTTCTTCCCAGCCAGTCTGTTCTTCTCTCCAGGAAGTATCTCCTTCCTCAGTCTTTCCCCTGTCCTCGTCAGCGACCGCTGCGGTCTGTGTATCTTGACCTTCGTTGACTGGCTCTGCGATTACAACGTGTTGATCGCCGTTAGACGAAGGCAAAATTATCTCGGATTGGACTAAACTGGAATTTACCTCTGCGTTCACCGCGAGCTGCGCGGCGCTCGGCTCAGTGGCAGTAGTTGCGGCGATGCTTGCAGGAGCGCCTGTTGACTCGCTCTTTTGAGGTGCTGGTCGAAGTTGTCCGATTTTTATCGGCGAAAGTTTTTGATTCCCTATAGTCGGTCTGGGGTCTGGCTTTGGCTGCTGGGCGACAGGTCGGACCAGCCGTTGATCTTCAGGGACATGGATGGGCTCCAGATCGAACGCACTGTTTTCCGGAAAAAATCCGATTCTGTTGGCGACTTCGTCGTCAAACTTTTCTGGGGGCGGGGAACTCTCTTGCTCTGCGGAAAGATCCGACTGAGCGCTGCGGGAAACAGCCTCCGAGGCTGGAGGTGAGGAATTTGAGCTTTGTTCTTGTTTTGAAAACTGCGCTTCTTCCCATCCGAAGTGCTCGAGGACGGCTGATGCGTGTTCGGTCCAGGCTTCTGGTTTAGACTCAGATGTTGTTTCAGCGCTCGGGTCAGCACCAGTTATTGTGGTTTCACTGCCGTCGACTCTGCCTGACTGCTTAGCCGAGTCACCGGTCTCAATTTGAGAAATTTTGGATAGCTCGGTTGTGGTCGCTTTTACTTTTCGAGGCGTGATTTTTAGTTTGCTTTGAGTCGAACCGATAGGCGGTTGTGGTGGAAGCTTAATGGCTTTGGCAACAGGCTCGGCGGTCACTTCTAGCGGCTGTGCTTCTGGTGAAACAGGAGCTTGAGAGTCTGTGTTCTCAACCGATGGGGCTCTTGCGGTTTCAACCGCTAGTGGTTGTTCGTTGCCGACCTTTGTTTCGCTCTCGTCTTCAGGGGCTGCCAGTCGCATGTTCTCTGGGACGACAATCGGTTCCAAATCAAAAACGCTGTTTTCCGGAAACAGTGCTGGCGCAGTTTGCTCAGAAGCACGTTCCTGAGCTGGACCTGCTTTGTTATGTTCGTCTTTTTTCGACTCGTCGTCGGTCGACATCACGTAACCGGGCCTAGAGAAGTATCTAATTTCTTTTACACCTGTCCTGGGGATTCAAAACAGGTCAAGCGGCAACCTGTCACCGGAATGAGCTCTGAGAAAAAAATCGCGTGTGTCGGTTTCGCGAATCAATTCGCCTGTGACTAGAAGTCTTGCAAGACTCTGCGGACTTACGAGTATTAAATTTTGGGGCGTCTGTCGACAGACGACCGGCAGAGTCTTTCCATGCTTATCGGACGTCGTAGAATCTCACCCTGTTGGATCAATTGCCGATCGAGCCGGTTTTAGTAGTCGAATCAGTCCTCCGGTTTTATACCGACTGGATATGTTTTAAACTCGAAAACTGTTTGTCACCGCCCCTGGTGCGCGGTCCGAGCCGATTTCGAATCTCTGCTAAACTGATGCAAACGGAAAAATTCAATGCCAAACTACGGCCTGACTGCGATCATCGTTGGAGGCTTTCCAATCGGAGAGTCTGACAAAGTTGTGTCTATGTTTTCCAGTGAGCGTGGTCTTGTCAGAGCGGTCGCTAAGGGTGCTAAAAAACCGGGCACGAAAATGGCAGGCAAATCCGAGGCTCTGTGCGCCAATAAGCTGATGATCGCTACCGGACGATCGCTCGATATCATTACGCAAGCGGAGTCGATCGCTACGTTTCGAAATCTCAGAAGTGACTTGATTCGCCTCACGTACTCGCTCTACTACGCGGAGCTGACCCAGGCTTTTGGTGAAGGTCTGGAGGAAGAAAGCGAAGTCTTTTATCAAGTCTTATTCAATTCATTGCACATGCAAGAAGCTGCTGTTGCCGATGCCAGGCTGCTGTCGCTTGAATTTGAAATGTTTTTGCTCAGGCAACTGGGCGTCTCCCCTGAATTGCAGGTATGTATAAAATGCCGACGGCCGCTGACTGAATACAATATCACTGTGTTTTATCTGGAACTCGGAGGTATCGGCTGCGACCGTTGCGGGCGCTCCAGCTCTCAATCGGGCGCTCGGGTTGCCGAAAAGAATTATGACAGTGATGCCGAGTATGAAGATCGGGGCACCTTTGTTACTCCTCTGGTCTGGAAGATGCTGGTCAATGCCGACTCTGCGTGTGAAGAGTTGGTCGACCTGGAGAATGCAACGCGGCGCAGACCGGCATATACCGAGGCTCAGTCACCTGCCCTCGACGCAGCACACCGGCTGATGCAGCGTAACCTGGAGAATCGAGCCGGAAAAAAGATGCGCACTCTGGACCTGTTGAAGCAGTTCTAAGTGAGCATCTAACCCAAACTTTACCAAGATGAGATAGGTTTTCCCTTTGCATCCCGCAAACCGGCGGTGTCTAGGCTTATGTCGGGCAGCAAAAACCGCTAAAATATTGGCAGTTTAGTGCCGAGGCTGGAGGTAAAACGTGGGCTTTCTCAAAGACAGTGATCCTGAGCTATATCAAGCGATTTCCAACGAACTGAATCGGCAGCAAAACTCTATCGAGTTGATTGCCAGTGAAAACTTCGTCAGCGAAGCCGTGCTAGAAGCACAGGGTTCGGTACTCACCAACAAATATGCAGAAGGTCTGCCTCACAAGCGCTATTACGGCGGTTGCGAATATGTTGACGACGTCGAAGAGATCGCCATTAATCGGATTAAACGATTGTTTAACGCGCCACACGCCAATGTCCAGCCGCACAGCGGAGCTCAAGCGAACATGGCTGTTGAGTTCGCCATGCTGAAACCGGGTGATACCACGATGGGAATGGCGCTCGATCAGGGCGGACACCTCACCCACGGCTCACCGGTCAATATGTCCGGTAAATGGTTCGATGCTCAGTTTTACGGAATCAATCCGGACACCGGTCGGATTGACTACGATGATGTGCGCAAGAAGGCTTTGGAATTGAAACCGAAGTTGATCGTTTGCGGAGCATCAAACTACTCTAGAATTATCGAATTCGACAAGTTCCGCTCAATTGCAGATGAAGTCGGCGCTCTATTGCTGGCTGATGTGGCTCACATCGCCGGTTTGATCGTTGCCGGTTTGCACCCGAGTCCGTTTCCGCACGCCCACTTCGTGACGACAACTACTCACAAAACATTGCGTGGACCGCGAGGTGGCGTCGTGATGTGCCACGAAGACTACGCTAAAGATATCGACAAAGCGGTGTTCCCCGGTATTCAGGGGGGACCGCTAATGCATGTGATTGCTGCTAAAGCTGCCGCTTTTGGTGAGGCTTTGAAACCGGAATTCAAACAATATCAAGAACGGATTGTCGGCAACGCCAAAGCCCTCTCCGAAACCCTGGTGGAAAATGGTCTTGCTATCGTATCTGGTGGCACCGATAATCACCTTATGACTGTTGATCTGCGACCAATCAAGATGACCGGCAAAAAAGCTTCCAGTCTCCTCGAAAGTGTAAATATTACTGTGAATAAAAACGCAGTTCCGAACGATCCCGAAAAACCATTCGTCACCAGCGGCATCCGCGTCGGAACGCCAGCGGCCACGACTCGTGGTTTCGGCGAAGCTGAGATGCGAACGATTGGCAAACTCATGGCCGATATGTTGAAGGCTCCTGATGACGAGAATCTGAAAGAGAAAACACTGAAAAGTGTGGCTGAACTTTGTGAGAGATTCCCACTGTATAAAGAACGAGCTGTCGGGGTTAGGTAATTGACTGAAATTCAAGAAAAGGCAGCAATCAAGATGGTTGGCGAGCAAGCAGAAGATGAAGCTTCACGCGCGCCGATTGATGTCGTTTCGAAATCGAGTTCGTCGACCGAAGGCGAGCCTAATGTCAGTTTACCCGCAAGAGCGGGGGGGGCTCGTGTGAAAAAGCCACGTTCCAGAGTCACTGGGCTATTTCAATTATTGATTTTCATATTCGGTCTTTGTTGGGCGGCATTCTACTGTCCGTCGAAGAATCTCGATTCTATGCAGATTCCCGGATTCCTGATTGCGATGTCGATCAGCTGGTGGCTCACTCCCGAGATCAGATCTCGGGCATTGCGTCTCGGTCTGGTCGATAAACCAGGAGAGGAACGTCGGATTCACAAAGTGCCGATTCCACGACTTGGTGGTGTGGCAATCTTCATCAGTATTCTGGTTACGCTTGCCTCGCTTATTGCTATCGCCGGTAAACTTCCGGCTGAAGCACGCGGCGTCGAAGGTATTGCCGGCATCGCTGTTGGTGGCACGTTAGTTTTCGTCCTTGGTTTGCTCGACGACCTGGAGTCGTTGAAAGCGCGCATGAAATTCATGGTGCAAATCCTCGCTGCCGCTGCTGCTTACTCTCTTGGTGTTCGCATCAAAGCGATTCCGATTCCACTCAATATGGATATCGATCTGGGATTTTTGGCTATCCATGGAGGCGTACCGATCGAGCTGGGTCCTCTCAGTCTGCCGATTACTGTGATATGGCTTGTCGGGGTCGCCAACGCCGTTAACTTGATTGATGGAATGGACGGATTGGCGGCCGGTGTATCGGCTATTTCCGCTCTGACGATCTGGAGTGTCGCACTCGGTATGAGTATTGACCGACCGTATGCCGCCTTAATAGCCGCGGTTGTGGCTGGTGCGTTATTTGGATTTTTACGCTGGAATTTCAACCCTGCTCGAATTTTCCTCGGCGATTCCGGCGCTTATCTTGTCGGGTTTATCCTCGGCGCGATATCGATTACGGGTGTAATCAAGGGTGCTGCTGCTGCAACTGTGATAGTGCCGACAGTACTGCTCGTCGTTTTGATTTTGTTCTTCCCGCTTCTCGATACGGCATGGGCGATCGTTCGACGAATGGCCGCGCGACGCTCGATCTTCTCGCCTGATGCGGGACACATCCACCACCGACTTCTTCAAACCGGGCTTTCTCAAAAGAAGGTGGCTTACATCATCTACGGTGCATCCGGACTGCTCGGTTTGATTGCCGCTTACCTGGTCAATCAACAGTGGTATTTCATGGGCATCACCGGTTCTGTTCTGGTCATGGCAGTCTTTTTCTCTGAAGTGCTTAACCGCCATCGGCAGCGCGGCAAAGCCGCAGGCACTGATCCGGACGGTCAGGATAGTCAGCCTTCAAGTGAAACCTAAGAGCACATTCTTACTGATCTTCATCATTTTGATTGGCGTGCTTCTGCGTTTACTTCCTCTGAACACCGGTATTGATGCGGATGAGGCAGTCACTATTTTCATTGCCAACAGCGGCAGTGTAGCTGAGTTAGTCGATAGGACTCGGTTATACGAATTCGCTCCACCCTTGTATTTTGCTCTAATTTCAATCTGGGTTCATTTATTTGGTGACTCCACGCTCGCGGTAGCGGTACCGTCTATGGTGCTGGGCGTCGGGTTGATCCCGTGTGTCTATCTGCTTGCAATCGAGCTGTTCGAACGCCAGGACATTGCTTTGACGAGCGCCTTTTTCGCCAGCATCTCGCCTCTCGGGGTGGTCTTCTCAAGAGAAGCCCGCAGTTCTTCCTTAATCGCTCTATTGGGTACCCTGACCTTCTATTTCTTCGTCAGGTGCCTTAAGGCGACTCGGCGTCCGCGTCTACTAGCGCTGGGAATCTCGACGACTTTGTTGCTTTATTCAAACTATGTGTCGATTTTGCTCGTCATCCTGATGGGGATAAACACAGTCGCGTATACCAAGTTTCCCTTCAAATCGATTGTCTTTAAACACGAGAGAATTCTAGCGACCTTAGTTTTTTCTTTGCTTGCATTTCTGCCCTGGATGCCGATCTTCTTCGACCAGCAAAAATATGGTTCGTTTCCTTACGACCGGGAATCAAGCGGTAATTTGCTGCTGATTATGGTAAGCAATCTAGCTGCAACTTTGCCTTTGCCTTATAACGCGTCATTTACGCTGCTTTTTATAGCGCTGCCTATTTTTGCACTCATGCTTGGCTGGAAGGCAATGGTCTTGCTGTTTCGCAGAGAATTGGTGACATACATCGATCACCATAAAGCCTACACATTGCTGCTTGCCAACATACTGCTTCCAGTATTCACCTACAAATATTTAGCACCGCTTGTCGGCAGTCAACGCTACGTAATGTCTTTCGTTTTTTTCGGTTGGATTCTTTGCGCCGCACTGGCGGTTGAATTGGTTTCACAGGTTGGCATCCGTCTTGCTCGGCGCTCTCCTTTGCAACGCAATCTGACTATCGCTTTGATTTGCTCGATTATGGTGCTTATTACATACAGCGAAGTCAAAGGCATGAGTCAGGAAGATGATTCCGGTCTGCGCAAATTTGCCAGGGACTGGCAGTCGAATAAATTCAAACAATCGGCAGTGATGATGGCGCCCGATTTTAATTCTTATACGCTGGTTTACTACATTCAGAAGGAACAGCACGGGCAGGCTCCGTCACTGTATTACGGATTTCCGAACCACTATACCCAGACGCCGGCAAAACTCAAGGACTACACTGCTGGATTCGCTGATAAGCAAGCGCTCGATAATGCCCTGGAATGGATTAAGAAGATTGATATAACCCAGGCACAGTCTCTGGTTTTGATCACTGACGAAAGTGAACCGGGTCAGAAGTTGCGCGATTCGAAAGACAGACAACAGGAACTTGTCGATGCGATTGCCGCCAGATATCCCATCGAAGGCGAGCCTGAGGTGTACTCTTCGAGCGGTCGTTCATTCAAAGTGCGTGTGTTCAAACTGTCGGAGCCTCCGGATTGAGCCAAATGCTAGAGCAAAAACACAGAAAAAAGCTGACTGTGATTTGTCCCGTTTTCAACGAGATGATTAGCGTTCCGATATTTGCGCAACGGATGAAAGCCGTTCGAGAGCAGCTTTTAGACCGCTATGACGTGGACCTGTTATTTTGCAACAACTCGTCAACTGATGAAACTCTCTGCGAAATTATCAAACTGCGTTGCCAAAATTCGTTCATCTACGTTGTTACATTAAGCCGCAATGTCGGATATCAGGCTTCGCTTGAGTGCGGCTTGCGAACCGCTAGGGGCGACCTATTTGTGTTTATCGACGTCGATTGTGAAGATCCACCGGAGATGATTCTCGATTTTGTGAAAGTCTACGAAGATGGTGGTTGCGATATCGTATATGGTGAACGTGTAGACCGGCATGAGGCCAAACTCTTAGTGTGGGGGAGAAAACTTTTCTATCGCATATTGAAAGTTGTTGCCGATGAAGAAGTGATTCTCGACATGGCTGAATTTTCGTTGATGACCGAAGAAGTTAGAGATGCGATCGTTGAGGATAGCTCTTCATTTCCCTTTATCAGAGCCTCAATCGGGCGGGTTGGATTTCGACGAAAGGGGATTCCGTATAAGCGCCAAAAGCGAATCGCGGGCAAAAGCAATTTCCCTGGATTCAGTTTGATATATTTTGCGATTGCGGGAATTTTGTCCTCTTCCACATTGTTTTTGCGTTTGCCGATTCAAACGCTTTTTTTCTGGTTGATTGCTGTTGGCGTGTTAGCGATTGCCCGTGTTTTTAACGACTCACGTTGGATTGATGCTGGATTGATTTTTCTTTTCGCCAGCTACTTTGGCAGCGCTATTGCGTTTATTGCCATTTACACGGGGCGGACTTACAAAAATTCTTTGGGTCGACCAAATTTCATAATCAGTAAGAACGACAGTCATTTGCAGTTTTCTTCCGACCCTGAGGTTTAAACCTTGCACAGGCATCAAGGATAGTGGCATGGTTAATGAGCGTTGCAAATTTCAATTTGTTTCCTTTGATGGTGGCGTTCGCTGTCAAGGAATGCTGATAACGCCTGATGATCCAACTGTTCTGACGAATCGGGCAGTCCTCGGAAACCCAAGTCGGTTAAGCGTTCCGCCAGCTTCAAACGACAGCGATGAGGCATCGGCTTTACACACCGGTGGACTGATCGCGCGAGGTGCTGGATTATCCTTTGCAGCTGCCAGTTTTGGTGAGCAGATCACTGCGATTGAAACGCTGAAATTGAATCGTATTTCGGTTTTAGACAATCAAAAATTGACCGTCACCGTTGAGGCTGGTGTCACTGTTGGTGCCCTTCTTGATTTTTTATTGTCACATGGCTATTACCTATGTGCACTTCCTGGCTATCCGACTATCACCATTGGTGGTTGCATTGCCGCTGATGTACACGGAAAGCAGCAACTCCGGGATGGCAATTTTGAAGAGCAGGTGGAGTCATTTCGGCTGCATCACATCGATCATGGCACGATTGACGTTTCAAGAGAGATGAATTCGGAACTCTTCGATTTGACCCTCGGCGGTTTCGGTTTAACCGGCACCGTTAGTAGTGTCACCTTGAAAGTGAAACCTGTTCCGTCGCTGTTTTTCGACGTTTCCGTTAGACCGATTGCTGATATCTCGGAACTTTCAGGATTGCTTCGTGAAAAGAGTGAATCTTCTGATCAGCTGGTCAGTTGGCACGATTTAAATCAGATTGGATCGCGCTTTGGCAGCGGGTTTCTGCAGAGTGCCAGGTTCACAGAATCGGACGAGAGTTCTGTTGCAAACACAGGGACGATTACTTTTCCAATCAAACAGCCTGCCCAACAACGCGATTCATTGACCTTGACGGCGAACGGTCGGGGCAATTCGTTGCCGCCGCTTTTTGGTCGAGTCGTGACCGGATTGATGAATTCGTTTTACACGCACTGGCAAACTTTGAGAGTAGGAGGTTTGAACCGACTGCCGGTTCAGCAATGCTATTTCCCCGACAAACGCTCACGAGACTTATATTTCCATGGCTTCGGATCTCGAGGTTTGCACGAATATCAGGTGCTCATTCCAAACGATCGTTTCCATGATTACATCGAGCAAGTGCAGTGGTGGCTTCATAGAAACGACCTTCCCGTGACCATGGCCTCGTCGAAACTCTTCGGAGGGATGAGAAAGTTGCTTCGTTTCAACGGTACCGGTATTTGTTTTGCTTTCGACTTTCCTCGCTGCGATGCCGCCTCCAGGTTTTTGCGTTTTCTCGATCAGTTGACGATTGAAACCCAATCTCTGCCGAACATTCACAAAGATTCGCGTTTATCTCTAAAAACCGTAGAAGCATCATACACAGAATACAGCGAATTCAAATCGCGACTGCGCGCATTTGATCCGAAGCGACGATATCAATCGGAGTTGTCTCGACGACTGTCGCTCTAGTATGCTGTAGTGAGTAGTGCTGGAGAATTTTAGTGAGCTTGCTTGTGACCAAGAATGAGGCGTGCACGGACGATACTTTGAGCGCGTCGATTTTAATTGTCCGATTGGGCGAGGTTCGCGCGGCTTTTTCACTGGAGTCGGTGATCCAGGTGTTTGATGCGGTTGATGTCGGAGAATTTCCCGAGGTGCCACCGAAGGACGTCCTCGGTGCGATTAATGTGCGCGGTCTGAAAGTTCCTCTTGTCGATGTGCGAGGTCGCTGGGGGCAAGCGGGCGGCAAAGTATCGCTCACTAATCAACTCGTGCTGGTCGAATGCGATGGAGTCCCGGTGAGCGTGATCGTCGATGATGTGGTCGGGACGAGAACCGTGCCCTTGTCCAAAATTGTCCACCTCCACGATATTCTTTCTGCTGCCAATGCGCATATGGCAATTGCTGATCTGGAAGGAATTTTGACATTGATAGATGCTGATAAATTGTTTGACACCGATCAACTCGAAGAAATGGTTCTCTGGGTCGAATCAGTGATTGGTTGAGGAGTATCGATGGCTGATACCTACGAGATCCTGGTCACGCATGTGGATGGTAAGTCCGTTGCTGTCTTGGTCTCGTCAATTTTTGAAGTGATTAATGCGGTGGAAACCACAACCTTCCTCGACAAGCCGCCAGGCGTTATTGGTTTGATAAATTTGCGAGGCGAAATCGTTCCAGTTCACGATCTGCGATTCTATCTGGGCGGCGAAACGCGCGAACTGATAGCCAGCGACCAGATTCTCATCATGAAGGACGATGAGAAGAAAATTGGCGTTGCGGTTGATAGCGTGGAAACGGTCAAAACATTTCAAGAAGACCAGTTGTTCGCGCAATCGCTATCGCCAAATGCATTCAAGATTCTAAAAATTGAAAATCTAGAGGTGGTGTTCAGCGAGATCAGATCCATACTCGACGCGTAGTGAGCTGGATCGTTATCTGGGTAATATATTCCCGTGACCCTATCTTAGAGAAAGAGTTATCGGAAATTGCTTTCGATGATGCTTACCGCTGGAAGATGGGTAAAGCATAAGCGGTGGAGCTTTCGGCTGGCGTTCGAAGTAAAGGGGGACTGATGGTAAACAAAGCTCAGGTCAAGCGAGTGGCGACAAAAACGAAATCAAGCGCTGGTTCACAGGCGGCCCGTGACAAAGCGCAGAGCGAGGTGCACTTAGAGGCACAGATCTCCGAAGAGTATTCGAATATCGAAAACGTCGTGGTCGAACTCTCCAACCTTGCCAGGGTGATTTTGGAAGCGGCGACCAATCTGTCGGTCAACTCGACGCAAACGGCTGCGGCTGTCACGGAAACCACGACGATTGTCGAGGAAGTCAGACAGACCGTCGAAGTTTCCAGTAAAAAGGCTCAGAACGTGTCTGCCGACGCTAAAAGTGTTTTGAGAACCAGCGAACTGGGACAGAAAGCTGCCAGTGATGTGGTCACTGGAATGCAAGCGATCAAAGAGCATATGGACTCATTGACGAGAACCATTCTGACTTTGCGTAATCAAACCAAACAAGTCGGCGAAATCATTGCCACCGTTGATGATATCGCTCAACAGTCGAATCTTTTGGCGGTAAACGCTGCAATCGAGGCTGCCAGAGCGGGAGAACAGGGGAAAGGTTTCGCTGTCGTCGCTCAAGCGATAAAGAGTCTAGCCGAACAGTCGAAGAAAGCGACAAGCAACGTCAGAAGTATTTTGAATGAAATTGTTGAAGCAACCGCTTCGGCTACGATGAAAACTGAACACGGAAGCAAAGTCGTCGCGGATGGAGAGGGTTTTGCTAAACAGGCGGGTGGTTCGATGGTGGCATTGGCGGACAGCATCGCTCGTTCTGCCCAGGCGGCTATTCAAATCGACGCTTCCAGTCAGCAGCAGCTGCAGGGTGTGCAACAAGTTCTAGAAGCGATGAAAAGTGTTGAAGAAGCCAGTAATGACAATCAGCGCGGTGCCAAAGAATTGGAGCAAGCCGTTGTCAGATTGAGCGAACTTGGTGGTGAACTGAAAGCGTTAACCGACCGCATCAAAGTGCGACGACGTTCTTAATTACTCTCTAGAGTGTAATTCGCCGTCCGTGCTTGATGAGGTTTGAAAGTTTACACGCATGCCGCTGAGCCTATCGCAGAATCTTTTGAAGACCATGGTCGACTGGGTCGACTTGCATATTGGTCTGAAAATTTCTGACGCTCGGCTCAATGATTTTGCCAAAGGAATTTGCCTCGCCGCTGCAGATAGTGGCTTCGAAGAACCGCAGGAATATATCAGAGAGCTTATAAGAAGCGCTCCAAGAGAGCATGAACTAGGTTTTCTCGCGAGCTATCTGACCATCGGAGAAACCTATTTTTTCCGCGATCCACTGAGCTACAATCTCCTGACTTCACAAGTTTTGCCACCATTAATGGCTCGTGACGGTCCGATCAAAATCTGGAGTGCCGGCTGCGCGTCGGGTGAAGAGCCGTACTCTATCGCCATTACAGCACTCAGCTCAATGACTGTTTCAGAACGTCAACGCCTTGAGATAATTGCGACTGACATCAATCCCCGCTATCTTGAAATTGCCAAAACGGGCTTGTATCGTCGCTGGTCCTTTAGAGAAGTACCGACTTTTATCAAAGAGAAATACTTTCAACTGACCTCCGACGATCGCTATCGTCTTACCGATCGCGTCAAGGATCTGGTTCGATTCGGTTATCTGAATCTGGCGTCAGACTCCTATCCATCGGCTGTTTCCGGGACCAATGAAGTCGATGTGATCTTTTGTCGAAATGTCTTGATCTACTTCAGTCCCGAGCATGTAACTGAGGTTCTTTCTCGATTTCACCGTGCCTTGAAAGATGGCGGATACCTGTTTCTGGCACCGAGCGAGATACCACATCCGGCTCCGGATAACTTCAAAATTATCAATGTCGATGGTGCGATCCTGCTTCAAAAAGAAGGCATCAGCAGCGGTTCCGGGCATGCAGTCGTCAGCATAGTGAAGAGTAATTTCTCTTACTTCGGTCAATCGACTACGCCGGATATGAAATCGTTCGAGTCCCTGATCGACGACACCATTTCAGAGACGCCATCCGACCAACAATCAACCGATCAGTTGTCGGCACCTGGTGAACTTTCCGTCCATGAGGCCGCTGCTTTATTGGAATCACTCCGAGCCGGTTTGACAGACGTTTCAGAAGGCACCGCCCGGGGGGTCTCGACGGTAGTATCCAACGCTGATTTGGGGCTGTCCGCTCTTACCAGTCAGTTTGGCGTCGGACGATTAAACTCTGTAGAGACAGCCAGTTTTTTAGACTCTGACAACGATGACATACTCGGATCTGCTCATCGTCTCTATCAATCCGGAAAATATGAAGAAGCGATCGATTTGCTTCTGGAAGTGCCAGCGAACCATGATGTCGTTTCACAAGAAGCGTTTCTTCTTTTGGTCCGAGCTTATGCCAACACAGGTAATCTGGATGCTGCTATGGATTGGAGCGAACGACTAATCAATTACGAACCCGTCAATGCCAGATGGTATTACCTGCGGGCCACAATTCAACAGGAACTTAGTGAGAACGGCGCCGCGTTAATTTCGCTCAGGCAGGCAATCTTTCTAGAACCAGAATATATTCTGGCGCACTTCGCTCTTGGCAATATTCATCAACAATCGGGTGCTCAGTTGCAAGCCAAACGTTGTTTTCAACGAGTGATCGAGCTGCTCGACTCCGTCAGCCAATCGAGTGAAATTCAAGACTCGGACGGGCTAATGGCCGGTCAGCTCAAGACCATCATCACGTCGATTCTGGAAGGAGGTTAACAGTGCCGGAGATTGACGATCCAAATAAATCGGGAGGCACTGCAGACGGTGCGACTACCAACGATTCTGTAATCGCCGCCAGCGGAACATCGAATCCTGCCAGCAAATTGGAAGCGCAGTTGCGTCGCAGTATTTTGAAACGTCGTGCAGTGAAACTTGCTCGCCCCCTGGAGAAACCTGAGGTTCCCCCTGGTAAACAATATGTTCTCTTCGTTTTATCGCGTCAGTTGTTCGCTTTCGATGTCGGCTATGTCGAAGAAGTCTTTCAAATCAAGAGTGTTCTGCCGATTCCAGGTACACCGCCTTACATCGTCGGCATCGCGAGTTTGCGCGGACCTCTAATTTCTATCATCGATCTCAGACATCTCTGTAATTTGCATGAAAAGGCTGTTATGGGTTCTGACAAAACATTGATTGTGAAAACCAATTCAATGCGAGTCGGCGTCATGACTGATGAAGTAACCGGTTTAGAATTTATTCCCGACAGTGATATTACCGCAGAGTCGCCGCTTTTCTCGCACATTCCCCGCCGTTTTGTCGAGGGCATCACTCGAGATGGCACTATAATTCTCAGTTGCTCCAGTCTCTTTAGTATGGAAACGCTGGAGGTAAACGAGTAATGGATCCTGATTTCCTCAAACAACTCCGAGAAGCCTTTATCGAAGAAGCGCATGAACAGATTCAAACTATTCGATCTTGTTTGAGCGAGCTCGAAAAGGATGGCGGGAATAAAACGAGCGCCGTCGAGTCTTTGCTGCGAACCTGTCACAGTCTTAAAGGGTCCGCTCGGGCAGTCAATTTGCGTTCTATTGAGATGACCTGCCAGATCGTTGAAGCGAGACTCGTGGTTTACAAAAGTAATGTTGATACCATTAGTGGTGTTTTTCTCGATCGCATGTACGAATATGCCGACGCGCTTCAGGACGTGGTCCAAAGTCTTCAGCGTGAAGAAGAACCTTCTAACGTCGTGCTCGACCGACTGGCTGAAGCGCTTGCCCATGATCACTCGAGTTCCGGTCTTGATGTTTCAAGCTCGGACGGTGAAGCCGCGGCGCTGACGGTGGACAGCGCTCCTCAGCCAGCGGCGCAGTCCGATTCATCCGGGTCCGCCACTGCCGCTGAAGCCGAGATCTCGGCTTCCGGCTCTGATAGAACTGAAGCGGCGGCGGCCAAGTCTGAACCAGAGTCGAATCCTAAGCGCCTGACAAACGAGATTCGCCTTGGCACAACCAAAGGAAAGTCTGCGATTATCACGCAAAGAGTCGATGACTCAGCGCTGCCAGACGGGATTTCGCGGCAATCTGCCGCTTCAGCTGATTCATCCGAACAAACGGGGCAGTTCGCCCGACTCGACGAGACTGCTTCTGGTATTCATAGAACAGCTTCGCTGGGCGTTTTGGGCACGACCGTTCGTTTGAAAGTGAACAGAGTCGAAGACCTGGTGCACGGTGCAGAAGAGCTGGTTTACGCCAAGCTCGTATCCGATCAACGCTACATTGATTGTGGCGAGTTGCAGTTGATTTTGAATCAGTGGGTCAGGCGCTGGCAACGCCTCAGACCGGAAGTCGAGAACGAAGTTCAACGCAGAAACCTCTACGGTGGCGATCAACTTGTCAGTCAGATCGGCAGCAGTAATCTGCAGGAGTTTCTCGATCTTCATGACAGTTTTGTCGGTCGATTGAGTGACCGCTTAAATTCTCTGGAAAAGGCTGTTTTGGCTGATCGACGAACGGTCAGTACTTTAATCGACACTATGCTCGAACAGAGCCGAGAGTTGACGATGATACCGTTTGCGGTGCTACAAGATTTGTTCGTGAAGATGATTCGTGATTTGGCGCGTGATGAAGGAAAACAAATTTCGCTGAAAATTATCGGTGGCGCTGTTGAAATCGACCGCAATATTCTCGACGATCTTCGCGAACCACTTTTGCACCTTTTGAGAAACTGCGTAGACCATGGCATTGAAGAACCGGCTGTCAGGCTGGCTGCCGGTAAGCCTGCGGAGGCTACCATTGAAATTCAGTTATCACCTCCCAAATCAGGTAAAGTCGAAATTGTAGTGCGAGATGACGGCGGCGGAATCGACCCTGAGCGAGTGAAAATCAGTGCGGTCGAGAAGGGCATCCTCTCGTTCGATCGGGCAGCAGAACTCTCATATCAAGAGGCCCTCGCTCTGATTTTTCGATCTTCCTTTTCCACTCGCGGCACGGTCAGCGAGCTATCCGGTAGAGGTTTAGGCTGTGCGATTGTCAAAGACAAACTTGAACAACTCGGAGGCTCGGTTGAGGTTTCTTCCAGAGTTGGCATAGAAACCAAGTTTCGCCTGGCTGTTCCCGTCAGACGTGCCACTGTCGTTGGTATTGCTGTTACGGTTGGAGGGCGCATCTTCGTCATACCGACAGCGTCGATCAGAGCCGCTGTTCGAGCCAGCGACCAGGAAATACGTATTGTGGAAGGAAAGCGCGCTGTAATTTTTCATGAAAGACTGGTTCCGATGGTATCGCTGGCAGATGTGCTTCACATTGAATCTACTGTTCAAATTGACGAAGGCACATTGTTGATTGTCGGAAGTGATGATTATCCGCTTGCCCTCCTGGTTGAAGACATCCATGGCGAGCAGGAAGTGGCTGTTAAGAATTTGCCGGCACCACTGACACAAGTGCGCAATGTCGGTGGTGCAACGTTGTTGAAGAATGGTGATCTTGCCGTCGTCGTGAATATGAACGATGTTCTCACGTCAGCAGTGCTGGTCGGTTCGATGGTTCCAGTTCCCCAAGCCGCAGCGACTCGCACCGACAGTAAGGGTAAATCGTCGGCCCAGAAACGCATCCTGGTGGTAGAAGATTCAATTACCTCCCGTGTTTTGTTGAAAAACATTCTAGAGTCCGCTGGATTTCAAGTTTCCGTCGCCAGTGACGGCCAGGATGGTTGGGAAAAATTATTGCAGGACAGCAACTTCGATTTGATCGTTAGCGACGTGGAAATGCCGCGAATGACTGGATTTGAATTGACTACAAAAATCAGAAAAGAATCGAGAACGAAAGATATCCCGATCATCATTGTCACCTCTCTTGCATCACTGGAGGACCGGCGAAAAGGTGTTGAAGTCGGTGCCAATGCCTACTTCGTCAAGAGTAATTTCGACAAATCCAATCTGCTCGAAATGGTAAAGCGGTTGATTTGAACAACGGTAATCGGTTGATATAAACAATGTCAGAAACGTCTATAAATGTGTTGATCGTCGAGCATGCGCCGGAAGCGCAGGAACTGCTCATGAGAATTCTCGAATCCGACCCTGATATCCGGGTGTCGGGCATTGTCAGCAATACTGCCGAGGCTCTTAAGTTTATCGCCAGATCGAAACCGGATCTGATCACGGTTGATTTGGAACTTCCTGCTCTGGAAGGTCTTGCCTTTACCCGAGAGGTGATGGAGAAGCACCCGATTCCGATTGTCGTGGTCGGTTCGACTGATGAAAATACCGATACCAAGGTGGCGTTTGATCTGCTAGAAGCTGGTGCATTAGCCACTGTTGAGCGACCACTCAGGTTTAATAATCATGGGGACGAAATTGAACGTTGTTTGATCGAGACGATTAAGACTATGTCCGAGATCAAACTCGTGCGTCGAATCCGTCATCGACAAACTGGTATCAGTCCGCAAAGTGCAAAACCCAACGGCGTTAAAACAGATGATGAAAATTCGGCAATTGAATTAGTCGTTATTGGCGCTTCGACTGGTGGACCGAGCGTTTTGCAAATGATTTTGAAAGGGTTGCCACCAGACTTCCCTGTGCCAATCTTGATTGCGCAACATATCGCCCCCGGCTTTACTAAGGCTCTGGTCGATTGGCTTGCCACCACGACCGGTTACAGCGTCAAGATCTGTGCGCATAACGACAAACTCTTACCTTCTACTGCTTATCTCTGTCCTGATGGATTTCAGACCGGTCTCAATCCGTCTTTTCGAGTGAAATTGGATGAGGGCGATTGTGTCAATGGTGTGAGACCGTCCGTGTCTTATTTGTTTTCATCGATCTCGGAAATACCTGGCCGAAAAATCGCCGCTGTTTTGCTTACAGGCATGGGGCGTGATGGTGCTGAAGAATTGCGAGTCCTCCGCGAGCGTGGCGGGGTGACAATTGTGCAAGATGCTGAAAGTTCGCTTGTACACGGTATGCCTGGCGAGGCTATTAAGTTGGGCGCGGCTCAGCATGTAGCCTCACCGGCGCGAATATCTGAATTGCTTATCGAATTGGCTTGTCGGAGGAAGTGATTTTGGAGAATCAGGGGCGAGCGATTGTTCTGGTTGAGGATACGCTTACTCAAGCGATGCTCTATCAGCATTTACTCGAGAAGGGGGGATTCTCGGTTCGGCGAGCCCGCAGCGGCAAGCAGGCGTTGGAGCTGATTGCAGCGGAAAAACCAACAGCTGTTTTGACCGATATCAATATGCCTGAAATGTCCGGCTATGAATTGTCCCGTGCGCTTAAGGACAGTGATACCACAGCTGATATCACGGTCATCTTGCTAACAACTACGATTTCCGAAGACGATATTTTTGATTGCATCAATTCTGGAGCCGACGAGATATCGCTAAAGAGTTTAAAAGAGACGGCTTTTCTTCAATTAATGGAGGGCAGCATGGCGAGAAAGGTCCAGGTTTCCAATAGCAACATCCCGGTCGAAGGCGAAGTCGTTCAGCTTGGCGGCGTGAAAAGAATTAGGTGCAGCGCCGGGCAGAATCTGCGATTCTTACTCTCGCTGTATGACCTGATGAGAAAGTTGCAAGAAATCTAGGTTGTCACCGACGTAGTGGAGCACGGTGAAG
>CAZRMH010000034.1:0-31276 GCA_964600935.1 uncultured Candidatus Obscuribacterales bacterium
GCCAGGTTTGAGATTTTCCAGAGCGGAAACCAAAACGCTTCTGGCTTCGTACGGCATTCTGTCTTGAGTAGCGATTGCCATCGTTAGTAGTGGCGCGACTTCATTTCGTACTTTCTCATCACTGCTCTGACTGGCTCGGAGCAAACCGTTAGCCGCCCGTTTGACGACCTCTTCTCTAGTGCTCGTGCCGTCTGGATTTCTGTTGTCGTCGAACGATTGTCCATTGGACATTACAATCCAAGCTAATGTGCGACGATCCATATCGCCGGCCGGAGTCGAGGCGTTGCCTATCACTTCGTCGAGTTTTGCCGACATCGCCGCTCTGTTCTTCTCGAAATATGGTTTGGCTAGATCCCAGTTCTTTTCCCAAACCCACTTCCAGTTGCCCTCGCCCTCGTTGATGTCGTTTACTGTTTTACGCAGCATGTAATCGGAATTGAGCAGCGTGTTGCGAATGTAATCGGGCACACCTGCTAGCGAGTACTTATTGAGACCGGCATCCATCATTCGGTTGAATGATTTGCGATATTCTTCGCGATATTCCGCTGAATCCGGATCTAGTCTTCTGGTGCTCTTTTCGATGTTGCCCAGCTTGCGAAGAATTTCCGGATCTTTTTCGCTTTCCAGAAGCTTGGCTGCAAATTGATTGAAGCCGACTGGTCTTAATTCAGTCAGGTAATCCAGAGCGGCAGAGCGCACCATCGGCGATGCGTCGCCTCCAGTTCCAGCGATGCGTTTTAGCAAATCTTGAGTGGCATCATCATTAGAGCCGGTTTTCGCTAATGCTCTAATGACGGCTGTTTTGATGGTTTCATCTGACAGTTGGTTAGCAGGCGAGCCTGGTGTGAATACTTCTGTAATTCGCTCGCGGGCCTTGGCCGCAAATTCAGGACCAATAACCGAGTTTATTTGATCCAAACGATTGATGACATCGAGCTTCAAGAAATAACCGGCTGAGTTTGATTCGCCTTTTGGATCGTCGATCAGGCTTAACAGTCTCTTTTCTGCAAGTCTCTTGCCGGGACTATCGAGGCTCCCGTAGTGCTTGAGCATTGGTTCGAGCGCATGAGATGCGAGGATTGATTCTTGCGAAGTGAACGCTGATTGCATGGCTTGCGCCATTTGCAGTTTGCTGACGCCAAACTCTTCCCAATTGTTGTTCTTCGACATAATCAAGGCAGCTCTGAGCACCCGGCTGACATTCTCCGGCGCTGGCTCTCCACCATGAATCAGGTTTTTGATAGTCGCACTCTGACGCTCGAATACAAGCTGGTAATAGCCTCCAGGGGTGCTCTTCGTGGCTTCGTAATCGAGCCGCATTTGCGTCAGCATTGATTTGCGTGTCGCTACATCTGTTTCACTGTTCGCCAATAATGTCATGCTGGCTAAGGCTCGCAAATCCTTGTCTGCATCAGGTTGTTCGACGATGCCGAGAAGCGTTTCCTCAATCGCTTTTGAGTCTCGTCCGTAGATATCAGCCTGGAGCGGACCTAATTTCTCTTTGTTTTCTCGCTTCAGCATTTCAGGTTCTGTATTAAACCTGTGAACTTCCATTGCTTCGGCAAGACCTAAACCATGAGGGTTTACCAACGCTTGTTTGCGAGCTTCCGGTGAGGCATTGGGATTTTGAACCACCGACAAAAGCAGTCCAGTATAATCGTTGAATTTTGAGCGCCCCGCCAGTGGTGCCTCATCCGCGCGAAATAACAAATCGCCCATCGCCAGTTGAGTTCCCGGCTGGAAGGACGGCATGTTTCCTTTGAGATATTGAATAACGTCAGCGGATTTTAAATCGCGAACGCGCTGCTCTTGAACCTTCTCCCAACGCCCCATTCCGCCGACGCCAACGCCACCGCGAACGCCGTAAGCACCGGTGCCGCCGGCTATGAATTTGTTTACGGTTACTGCGTAGGTTGTCTGAGCAAGAGTCTCTGGGAAAGCGCCAGTCTTTTTGTCCGCATTGAGGAAAATCAATCCGAGTGCTGCTGCTGCTTTTTCTTCTTTGTTTGTGCTCTTTTCGAATACTTCCTGAAGCCTCGTCGATTCAATTTTGCGCGCTACGGCGTTGTCGGGCTTAGCAATCAGCTCTCTGGTTTTTCCAAGAACAGCATTCAGGCTTTCGCCTGCAGGCAGCGCGTCCACGTAGCTATCGAATCTCGAGAGCAGCGCTCTCGATTGGTATTGATCTAGCAGTTTGCGAAGGTCCGCCGATTTGACTTCTATCTTTCGGCCGGTAGCACTGTCTGTGGTGCTAAACCTTTCTGGCGCCTTGCCGTCCCGTTCGTTGAGCATCATCAGTCCCAGCGCCGCGGAAACGCGTTCATTTTCGGTTTTGCCGCCAGTGACACTTCGCAATAATTGCTCGTTGACTTTTATCCTTTCTGCGTTATCCGCAGGCAAATCCGCGACCTTGGATACTGTGGTAAAGCGGCTTTCTACGGCCGTCTGCAATTCCTTGTCAAACAGGCTGATCGAACGTGGAATGCGCGAATCAATGTAAGCCTTTACGCTTGTTTCGGTGACATTTTCCGGTAAATCATTTTGAGTTTTATAGCGCGTGCCAAGAATGTCGGGAACTGAATTGGTCGCCGCTTTGTGGAAGGCGAATAATCCAAACGCCGCTGCTAATTTGTCGTCCGAATTAGCGGAATCGAGAAACTGACGGCTCAATTCTGCCAGATATTTCTGTTGTTCTTGCTTAGGTAACTTTGCCGCTTCAGTCGCCTCTTTAGTGACTTTTGTGATTTTCTCACCGGCAGCGGGAGTGGCAAAACGTCGAGCCTCTGTTTCAAGCGATGGCAGAGGTGGTGCGTCTTTCTCTCGACCAGAGTTGTACTCGGTATCTCGCAGTAACATCCCAGACTTCAGCAACGAAGCCGCATCATGACCACGTATCGATGAAACGAGTGCCGGAACTTGATGCGCGCCAATTTCTCCCACAAAGTAGCCGTTCATGCCGAGGAACATCTTCTCTGTAACTTTGGTGGCTGCCTTCGCCCACGGTGCCACGGCGAGGTAATCCGCGACCGCGCTGCCCTTTTCGACTTGCTTCGCCATGCCGAAGGCTTTGCGCGAGAGATTGACACTGTCTTTAACTACGCTGCCGTAGAAGATGTCCGCCATCATCGCGTAGCCGCGCGCTTCGTTGAATTTTTTACCGCCCGGTCCAGTGTTTTCTATTGACTGGTGAAGCAGTCCTGTGACACCGAGACCGGTATGCCATGCTGCTCTCACAAAGCCTGGGCTGTGAACCATCTGGTTGAACACGGCCCGTGCGCCAACTTTTCCGACTTCTTTAATTCCCTGGGTCGCCGCAACTTGTAAGCCTTTCAGTTCGATCGTGCCGGTGACGATCATGCCCAGATCCATCAACGCCATGGCACCTTTGCCAGTGTAATGCCAGGCAGCAGCCTCATTACCCCAAGCCTTCAAGTTTTCTGCAGGCATTAGCTGCATTTGCCCGTCAAGCAAAACGGTGACCATGTCGCCTGGTTTATAGAGCCTGACGTCGCCTTGGATATCTAGAGTGCTGGCTGGCGCTCCGAATGTCACCGTGTCGCTGGAGCTGATTTGAGTCCACTCTTTGTCACTGACCGGTTTTCCGTTGACATATGTGCCCTTTCCGGAACCATTATCTTTGATGTAAACCTTGCCGTCCGCATCCGCTCTGACCGTTGAATGCTCGCCCGCGACACCATCGCCGTCGATTTTTACTCCGGTGCTGCTGCCGATTTTTGTGGGCTCTCCGACTCTTAGAGTTTGACCGTTGAGAGTAACTTCTCCTTTGTCGTTCTTTCCGAGTTCAAGGGTTGGTGCTGGTTTGCCGAGAGTGACCACTTGATCCGGGAAAACTTCTACCCACTTGGAACTGTCAATTTTTTCGCCGCTGACATAGGTTCCTGACTGCGAACCATTGTCTTTGATAAAGATTCGACCATCGGCTGCGACGCGCATGCTGGCATGGTTTGAGTCGACTGCATCGCCTGTAACTTTGACCGTGCCATTGGTACCAAGAGTGATACCGGCGTCCCCAGCATCGAGCGGTATCACTTTGCCGTTGACGGTAACTTCGCCTGAGGTAACTGGGTTTCCGACATCCGTGATGTCTCCGACAGTTTTATAAAGTGAAAGATCTCCTGCGTATTTTCTTTGTTTAGTCGCAGAAACTTTGATTCGCTCTTCTTCTGTGCCATCAGGCATCCTTACTTTGACGACTTCTGAGGTGAAGCGATTGGCAGTGAAGTTGTATGGTTTCTTAGTGACTTCGTCAATGCCTGAGTCTTCCGTATCGCTCCAGACTAATAACCGTCCGGTTTTGATTGAAGCTTGTCTGATTTCGTCGGTGACCTGATCAACTTTTGGACCGTATTTCTCAAGCCACGCTCTAAGTTTCGTGACTTTCTCTATGTTTTTTGTGTCACCGCGATCGAGTGATTCTGGCAGATCGATTTCGATGCTTACGATCTTGCCGCCCTTCTCTTTGTCGCGAACGACTTTGCCGGGAAAGTTTTTGTCATCGAGCGCTTCGTCTGAGAACACCGACATCTCTGCTTTGCTGAACGAGATGCGCGGTATATTCGAGGCGTCGTTAGTAGCTTTGTTGAAATACTGAATTGCATGAGCATAGTTGCGAACCTGCATGCCGAGCTGCAACCACTCACCGCGCGCGTTTTGCAATTCACGCATTTGATCGAGCGACATGGTGTCGTTCGACATCCATTTGTCGAGTTTTCCATTTTTGTTAAACGCTTTGAGGTCATCGTCAAACACGCTCACTTCCCACTTCAAGCGCATGTTGTCGAATTCTTGTGTGGCCTTCGCTGTCCACAGTGCCGCATCAGTCAGTCGATTACCTTCCGGCAGTTCGCCGGGCTTGAGCGTTTTTAAATCCATGCTCAATCTGCTGCTCAAAAGTTGAGCGCGGAAATAATCATCGCCGATGGCGCGACCGCTGGCGTCTTTGGGAACGGTGATCGGGCAACCTTCAGGCAGAGTGCCGTTTCTCGCCGTGATCCAAACCGCCATACCGGTTGTTAATTGATTAACCAACTCGGCCGATTGGTTGTAAAAGTCGCGAGATGCCGGGCCAAATCTGCCTTCCTTGAGCTCGGCTTTCATCTCCTCAAGCTGCTTTGCTGGAACGAGATCTTTCGTGCCCTCACTGTTAGCCAACTTCAGCAGAGTATCTGTCAAAACCGCGAGTTGTTCTTTGGGAATATCGATGTAATCTTCCGGCTTGCGAACTTCAGTTCGACCATCCCAAGTCGATTTCAAAGTCTCCTGCACTTCAGTTAAATTTGCACTTTTTCGAAGCGAAACCTTCAGTTCTTCAGGCGAACGGTCATCAGAAATAACTCCTCTAATCACTTCTTTGTAGCGGGTTTCGTCGATCGCGCCAGCGCTCTTAAGTGCATCGGCCGCCATTACTCGGCCGCGGGGCGGAGCTGAGGAATCGAGCTGTTGCTGCAAGTAGCTCAGGGCATCGTTCTTCGCTACCGGTTGAATGTAATCGCGGGCCGGTTCAATTATTCTTACACTTCCGTTTCGACCATTCGAGACAGTTTTTGCATTGACGTGAACGTTCCTGGCACCAATATTTTCAGCAATACTTCCATCGCTATTCCGGGCTAACTCGAGCAGCGCGATGGCCGCCGCCGTCTTATCTTCTGGAACCTTTGAATCGAGAAAAATGTGAACTGAACGGTTATAGAGGTCGGTGCGTTGCGTCGCTTCTGCTTTTGGAGCATTTTGTTTTGCAACAGCCGCATCCGCTGTCGCTGTCCGCTCTCTCTGCTCTACGACTTTTGCTGTGTCGGCAAGCAGTGCTTCGCTACGCTTGTCGAGGTAGGCTTCAACTGTAGCGTATTTTGTTTCGGCGTTTTCTGTCCAAGCCGGTTTGGCTATACCTGGATTTTGATTTCCTCGTGTGGCAGCTCTCATCACGGGTGGATGTTCGATCGTTCTGGAACCTAGAACCTCGGGGATGCTGCCGTCGCTTCTGCGATTTAGCTCGATTAAGCCCTTGGCGGCTGCTAATTTCTCGGGTGTGTCATCGCTCGCTGTCTGGAAAATTAAGGTCAGCTTCTGATTGAGATTGTGCCGCTCTTTGTCGTCGGCCGGCTTATCCTTGAGGTCTTTGACTTGTTTATCGAGGGTCTCGGCGCTGTTATTGATGAAGTTTTGGATTTCGCTTCTCGTGACAGGACGCAGTTCGTGCTTGGCTTCTGCATCCACGACTTTTCTCGTGTTAGGGCTTCTGCCTATCCAATGAAATTTTTCAGCGATGTAGACGTCACGCTTCGAAACCGTGTCCAGATCTTTGCCGTCCGGACCTTTAGCCAGAAGTAGCAAAGCCTTTGCTGCCTGCAGACGTTCTGCATAGGTCTTCGAATTGTCGTACTGGTCCGTGAGCTCGCGAACGACAAGCTGTCTGGCTTTGTCGTCGACTGGTAGCTGCGAAACGCGCTTAACCGTCAAATCGATCAGGTCTGAGCGACTATCCTGGTAACTAAGCGCCGACGGCAGCTCTGCCAGTTCGGCACTGCGAGTTCGAATCGTTACCTGAGCTGGTTTCGGAGCATCCGTTGTCGGCTCGACTTTCTCGGTCTGCGATGCCTCAGCCTCTGTATGCTCTTGGTTGTCCGTCGGATCGGGAGCCGTAATTGGAGTGATTTCCAGGTTACCCTGAGTAGCGAGCTTTTCCGCTGCTGCTTTGTCTGGCTGGATCGAACCGGGTAAAACGGCGACCTGGTTGTCTACCGCGATTTGAGCGGCAGGAGTGAG
Source organism: uncultured Candidatus Obscuribacterales bacterium (assembly GCA_964600935.1). GTDB lineage: Bacteria > Cyanobacteriota > Vampirovibrionia > Obscuribacterales > Obscuribacteraceae > JADYXR01. Next base: position 6,784 of record CAZRMH010000034.1, read on the forward strand.
ACCGGTACCGCCCGAGGTCGATTCTACGGGCGTGGAGGTATTGTCCGTTGTTGCTGTTGAAGCTTCATGCGGATTGGCTGGTTTTTTTGCAGTTTCACCGGCGTTGTCTGCCGGCTTGCCAGTGTCTCCCACGAGGGCCTCACGAGTGCGCGGATTCTATTTAATTTATTCCCTTACTAACATGGTTTTAGGCATCAAAATCTCCACGGACAGCGCATCTTGCCTCTTTGCAACCTGGAAGGAGCAGAGTTTTCTGTATATCGCAGAACTGCTTATATGCGTTCTGGCGCTTAGTTTGACAATACTTGCTCGAGTTTGTTCTAACTGCCCTGAATTAATCTTGAACTCTATTTTTAAAACCCTGGCAAAATGGCGCGGGCAATTAGGTCAGGTCAACAAAAAAAACGAGGATCAGCGCACGCCGGTTTCAGACTTAAGTTGTGTGATATCGCATGTGGTGTCACATTGGTCGTCCAATTATATGTTCTGGCACCGCTTATGATACTGGATGCGGTGGCGCATGGTGATGAGAAGTCCTCTAATTCCGTTTCCCGGAGCTCTCGAGAGGTGCATAAACCGGCGCTGTCGGGGTTGCCGCATTGGCTGACTCCACCAGGTGGGATGCCAGGAACGACAGAACGAGAGCGTATGCTCCGGCTTTGCCAATCGCTTCTGTGGTTAAACGACTGCCGGGTCTTCGACCCTCGGCTTTGGCCTTTGCGATTTCACCCGGAATGCCTTCTTCGATGGCTCTCATGAGTGCGCCAAGCGATTCGGGATTGCGAATTTCGTGACCGACCTTTTCGAGTTCGGCTACTTGCTTGGCGAGCACGTTGATACGTCCTTCCAGTTCGACGTCGGTCGAAGTGAGTTTTTCTTTCCGGAGCCGCTCCAGTTCCGCCTTCTTAACTTCTGTCGTGCGCTTCACCAGTCGCTCGTATGGAATTTCTTCGCCGCCGCCGATTTTGACGCCAGTTTTGCTCAACTCCACAGACTTGCGCCGCGCTCTGAATTCGAATTGTGCCTCCGTGACCACGTTGTCGGATATGGCGCGTCCAGCGATCTGGGTGTCACCAGGAGTGGTAATTTTGTCGAAGTCTCGTCGGATGGCGGAGATTTCAGCCTGCGATACATTCGCCTGTTTGACTCTATTTTCAAACAAATCTGATAGTTCATTAGCCCGAACCAGTGTTTCCCGCGCGATCTGTGCTTTGGATGAACCAGCTCCTACTTTTACTTCGGCACTGACTTCACTTGCCGGGATTTTGGTGCCGTCGGCGGTGATGTATACGGGATTTTCTCCACCTAGAAACGATACTGGCTTTATTACATCTGTGCCATGTCGAAGCACGAGTTCAGATTCTCCGGACTTTAGGTTCGAGTTCTCTGAAATTGACATTTTGGTATCTTCAAATGTCGCTCGATTTTCTCGATTTACTGATGGCGACAGCGTCTCCTTAACCGCTCCTGTGACCTTAGTTGAAAACTGTTCGCCCTCTAGGCGTTGAAGTTGAGGTAACATCTCATTGAAGTAGCCCAGTCGATCTGACCCTACCGGTGATGGCACATCAGGTGCGTTTCGAGCGCGATTTGATGCTAGCTCCGTCGGCTTGGCCGTATCGGTGGCGGTGCTATCGAGCCAGTCATTAACTTGACGAACCGTCGCGGAATCTCCCTGTCTGTATTTTTCCGCGATTGCTCTAAACTTGGCAATTTCTTCCGCGTTCCATTTGTTGCTTTTGGCAGCATCATCGGCTAAATCGTTCATCCAGCCAGGAATGGTATCGTTGATAGTGGTACCCAGCTTACCATCCAAAAGATCGTATAGTGTGTTTCTAAGTTCTTTTGCGCCGTTCGGGACTTTCTCGGCAAATGCCTCGCCGGGCTTGGCTTCGTTGGTTCCAAATTCTATGTTCGATTCAACTCTTGGGACTTCTAACCTTTCCTGACCCAGCACCTCTGGTGGTGGCGTGTACTGCTTCGGCTTGACTAAATCAGAAAACGACTCCTTATGCTGGTCGTAAAGAAGGCTGCTTTTCATCACATCCGCTGGATTAGTTAACGACAAACCCTGCTCTTTGGCAATAAGCGCCATGCCGAGCCATTTGTTCAAACCGGCGCTGACTCTTGAACTCGAGCCTCCCCATGCATTTTCCGTCATTGTCGCTTTCATTGTGCTCACATTCTGAAGCATCTCCATCGCCAGCTTCGGATCTGCTAGATGCGCCGGATATGTGGAAATCGCGTTGGCTTCGAGGATACTGGCTTTTTCGCCGAGTGCTTGATACATTTTTTCAGCACGGGCAGAGTCCGGAAGCAGAGCAATGGCAGAGCCTGTTGTCAGACCGTAAGCCTCTTTGAGTCTGAGTACTTCCATCCCTTGCTTCACGTCTATATCTGTGTTCCGGTCCATCCGGATGTCGGTGATATCCTTAAGTTTTTTCAAGGCGGAGTCCGCGCGCATCTTACCGCCGCCTGGCGTTTTGAATGTTTCAATCATTGCCAGATCGAGGCATTGTGCGGCTGTGAGTACGGTTCCGTCTCTGAATGTTTTTGGTGCTTCCGGGTTGTTGTATTTTTTCGCTTGAGCAATCACTTGCTCGGCGATAGCGGAATCTGCCGCCGAAAGATTTAGGACTTGTTTGACTCGCTCGGAAAGACCTGGATCGGACAAGTTTTCCGTTCTTGTATATCCGGCCTTTCTGGCGTTGTTCTCGGGCAGATCGGTCAGATTTGCTCGTTTGGCTGGATCTGATTCGTATTCAAAAGCGAAATGTGTAGGCTCTCCATTGGATGGAACGATGCCTATCAGTTGCCGCATTGTCTCAGCGTTTTGGAAGACCAGAACAGGAATTTCTTTATTGCCGGCATTTAAGGTTTCTGACCCGAATACATGTATTCTTCTGTTGCCATTTACGACTTCATAGCGTTCCTCGATGCCGTTTTTTCCCATCACCTCATTACGGAAAATGATTACTGGTTGGTCGTGGGTCGCGGCATTGTATGCTGCGGCGTTCTGTAGCGGCGTCCGTGACCGACCTGTGGCTCTGTCGAAGTAGGTTGCGGAGTTTTTCTCTTTCCCGCGTTCTCTAGAAAAAAGTTTGTGTTGATCGTTCAGCTCATTAAGGGTATTTCTATCCAGAACTGCGAACTTGATACGTCCATCAGTAACGGCATCGGCTATCGCTCTGCTCCTTTCCACTTCTTCAGGACGCGCAAGTGGTTTTATCGAATTTTCATACCAAGCTCGATAGGTTTCATTTGTAGGAATCTTGGTCTTAGGATCAACTTCAGGAGATTTGCCGATTCTCCAATTAGCGTCTTGCCGTGCCATCCGAACATCTGGATGTTCGAGTGCCGCGAGTTTGACCTCATCACCGTGGTTGATACCACTATTTACTGGCAGCTGCTCTCGCAATAGCGGTTCAAACTTGGTCGCCGCAATCTGATCGGTGTTGAGGAGACCGCGTTCTTGCATGAAGCGAACATCGTCGGTGTAAAGCTTCGGCTCCGCCTCCATCCGCTGCAGTAGCTCTGCTGCACGCCCTTGTGCGCCCTTCGAATCACCGTTCTGGAAGTCTTTCAGAAGTTGTTGCTGGAGTTCGATGACCTGACCACGTTCAATTAGTCGTCGACCTTCCGGGTGTTCCGCCAGCGCAGTTGATTTGCCTTCTGATTTTAGTTGCGCTGTTAAACGTTCGATTGCGCTATCGACCTGATGTTTGCGTGCGTCGATTTCTGTTGGTGAGAATTGATAATAGGGACGTAGGCTCGGGTCCAGGCGTTGATGCGTGCCGAGCGTATCAATCGCGACGGACTCGAGCATCTGCTTCACTTCAGGATTAGTTTTTAAGGCGCCACCATCTGCAGTGCTACCGTTTTCAGCTTTCCACTTTTTAAACTCTGCAGCTTTTTGCTCTACGTATTTTTGACTGCCTTCATTCAATTCCGATTTGCCGATCGTATTTTGCTTTTCGATTGAACGCGCATTGTGCGCTTCTCTGGCGATTTCTTGTCTGACCGCCTCTACAGTTCCGAGTGCTTTTACCAATTCCGATGGAATCGCGCCATCCGGTGTCGCTGGTGGTGCCTGATTTTTTGGAATTAATCCACGTTCCGCATGGTCGCGCATCACTTGATCGCGAACCAACTTTTGCAATTGTTCAACCGCTTTGGGATCCTGGATGACTGGGCGAGAATCGATTCCTACGTCGGTAAATCTTCTGCCAGGCTTGCCAATGTCGTTGATGGCGCGATCTACAAGGGCGTCTCTGAAGCCTGCAGGATCCGCGGCAGCCGCTGCGATTTTGTCGAGCGATTGTTTCTTATGTTTGATTTCGTGGTCGAGCGATGTGACGTGCGAGTCACCAAAAATGTTGAGCGTGACTTCGCCGGTTTTGGGATTATGGCTGGCTAAACTTTCTGATTCTGCAAAACGGAATGTTTGATCCGTAATCACGCTTTCCGGCAGTCCGAGGGATTTTGCGATTGCTTTTGCTTGCGGCATAAGCGCATCTCTCGCCTGCGTCATGTACTCGGCGCGAGTCAACACATCCACCTGTTCGCCAGAACGTATGCGAGCACGGAGTGGTTCCAAAATATCGTTTACTTGTTTATTTAACGCGCGCTCTTCGGTACTGCTGCCCGGCATTCCGGTGGCTGAGTAAACCTTGTCGGCCGGCTGCACGACAACACTTTGTACTTCCATCATCAGACGTTCTTTTTCCAAGAACGTATAGACTTTGTTGTCTTTTGAAATAAAATAATCTCTGCCTGACAGACGCTGGTGTTGGAGATCTTTGAATTCGCCTTTGTAAGGATCAACACTATCGGGAACTTTGACTGTATCTCGCATTGGTGCACCATTGGTGCTGTTTTGCAAAATAATTCTTCCGTCGGGAAGGGCACCAAGGGCGGTGAGTTCGCGTCCGAGATGTTGGAAGGAGGTGCGTTGCATATCGGATGGCAACGGTTTCAACTCTTGAGCAGCCACTTCGCTTTGAGTCAGTCCGCGGATTGCATCGGTTGGATGGAGCTTTCCACCTCTGTGTTCGAATGCCTCTCCAACCTGGTTTAGGAAGTATTTTTTGCCGTCGACCTTGACCGGTTGGTATTCGCCGAACTTGTTCTTGCCGGGATTAAAATCCTTAGGCGGATCGATCGGTGGTTTTTTACTCGCGGAGGTATCCGCACCTTCGGTTACATTTTTGGCGACGATTTGACCGTCTTTTGCGCGACCTTTGATTTCGAGGCGCTCCTCACCTTTGGCGCTCTCTCTTGTCACTATATCTTGTTTCGCGGCCGAACGATCGGTTGGTTCCAGTTCAAACATTGCTTCGCGCGCGGCGACGTTTCTTTGATGACTGTTGTATCGGCTGCGCCCGACGTATAGCATCAGCGCCAACGATGCGATCGGCAACGCGATATCCGTGGCCTTGTCCCATCCATACCCCTGTACTTCTTGGTTACTTGCCGGAAGCGGCGTCTTCGAGAGTTTCTCGGGGTCGTAACCCGCCAAGATATCAGCGTCGTCGCGAGGGATAAAAGGATTTGGGGTCTCTGGTTGCGCACCGCCTGTAGTATCAAGCGGTTTTACTGATTCGGCATTTGCTATGAAGGCGTTTAACAGTTTCTCGTTTAAGTCATTGCCATACACTGCTAATCCAGGAGAATATATCATTCCAGGATGCTTGCTCAGAGCATCGAGTAATTGTTGATTGCCTTTAGTCAGCATCTCGGGATCGCCACTGGCGATCATTGCTACACCGACATTCAGTCGTGCCGTGGAACCGGTCGCGTCTTCAACGTAGTTGTTGATCTGCTTGTTCCAAATATCGACTCGACGCTTTTCCATTTCGGTCGTCGATTCTCCGGTCACTTGACCCTGCGCGATGGCGCGATCGGCTTGCAGTCCGCCGACAAGAAGATCAAGCCGTTCTTTGCTCAGCCGGGCGTGATTGTGCTCCGTTGTTTGATCGGCAGCTTCGATCGCCTTTTGAAACTCGGGCAATGCTGACTTGATTCCGGATTTGAAATAGACCTCGTTAGCTTTTACGAAATGGTCGCTGGTTTTGTCCTCCCAGGCGGGAGCATCAACAGCGGGCGCGCCGGTCGGAATTTCAGCTCTCCAGGGCTCCAGGTTGTTACTCTTTCGCACTTCCGCCATCTGATGGTAAGAGTCCATCACCTGGGCGCGAAAGTTCGGATGGAAGATTAAATCCGGACGAGTTTGAACCGCTTCGACGAGCATTTTCTCGCCTTCCCTCACCGAGGCGTCATCTCCCCGTGATATCAGAGCTGTACCTAGGTCGACGCGGCTCGTTCCAGGTGCGAGGTATTCGTTGTATTCTACTACCTGCTTGATTTCCTGGGCTTTTAGCTGGTCACTGGTCAACTGTAAGACATCCTGCGGACCGTTCAGGTCAGCGCTGAATTTGGCGATCAGGTCTAATGATTGCTTTCGTCCACGAATTAGTGCCTCTGAGGCTTCCGGCGCATTTTCGTCGGCATCGAGAACAGCTTTTCGTAATTTTTCGATGTCGGCGTCAGTGGCGGTTTGGCGAGGGGGTGCCTCGTCTCTGAGGCCATCGTCGGATCTGCTGGCCGGACCATCAGCCTTCGATTTTGGAACTTCGGGCTTTTCTGCCGGAACCGTTTCGCCTGCTGCCAAAACCGACTGGATTGGGGTCAGAGTCAAATCTCCCTGAACTTCCTGGGCTGGCTTAGCCGGCAGGACAGAAACATCGCCGCCTGCCGTCTCGCTGCCATTTTGTTTCGCCGCCGGCAGTGTCTTGATATCATCGCTGAACCAGATGGACTGAGAAAGCGCTTGGCGTTCTGCTACCGGATCAGATGTTTCTTGCGCATCAGTGCGGGCTGAATCCGCGCTGCCGTCCACTTTCACGGCAGGCGCAGTGGGCTTCACATCGTCTGAAGGTTTTTCGCTCTGCTGTGCCATCGAGATATCCCAGCTCTCCTTATTTTATCTATCCCAATTAGGGCACTTTTTAGACAAAAATAGTCTGAAATGGTAGATGTCAGGAGGTTGCCGGCGAAATCGTCTTCTGCAGGCGGTAAATGCACCGTATCTGGTATCAAACCGCTGTCAATTTAAGCGCCGATTTGATTACGAAACCGGCTTTAAAAGTAACGGAATTATGAATATTGCTGTGCCGAGAAGCGCAATGTGTGATGATACTTTTGATTTACTTAGATTGACTCGATAGTTCTCAACCTTGTGGATGAGCGTTCTGGTCGAAGGTTGAGATTATGAATAACAAACTTTTTGTCGGCAATTTGGCTTACGGCGTCAGCGATAACAGCTTGAACGAATTGTTCGCTGAGTACGGTACCGTCGGATCATGCAATGTTGCAACCGACAGACAGACCGGCAGGTCGCGTGGATTCGGATTCGTCGAAATGGGCAACCAAGCCGAAGCCGAAGCTGCCATCAAAGGCTTGCACGGACGTGAAGTCGAAGGTCGGGCAATCTCCGTAGCCGTTTCGCAACCGAAACCGCGCTCTACAGCCGGCAACTACCGCGATTAATTTTAATGGGACGACTCTGTCGATCCTGTCGAACAGCAAATAGGGGGCACCAGAAATGGTGCCCTTCGCTTTAGGACAACTCGCTCAATTAAACTTTTAATCGTTCAGTTCTTAGACTGAGCCGGTTTGGAGAATCTGATCGAATCCAGGATAGAGTTAAAAATCGACTCTGATTTTGCGAAGTTTTCCGGTTTGTCGCTACACGAGATTATGTAATAGTTGCCGTGTGCTTCAATGAAACTCTTCAGTACTTTTGTCTGAAGAACCTTCACATCCTGACTGAGAACCAGTCTACGAGTAGGTCTGCCGTCGACGGTCAAATGTTTGTCCGAATCGACTTTCCAGGCTCCTGCCCACTGCCTTTGTGATAGGTCGCAAATTTGATCGAGGGTCATGCCGTCTCTCATCGGTCTGACCACGACCTTCAAGTTCGGCAACGGATTCGCCTCCTCGATCAGTTCGCCTGGTGCCGCGACCAGGTTGACTATCGGGTCCGGCTTTGTTTTCCACCCCGCCGGAAGATGCATGACATAGCCGTCTTTTTCGCTAATAAACGGTTTGCTGCTTGAACTTTCGGCACGTGCTTGCCGCGATGCGGCGCTGACAATTAGAACCACGGCAGTTAGAAGTAACGCGGCCGCGAGAAACTTAGCTTTCATCTATAGTTCACCGTTTGCTTCAGTCGTTTTTCAAAATATAGACGGTCTAGCTGATTCAGTTGCTAAATTTGAACGAATTTTGAAGAAACAATGGAGACTTTGCTTGGATGCAAAGAACCTCTGTTATTATATATTCTTGTCTGGACCCATTAGTTCAGATTGAGCGATCTTTCTGGCGAAAGGCATCGCCCGGTGATACCACTTATAGTGTCATAAACGGGAAGGTAATATGGACAACGAACGCACGATCATCATTAAAGAAAAATCCGAAGGTGGTGCTCTCAAGCTGGCTGCGATAGTAGCTCTCGTGGTGACCAGTCCTTTCTGGATGGTAATGGGTATTGTCGTGATTGGTTGCATCACCGGTATTTTGACCGAGGGGGGCTCGTGGCCGTACATCCTCCTTCTTGCACTGAGTATGGTGCCGGTCGTGAGAGATCGTTTGTCTGGAAAACATGATGCGAAGCGCTTGCAAGAGCGAATTACGCAACTGGAGCTGGAAGCCAGCGCGACACGACTTGAGCTCGCCCAACTGCAAGAAACAATCGCGTTTGACACGACTCTGAAACTGCATAGCGAGCAACAGAACCTGAAACGCCCTGCTTCTGCGGCGGTTGAACCGTCCAATCAGAGACAATTGGCTAGCGTTAGATCTGCTGGATTCGACCAGTAAACTCCCAGCGCCGTCTTGATTCTCAATAGCGTCGTCCCGGGCTTGCGAACGATCGCGCTTTATTCGCCAGAAAACGTAAGGTTCGGGCTCCTAATATTTGCGATTGGATTCCCAGTTCCATGCCGTTTCAATTATGCGTTTCAAATCATATTTCGGCTTCCAGCCTAATATTTCGGTCGCTCTTTTTTGATCTGCAAATAGCGCCACGGCATCGCCAGCGCGACGCGGACAGATCTTCACGTTTATATCTCGACCGCTGACTTCTTTGCACAAGTCGATTACTTGCTTTACCGAAGCGCCCACTGAGGATCCGAGATTAACCTCGAGTTTCGCGCCGGAGTCAAGTTTATCGAATGCCAGTAAGTGCGCATCGGCGATGTCGTTGACATGAACATAGTCGCGGACGCAGGTGCCATCAGCTGTTTCATAATCATCGCCGAAAACTGATAGGACTTCGCGTTTTTTCAGAGCCGTCTGCAACGCCAATGGAATCAAATGTGTTTCGGGGTCATGACTCTCGCCAATCTCTCCGGAATCGTCGCAGCCCGCGGCATTGAAGTAGCGGAGACTGACGTATGACCAGCCCGTCGTCGCTAGTGATTGAATGGCTTTCTCAATCATGTATTTTGTCGTGCCGTAGACGCTTACCGGTCTTTGTGGGTGGTCTTCATCAATTGGCGAGTAATCGGGGTTGCCGTAAGTGGCACAGCTCGAGGAGAAGACGAGCTTATTGACGCCGGCTTCGCTCATCGCTTTGAAGAGATTCAGGGCGCCGATTACGTTGTTATCGAAGTACTTGAACGGTTTCTCTTGAGACTCGCCGACATAGGCGCTAGCGGCGAAATGAACGACCGCTTGAATGTCATGTTTGCCGAACAGTTCGCGGGCAAAATCGTAGTCGCCGATGTCGTGTTCAAAAAAGTGAATTCTTTCAGTGTCCGGTAACGATTCCCGGTGACCCACACTCAAATTGTCAACAGCAATCACTTGACCGTCGGATTTAGTGCTCAAAAAACGCCTGACAAAATGGCTGCCAATGTAGCCTGCGGCGCCAGTTACGAGTATAGTGCTCAAGTTTCAACCGCCTTTACTATGAACCCAATAAACAATAACCCGTTTGCCAGAAATATACTTAGGAGTAAGATGATGTTTGAGGGCTAATATTTACGTTCGCCTCAGAAAACGACGACGCAGCCGCAGATGAGTATGCCTCGGGTGGCATGTGAGCACATCGCAACGCAACGGACCAAACACCGGAAATAATCCACAGTTCACCAATCACGATGAGCTGCATCACGCTATCTTCCCTTCAGGCAGAGACTTTTTCGCCTGGCTATCTATCGGATTGATTGGAGCGGTTTTACTGTTCGTCTCACTGACGGCAGGAGAGCTTTTTTCTCCGGGAGTTACAACTGGAGACGTCGCAGAGAAAGATATTCTTGCCCCCCAGAACGCCACAATTATCGATCCGATCGCCACGTCATTAGCAGTTGAAACTGTTCGTCAACATGTCATCCCTGATTTTGTGATTGACAGAGATAACGATCAGAAGTCAATCAATGCCATCAATCAATCGTTCACGATCATTCGTGCTCTTCAGGACGCCGGAATTGCTCCTGATCCGCAGTTGAGTGCAGTTGGACTGGAACCACGAGAACATGTTTTTGCATTGACTTGTGATGATGCTACTTTTAAAACCATTTTTGATGATTCGACGGATACGACCAATAATTACGTTGCACTGGTACGAGTGCGATTGCGCTCCACGCCTATCTTTGTGAAAGGTCGAGCTAAGACCGCTAAAAATTCCGGCGATACTGCTGCTGAAATTTTGAAACGGCAACGAACCGCTTTCGTCGAGTACAAGAGAACCCACAACGACATAACTGAAGATCAGGTTTTCATAGCGGTCGCTGAACGTCCGGCAGAGTTGCTCGCTTTTGGTGACGCAGTTTTGAGTGCCACCAATCGAATATTGGAGCAGTTTCCGAGATTTCCTGTAAAAGAAAAACGTGAATGGCAGAAAGTTGTCATCGAATTCTTGCCCGATCAGTGGGATTCGCAGCTGAGAGAACAGGCTGCTTCGATGATTTGCGGCGCGCTCGAGCCCAATCTTGTGATCGAACCAGGTGCGACTAAAACGAAGGCGGATGCTGCTGTTCGCGCAGTGAAGCCCGTGATGAAAGAAATTAAGCAGGGCGACATTGTCATCAAAAAAGGCGAGATCATAACGGAAGAGCGGGAAGAGCTGCTTCGGGTTCTCTCTGTCAAAAGTGTGAAGAGTACCGCTTTGATGCTGGTTCTCGGTATCTCTCTACTGGCTGCTCTTGGATTTTCCGGATTATTTCTTCTGACCTACGAACCAAAACATTTTTTCTCGAAGACTTCGGTCGCGCTGATGTATACGATTGGCATCGTCACGTCAGTACTGACAAGCATGTTGGGAGCCGGCTATCCGGAGTTCGTTCCGATACCGGCTGCTGCGTTGTTGTTGACCATATTTTTTAGAAGGCGGGTCGCGTTAGCGTTAATTCTTCCAATTGTCGTTCTTCTGTTCGTCGAAGGTCTGCTTCCCGGTGGGCACCTGCTGGCCCTCTCAACGGCAGCTGTAGCCGCTATCCTGAGTTATTCCAAACGAAGAAATTCGCTGGTATACACCGGATTCGTCGTCGGAATTTCTCAAGCAATCGGTTTTATTTGCGCTTACGGAATTGGTAGAGGCATGCCGATGATTTTTGGCGACCGGGTGTTGCCACTGATGGTGGGCTGGCTTCCAGCGACTACACCGGACTTTCAACTAATTGGTCTGCAATTTGCTGGTGGCATTGCTTCATCAATAATCGCGATCGGTTCACTTCCATTTCTGGAAAAGATTTTTGGTCTTGTCACTCCTTATCGCCTGATTGAATTGACTGACGCAGAACAGCCACTGTTGCGGCAGTTGGAAGAGAAAGCGCCGGGTACATATCAGCACAGTTTGGCGGTCGCCAACCTGGCTGAGGCTGGTGCGAAGGCGATTCACGCAGACGCGAATTTGGTCAGAGCCGGTGCGTTGTACCATGATATCGGCAAAATGGTGAAGGCGCGTTTCTTCATTGAAAACCAGCTGGGTGCTGCGAATCCGCATGATTCCATGACGCCTGAAGAGAGTCGCGATCGGGTGCTCGCGCACGTAACCGATGGAATTGAATTAGCCCATAAGTATGCGTTGCCAAAAGCGATCGAAGACTTTATTCCAATGCACCAGGGCACCACTTTGATGGCATATTTCTATCACAAAGCTTGCCAACGTGATGGGGCTGAAAATGTAGACGCCGGATTTTTCCGATATCCGGGTCCGAAGCCGAATACGAAGGAAACGGCGATTGTGATGCTCGCTGATGTTTCTGAAGCTGTGACTCACTCGATGAAAGATCCGAGCGAACAGGAAGTCGACGAAGCAATTGAAAAGGTTTTTGAAAACCGCTGGGGCGATGGACAATTTACTGAATCATCTCTCACCTATGATGAACTGCAACGTGTCAAGCTGGCATTCGTTCGAGTCTGGAGAACGTTGCATCATGACCGATTGAAGTATCCTTCAACGACCACAGGTCGAATGCCGGTGGCGCCTAACGCACCACCTGCGGTGACCGCCAGTCCGGCGGATGCTGATGGGAAAACTGAATTAGCTTCAACAGCTGTCGCCACGATCGAGAAAGAGCAAGAAATATTACCTGACGTAAACCATGCCGAAGGACCGTGTGACTGTGTTATCGCCGAATTCGGACCTCCGGAACAAGGCGGTGCGGTTTCCGGCGTCTCTGATAACGACCGAGATGCTTCTGCCGCAAAGTAAAACTGTGCTCGCAAAGCGAGAAGCAGTTTTCGGATTTGAGTGAAGCTAGAATGTCGAGAAGAAGGGGGTTTAAACTTGAGAATGATTGACTTTGGTCAACCATAGATTTAAGACAAAGGTTTCGCTTGAACTTCTCGCTCCCGTAGTCTGGTGCGTTCCGTGACGCCCAACATGTAGAGCGCGTACTCGATATCTGTTTCTGATTGAATAGCAAAATTTAAAGCCATAACCGCTTTGTCATGTCCGATCGTGCCTCTGTTTTTTAGATCAACCAGACGCAATGCCGAGTAAAGGACATCTTCTTCAACCGTACCTGCGGCAAGCAAAGAACGGCACAAATAGAGCACTTGATTGTAGTTGACGCCTGCCCGTTCCTGGATCTCGACATCGAGTTTTCTAATGTCGACGGCACCAACTTCTGAGAGAAGTTCAAGCAGTGCACGTGATTGGTTTAAGGGTAAACGGAAAGTACATGCTTCTGCCGCGGCGCGAGTTGGGGAGATGTTCTTGGCGCGCACATCAATCACTGCTTCTCGAGCTTTTTCCAGTTCAAGAGTGCCATTATCAATCATCTCTTGAATGATAACAGCTGCCGATATAAACGATTCCGGAAATTGCTGAGTGTCGATCAATGCTTGACCAAATGTCGAATTTCGAGTGATGTGAGCAAGTTGCGCATCACGAATTTGTCTGTCAGTTGCAACTCCTGCTGACAGCAAAAGGTCGCCAAAAAGTGGAGTGCTTCTTAAGGGCTGGCGCTTAAATCCTCGGTTGATAGTTAGCTTCTCAAGCCGTTCTTCGCGTTCTCCGGCAAAACGCAGAGACTCAATTCCTTGAGTTCGCATGATCTGTCCACGGCGAACGAATTGTTGGATTAGCAACGCTCGATTGATAATGGGTTGCGAAACTAAATTGAGATGACAAAGAATATGACCCAGTGGAAGTCCAGTGCTGCTGCTGGCTTGCAATGATTCTTCGATTTGTTCTTCGTCGACGTTTCCACTATCGACAAGCAGTTGACCGAGCTTGTTCGTCTCTTGCTCTTCAGGTTGGACTAAACCAGTTTTTCGGAAAGACTCTTCGAGAGTCAGTCTATTTGTATGTGCCGTTTTCAGCACCTCGATTGCATCTTTGCGTGTCAGCAATCTGTCATTCACCATGTATTGCAAATTCAACGCGTTACGCAATTCGCCATCGCTCAAGTAACCCGAGACTACCAGCACTTTGCCGATCGGCAAACCCTCTTCTTCGTAGCGAGCAAGTGCTTCTTTTATATAGGATGACGAAAGGATTCCCGCCTCCATGAGGAGATCGCCCAGGCGTACGTGTTGAGAATAGTCTGTCACTCTACTTCCTGTGCTTGCTGGTTTCTAATTCAAAAAACGATAAACATGTTTGTCCATAATGTCTCTGGTTTGTCAGTCTCAACTTACCGTCTTCCACTTTTGGAACCGGTGTGTCGTGTTTGTGTTCAATTATCAGGATGCCGTCGTTGGCAAGCAAATCGTATCTGTCAACCAGAGTCAGGACTGTTTTAGCGAATGGGCTTTGATATGGTGGGTCTGCGAAAATAATATCGAACTTGCTGCCTCGGAGTTCGCCGAGTTTTTCTCTGACGTCGCCTTGTACCACTCGGGCGTTGTCGAACGAAAGCTTTTCGAAGTTGTTCAAGATGTTGGCTGACAGTTTTCTTTCCACCTCAATTGTCGTGAGCTGCGCGGCTCCACGACTGAGCGCCTCTATTCCCATCAATCCGGAACCACCAAAGAGGTCGAGAAATTGGGCTTCGGCGACGCGTCCGCCAAGGATATTAAAAAGCGCCTGGCGAATTTTGGAACTGGTTGGTCGCACCTTAATGCCAGGAGGACATTCGATCGAGCGTCCCCGTGCTTCTCCTCCTGTGATTCTCAAGCTCATTCCCTGACTCCAAGCTGATTTTTGTTTGTCAGAAAAACTGCAAGAAAATCTGACGTTTTATTATCCCAAGCTTACACTGCCGTGGGGTTTCGGTCACTCCTGTCAATATTTTTTGACACTGAATTTCAGCTCAATTGTCAGGCGGAGTCGACCTTAACATCAGCGCAACACTAACCCACTCAGTAGTCTCAGGTTGTCATATCGCCGTGCTAACATGAGTCTTTACTGTTGTTCTCATGCAAAGTGGGAACTTTGGGGACCTTATATGCAGGCACGGCGTATCGCTCGGGAGCTGGCAGTGATAGTGCTGCCGCAGTTGCCGAAAAACCAGAGCAAAATCGACAAACTGGAGCTGGAAGACGTCGTTGGACGCGCCGTCATGATGCTTCAGGGACATGTCAAAGACATCTTGGAAAACGCCGCATCGGCGCTTAGCAGGGTCGCTGAAGAGCTGAATGAGATCGAAATTACTCATCCGGACAACAAAACAAAGCTTCAAAACTTTCACCCGGTCCAACTGACAAGCGAGCAGCTGCGAACTGAATTACAGCACCTCGACAGAGCTGTTGGCATGCTTTCCGAAGCGATTGATATTCCCGAGATGACTATGCACGGCGGGCGAACGCGAATCGACGTGCCATGCTCGAAGTGCAAACATGTATCTTCGGTGATTTTGGATCGTAATGACAAGTCTGAAGTGAGACACTTTTTAATCGAGCTTCTAACCGTTTACGTCACCCGCCGAACTGAAATCGATGAGATTCTCAAAAATGCGAAGACCAAATGGAAAGTTGAAAGAATGGTCAGCATCGACCGCGACATTCTGAGATTGGCTTGTACTGAAGCTTTCTTCATGTCAGAAATTCCGGTCAAGGTCGCGATCAACGAGGCGGTCGAATTGTGTCACCGTTTTGCCGATGAACGCGCCGCTAAATTCATTAATGGAATTCTTGGTGATCTTGCCGAAGAAGCTGAGTATTTCAGAGAAACTGGTGAACTGAGAATTGAGAGTGAGATGTTTACGAGTTCGAACGGCGAGAAGATTGACGTTTAATCAGTCTTTTCGAGAAGTGGTGTCAGGTCAGCAGGGAGCAACTTAAATGGTTGATGAATCCGAAGAACGTAAAGGCTTTTGGGGCTCGACTCTATCGAAGCTCAAGTCCGCGTTATCGAAAACGAAAACGCAAATAGTCGGATCAATCGATGAACAGGAGAGCGAATCTCCTCAAGCCGAAATCTCGGCTGAATCACAAGCGCCTAAACTATCAGAGGCATTCGATGATGAAGAGTCATCGATGGAAGAAAAGAGAGTAGTCGGTGAAGTCGTTGATCATGAGCTGGTTTCCGAGCAACAGTCGGCGTACGCGGCTCAACAACATTTATACGTCGAGCAGCAAGCGAATTACAAAGAGGAACTCGCTGAGGCGCCTTCTTCCGAGCACTCCAACTCCGTCGCCGTTGCCGAGCCTGCTCCAGTAGCGAAGACTGCTGTTCAATCTGCACCACCTGCGGTATCGGCGAAAGAATCACACGCTGTTCCGATAAACGATGACTTCCTCGAAGACCTGGAGGAAAAGCTCATCAAGTCCGACATCGGCTTATCTAACGTTCAGACGTTAATTACTCACATGCGAAAAGAAGCGCGCGGAAAGAGCTGGACTTCACGCGAAGTTATTGCGTTCCTCAAAAAAGAATTCGCTGCTATTTTGAAGGCTGCGCCTACTCCCCAGTTGAAATATGAGCCAGGCAAAGTCAACATCTATATGGTCGTTGGCGTGAACGGGACTGGAAAGACAACCAGCATCGGTAAGTTGAGCTGGCGTTTCAAGCAAGAAGGCAAACGCGTTTTGCTGGCTGCCGGTGACACATTCCGTGCCGCTGCAGAATCGCAGTTGGAAATTTGGTCGGAACGCTCCGGTGTCGATATCGTTCGACTCGGAGAGAACGCTGATCCTGGAGCTGTCGTTTTCACCGCTATCGATCGTGCCAAGAAAGAGAATTACGATTGTCTGTTAATCGATACTGCCGGACGATTGCATAACAAAACAAACTTAATGGCTGAGCTCGCTAAGATTCGCGGCGTTGTCGAGAAACATGGACAGGGGCTGCCATTAGAGTGCATGCTCGTGCTGGACGCCTCAACTGGACAAAATGGCTTGCAGCAAGCGAAAGTGTTCACTGAAGTCTGTAAATTGACTGGTGTTATTTTGACCAAGCTCGATGGCACCGCTAAAGGTGGTGTCGTATTCAGTATCGCTAAAGATTTGAAAATTCCAGTCAAACTGATCGGACTGGGAGAACAAATGAATGATCTTCGTGATTTCGAGCCCGAACTTTTTGTCGAAGCACTATTCTAGAACGAATTTCGCAGGCGTCTGGAACACTTGTGGACTAATCGTCGAAGCAGGCCTCTAAACTCGAGTGCTTTCGCGACTCTGCGTCATTGATTGTCAATCTTTCACGACCGCGTTCCAATGAATGGGCTGCTTGGTGTTGCAGATGTTTGCTTGCCAGAACCGCGCCTGTAAGCGGCGCTGTGATTGACATGAGCAGTGCGCCGAAGGCACCCACGTAATCCACCCAGGTGATCATCGGCGCATTGGTCAATGCCAACCAGGCATTGGTTCCAGCAATGGCAGGCAACAATGCTACGTTGGCGAGAACGTAAGGTGTCCAAATAATTGTGGCGATACCACAGGCGGTACTGGTCTGAATGGCGTTCAGTTTTTTTACAGCGATCGCGGACATCAGCATGGTCGTTATGAGAAAACCAATTGCGATACCATTCGGTGAAAGTCCTGCGGCGATGAAGATTGCCGCGACTAAAGGAATGGCAGCCATACAACAGATCATTTGACCGACTATTTTTCGAGCACCAATCGTTTGGTTCAGTCCTTTAAACGTTTGAGCCGCTAATTTACTTCCGACTATTGCAAGTCCGACGCAGGCTAGGTTCCAAACAGCAAGAAGCCCACCATCAGACAAAGTTACCGGCTTCCCATCAATCACGACGACGGACATGCCGATCAAGTAGAGGAGGACCGCAGACCACTTTGCCACTTTCCATGATCTGCCGCCATTGGCTAGCAGACTTCTATAAGTGAACAGCATACTAAATGCCAGGCAGGGAACCGAAAAAGTTCCGAAAATCAATCCCATGTAAGACGGCATGGTCCACAGGTATCCGAATTCAGCGAGCGTTCTGGCGAAGCCATATTGAAGGGAGATGAATGCAATCCACGCACCGGTAGCTCCAGCACCGCTGACAAATAAAGCCCATGGTAGTGCGAAACCACTGGGCGGGCTGAAACAAGAGTTTGCCACCATATCCTTGCCATCCAGCAGAGTGACCGCGGCCATCCATTTTTCTTCGGACGCGCTCGGATCGCTTGCCACGTTCCAAGCATGATTTTCAGTGTGTCGATCCTTACAAAACATTTCGCGTCACCTATGTAGATTCGCAGACCGCGTCATCTGAGCGCGGAACGGGCAACTGACGTTCAATGGTCATTCCAATCGGGTGATGATGGAGTTCCAGTTCGCGCGAGCGCCGCAGTCCGTAAGAGGCGAACGAGGCGCCAATCATCGGACCCGTTGAAAGGCATAGCATTGTTGTTACGCCAATCAGGTAGTCGGTAATTCCGATAGGCGGAAGCAAACCAAAAACGGACAAAATTGAGTTGATTACCAGTGCGGGCAGCAAGACAATATTCGCAAGAATTAGAGGGTTCCATGTTGCCAAAGCTAGTGTGGATGCTGTCTGCGGATTGCCTGCCTTGTTGGCTCGGGTGACCCAGTAACCTGAGCCGATCAGTACAACCGGTAACCAGAGCCAGGTTGAGGACATTGCTGTCGACATGGCCGGCATCAGGATTAGACCGAGTAGAACTAACCCGGCGCTCCCGAAAATCGTGCGACTATGCGGCATGACTCGATTTGCGCCGACCGATTTTTCGAGACTCAAGATAGAATTGCTTGTCATTTTTGCGGAAAGAATCGACAGCCCAATGAAGGACACTCCCCACACCGAAAAGAACGCTAGATTGCTAATGACGTATGGAGCGTTAAAAATCAACTCCAACGAGAGCGGTAACAAAGCGCCACAGGTCACTAGTCCGAAATGCAGTGCTGACCAGGCTCTGCCGCCGCCCCAGGCATGTTGCTGGTAAGTGAAAACCGAGCTGAATGCGATGAAGGCTGCGCTGAGGAGCGCGAATGCGTGAGGTCCATTGAATGTGTAAAAGGCGCCCGTGAGCAGGGTAAATGATTCGCAAATCGCTGCGGACAGGAATCCGAAGATCATGAACGCTCCGAGTCCGCTCACGCCGCTAACGCAAAGCGACCAAGGTAGAGCAAGAGTTTTCGGTAGTTTCGGCCGATTAGTTCGTGTCGGAACTTGCTGACCATCCAACAGGGTGCAAGCCGCCATCCATTGTTTCTCGCTGGCCGACGGATCGCTGGCGACATCCCAGGCGGCATTGTTTGCTGAGTTTTTAGAACCTGTTACGTCTATCATCGGTTTGATTCCAGATCAGTCAAGCCTGCCAGTTCATGAACGAGCCCAGGATAACTGTCTCTCGTAGGGTTTCTAACGCCTGCTCGGCGGCGCCTCGGATTGCGTACGTGCGCTTAATTTACGTACCCGGTCGCGAGGAGTTCTCCACAATAAGTGTATTATTTTTCGAGATTAAAAACCCTTCGCTATCCTTACTTCGCCTTGATTGTCGACTGTCTGAAGTGACGGTGGTTCGGCGTCGCAATTTGGCTTTAGATCGTGTGATAACTTCTCGAGACCTCGATGGAGTCCCAGCTCTGCGTTCTTGCGTAGCTCAAGGGCAGCCATTCTTGCTGTGGCGAACGGCACTAGGACGATGGCGACGAGAGTGCTGAGTCCAGAGAGGTTGGCGATTAGGGGCACTGACCCTGAGAGCGAGAGGACGCTTAATATAGAGCAGACTGCGATAATCGGGAAGTACGTGAGGGCTATCACGATAAGTGGACTCCATGCTGCTAACGTTAAAGTGGATGCTGCGTCAGGGTCGTGAACCTTGTAGAGTCTCGTGAGCAGTAATCCTGATGATGCAAACGTGGCGAACACCCAGATACAAAGGACAAGCATAGCGATATCTTGAACGGCGCCGGCTGAGGTAACTCTCGTCGCGCAGTAAAGTAGACCCGTCATTATGAGGACCAGACGGGTGTGAGGCATCACACGCTTTGCGCCGACTGAACCTTCCAGCAGCGCGATCGATTTGCTGGTCATTTTCGCGACCACGAGCGGAATAGCGATGAAGGAAAATGCGCAGACCGAGGAAATCAAAATCGGAGGCAAACTGCCATAGACGTGTTCCGTCACGAATGTCGCGTAACCGCAGAACGCAATGAATCCAATGTATACGATCGACCATAGTCTCCCGCCGCCCCAACGGTGTTGTTGATACTTGAACACTGTGGTGAAGCCCACCAACAAAGAAACAATGAGGGCGAAAGCATGAGGACCTGAGAACAAGATTGACGAGCATCCAAAGGGAAGTGTCATAGCTGCTGAAATCAAGCCAAATAAAATGAAAGCCCCTAAACCAGCCATTGAGCTGAGAGCCAACGACCATGGTAAGCCAACGAATGTTTTAACAAGCGCATGCGGTTTTTTCTGTGTCGAAAGCTGCTTTCCTTCCAGCAATGTGCAAGCCGCCATCCAGTGCTTCTCGCTCGCTGATGGATCGCTTGCTACTTCCCATGCGGTCTTTTCTGCTGATTGATTTTCGGTCATCAGGCAGTTTTTCACTCTCTCGAAATTGGAAACTCGCTATAATTTTCATACCCGAAATACGTGGAGTGCCACCCCCATCTCGGTAAATAAAGATTGCGCAGAATGAATTCTCGCGAGTGGAAGTTTCCAAACTGCGTATTTTTGAACGTGAGCAGACTTTATTATGTTATCGCTCTCGATGGTACTATTCTTGGTATCATTGCTGATCTTGATTGTCGAATTTAGCTAGCAATTCAACTGTTATACCGGTATCCAGTTCGGAAATTGCCAGTATCAGTTGTTGTGCTGAAACGTTTGTAGACTGTAGGTTTGCAAGATCAATTGCTCTTTGAAAAACCTTTATTGCACTAGTTGAGAATGTGGGAGTTCCAGTTGCCGTTTCGTGAACTCCGAAAAGTTGAACCATCTCGTCGCGTAAATCACTTGAGCAAATTCCGACTTTCTTTAAGATTGAATTGGTCATGCGGCTATCGTTTTTTACTAATGCGAGAAGGACAAACTCTGGGCCAACACTTTGTTTGAAAAATTCGGACGCCAGGGATTTAGCCACCGCAAGAATATCCAAGGCCTCGTCAGTAAAGTGGCAGAGCAAGTTGCGCGATAGCTCTGGCGTATCGGGTAGTCTCCAATCGAATCGATCTCGAAGAACATAACCGTTTGTCTCGAAGACGTAGTCGTCAGGACATCGGATAGCGTCCTCATCTTCAACCTCAGCTTTGTCGCCTACCAGCGCGTAAGCGTCTCTCCAGTCGTTCCGCGGATAGCGGACTGACTCTATGTCGGAGTCTCCCGTATCGTTGTCTCCAGAGGGTGAGATTGTGCTTCTACTTAAAAACAGGGCGATTAGGCGCCACATATCAGGTCGCTGGAGTAAGGCAGGGTCGATGCAAAGCTCTTCCAAAAGATTTTGTTGAGGAAATCCATCCTCCATGGCGATGCGAACGTTCGTCACACCGTCATTACTAAGCAAATCGTCGTTTTCCAGATCTTCAAGAAATTCGCACAGACTTTCAGTATTGTGCACTTCCGACAAGGGCTCGATTTCAAAATTCGGAGGTCCGCTGATTACTTTTGAAAGTAGGTACTCATAGACGACTTCTAGATCTGGATGTTCATCAGTTTCATTTTTTATCGGAAGAAATATTTGAGTTCCGTCATGTAGACCGACGGTAATCGTCTTTTGATCTACCGAAGCATTCACGACTTCGGAAGTGTCTTCTTCTTCTGGTTTTACCGGGAGTGAAACGCTGAACATGGAGCGATAGCTGATGTAACGCATTTTCTCTTCGACCAGGTGATAAAAACCCCTGGTCGTAAAGAAAACGATATCGAATTCATCGTTGAGGTAGGCACCAATTAGGGTGGCACGCTCTTTTAAATGTGGAGAACCGTCCTCGAGTAAAAGTTTGCTAAAAACCTTTAGCCGTCGGGGTTTAACATAGCTATTCAGCGAGTGCAATTGGGGGATTGACTCTATTTTGCGCTGAGTTTTCCGATTGGTTCGAGAGCATCTGGATTCTCAACGGACGAAAGATCGCCTGTGTTTTCGCCAAGATATTTTGCTCGGATTGTTCTGCGAACAATCTTACCGGAACGAGTTTTCGGTAGCACCTGAACGAAGTGAATGATCTCGGGACGCATTACTGCTCCGAGACTTTTGGCTACGAGTTCGCGAAGTTCTTTCGAGAGTTCAGGTGTCTCTTGCTTGCCAGGGTTGAGGACGACGAAACAAACTAATGCTTCGCCTTTCACTTCGTGAGGAACTCCGATGACTGCTGCTTCTGCGACGTCGGCGTGTTCGACGAGAGCTGATTCTACTTCGCCAGGTCCGACGCGTTTGCCGGCGACTTTAATCGTGTCATCAGAACGACCGAAGAGGAACCATGATTCGTCTTCGTCGCATTTTGCCCAGTCACCGTGATACCAGATGCCAGGGAATTTACTGAAGTAGGTCTCTTCATAGCGTGCAGGATCTTTGAGGAAACCTTTGGTCATCGATGGACCTGGCTTCTTGCAGACGAGGTGTCCGATTTCATTGCGCAGGCTTTTGCCTGATTCATCGAAGACATCGATGTCCATGCCTAGACCAGGTCCGCCGAGCGAACATGGTTTCAATGGCATCAGGGGTAGTGGCGTCAACATTCCGCCGACGATTTCGGTGCCACCAGAAATGTTCATTACTGGGCAGCGCTTCTGCCCGACGTTGTCGAAGAACCACATGTAGCTGTCTTGATCCCAAGGTTCACCTGTGGAGCCAAGTAGGCGGAGGCTGGAGAGGTCGTGTTTCTTAACCCACTCTTCGCCGGCAGAACGCAAATTGCGAATCAAGGTTGGGCTGATACCGAGTGTTTTTACTTTGTGTTTTTCGACGATTTGCCAGACGCGATCTGGTTGTGGGAAGTTTGGTGCGCCTTCGAAAATCACGATGGTGCCGCCCCAGTAATACACGCCGATCACTTCCCAGGGTCCCATCATCCAGCCCATGTCGGACACCCAGAAGAAAACATCATCTGGTCTGACATCGAACGAGAAGCAATGTTCTTTGGCTATTTGTGCCATCGCTCCAGCGTGGGTGTGAACGGTGCCTTTCGGTTTGCCTGTCGTTCCCGAAGTATAGAGATACATTGATGGATGCTCGGCTTCGAGATCGAGTTTTGTATCTGCCGGTTTCAAATCTTTGATAGCTTCGTTGAGCCAAATATCGCGTCCGTCTTTCCACTCGACTTTGTTTTCAGTGTGTTTGACTACGACAATGTGCTTCAATCCTGGCAAATGAGCGGCTGCTTCGTCCGCATCTTTTTTGATATCAATTAGCTTGCCGCGGCGCTTGCCACCATCTGCGGTGAACAAAATTTTGGCTTCGCTGTCTTCCATGCGCGATGCTAGTGCTTGCGCGCCGAAGCCACTGAACACGGGAACGGCGACAGCGCCGATTTTGAAACACGCCAAAAGCGTTGCCACTGTTTCCGGTATCATCGGCATGTACATGCCAACGGCATCGCCTGGTTTTACATCGAGACTGAGCATCAGTGCGGCAATTTTGCCGACCATCTCGTTCAGTTCTCCGTAATTGAAAGTTCTCAGTCCGCCTTCTTCGCCTTCCCAGATCAACGCGGCGTGCTCTTTGCCTACGCTGACGCGACTGCCCAGTTTTTGCCCAGCGGTTTGATGCCAATCGAGGACGTTGTCGCAGATGTTGAGCTGCCCGCCGACGAACCACTTGGTCCAAGCGAAGCCTTTGCTGTCGTCCATGATTTGAGTATATGGTTTCGTCCACTTGAAGCCCATGAATTCAAGCGATTCTTTCCAAAACCAATTGGTGTCTTCGGTCGATTTGCTGATTAAATGGCGCCAGTCTTTCAGTCCGTGCTGGGTAATGAAGTCGGCGGCTCGGCATTTCAGGTATTCACCTGTTGGCTTCCAAATAACATCAGTCATGGTTGTACTCATCGAACCGTTCCTCGTGAAATCTGAGCAAGTGCTGAAGAACCGCCTCAAGAGCGAACTCTCGTCCAGAGAGGATTGTCCTCGGGACAGAGGCGTGCGTTTGTGATCGCTGGGAACCACGAACGCTCATAGTATCGGATGTTTTGGCCGATTTTTGTTTATTTAATAGAGAAAAATTAGAATTCTATTTGACTAGATCTTGCCAATGAATCGAGCTGAAGAAAACCTCGCAGTCCAGCACCAGGCAGCCGAGGAGATTTGCGATGAACACGGCAGCCCAGACGACTTTTGGCGGGTGGCGCTCCAGCAGCATACCGACAGTCGCTTCCACCATTATTGAGTAGGTGCCGAATAGCGTTAACGCCCAGGTTCCGGAACCAGCAACGACCGGACCCAAGCCCAGAATCAGTCCTAGAAAAGATGCAAAATTCATCAGAAGCGCGTCGTAGAACGAGCGCCCGAGGCTGCCCCATTTCATCCGCCAGAGGACGAATGCTTCGACTAGCAAAAGAGGCGCGAATTGGAATATGTAAAAGTCGAGCATATTGGGAAAAACCGCGAATCTCTGGCCATTCTAACGTATTCATACGCTAGCCAGTCGTCGTAATCGAGGGGACAATTGAATATAATGCAAGTTGATC
>CAZRMH010000035.1:0-14926 GCA_964600935.1 uncultured Candidatus Obscuribacterales bacterium
GGTCCTTCCGGTCCTGGTGGTCCTTCCGGTCCTGGCGGTCCTTCCGGTCCTGCTGGTCCTGGTGGTCCTTCCGGTCCTGGCGGTCCTTCCGGTCCTGCTGGTCCTGGCGGTCCTGGTGGTCCAACCGGTCCTGGCGGTCCTTCCGGTCCAATGGGTCCTGGTGGTCCTCTCGGCCCTGCTGGTCCTCTCGGACCTGGCGGTCCTGGTGGAGCTTCTGGTCCAGCTGGAAGTACGGCACCAATCGGATAAACCAAACCAACCAACCGATAGACGAAAAACAGAAACGAAAAAAAATAGGCTCCCCGATTTGCTCCGGGGAGCCGTTTTTTTCTTAGACTGTCTAACTTTTCAAACTCTCCAGCGTTGATTCATAGAGACAAAAAATGAAGAGCGCAGAATTCGGCACCACATATGGTGATGCTGAACAAGCCAAAAGTTGTCCTATCAACCTCTTGCTCTCAAAACTTCCTTAGTTTCAGTTCAAAGAATTCAATTTATCTGGATTCTTGGTAATTCTGCAAATCCGGCATTCTGACACGATAGACGAAGTATGGCGTCTTATCTCTATGCGCGGGCAGTTTATCGAAACTCACCCAATTTTTTGGATCAGGCTTCGGAACGTTGGCGAAGTTATATATGTAAGTGATCATATCGGGATGATTTTCAGCACTATCGTTGCACCAGATAAGGTGCCTCGCCATCGCCGGTCTATATTTCCGTCCCCAGCGTCCGGGCAGGTATTCATAAAACAATGTTCTTCTCTTCTCAACACGAAAATGTTCAAATTGATCGAGCAAGTTCATGCGCGGATATTCATAGAGCTTTTCACTACCATCCCGAAAACTGATAACGGCTAACATATGAAAGTTCGCTTTTCTCAAACCAGAAAACATAGTCCAATTCTGCTCTAACCCAAAGAAACCGGCATAGCGTCTTACGATCGGAATGAGCCAACTTTCGTTTTCTGGCAGATGCGATAAAGCAATTGCGTTTGCGACGATGAAAAATGCAACGATTAATAAGCTGAATGCGATTTGTTCAGTTTTAGAAAAACGCCTCTTCGTTGAAGCGTAACGATCTGCATTTTGAGCCGATAGTTTACCGTCCGTTCGTTCAATTACGAGCGGCGTGGGCAGAGGCTTCGCAGCAGTTGCGTCCGAAAGTTTTGCAACGAAACGACTCCAAAATTTCTCCAGATCTTGAGGGTCGACGAACAAGATTAAGCTGGCAATGAAATACCATTCGAAAACTCCCAAACTGAAGCAGTAATCCAAACCAAGATGGAAGATGCAGGTCAAAGCAATCGTGATATATCGAAGGTTTTTATTCGACGCCCATAAAAGAAGTACGATCGAAAATTCGAGTATGAGAGTGGACCACGTAAAAATTAGCGATGCAACAGGCACATCTAAAGCGGCTGGAATAGAGACTCTTGTGTAATCAAGTAAACGCGTGGCATGGTACACAGCGGACCCATCTCGCCATTGCTCACCTGCCAGTTTCCAGGCAGCGTTTACAAAATAAATAATGCAAAGCTGTACCTGAATTAATCGTTGTGCGCAAGGAGAAAATTTTTCATTCACACTAGTTTTCCGGCGCATAGCGTCTACAGACACGCGCTCTCCACAAGGAGAGAAGCAGAGGAACAATGAAATCAATCGAGCGTAGTTATCACCGGCCATCAAAATAATTGGGAAGTGGTTGCAAATCGACAGATAGCAAAAAAAGAGAATAATGGTAGTAAATCTGGTGGCAAAGCCAATCGCCACAAGAAATGCAACGAAGGCTGAAAAATACAAAAAGGCAAGCCTGACGCCGTCATCCGCAGGCAAGACAAGAAACAGATCGAACACAGGAAGACGGAGCCATTGAAAAAAATCGACACTCGATGTCGGTATGACAGCATTGGTTCCAAAGAAAAGCAAAAAATCCTGACGGAATTGAACGAGAAAACTGATCATCATTATTGCGCCGAAGATCACTCGGAAGAGGCATAGCGGCAGTGGCGATTGAGGCTCAAACCAGAACCGCTCCCAGCAGGCATTTACGCGTTTGACTACATCAACGACAGCATTCATTCATCGAAGCCCTTGCTGCAAGTCTTTTTCTCTCACTCTGAAAATAGCGTTTGGAGTGCGGTGATTGAAAGCACGCAAATTCAATTCGTCCTGTTTAGCAAACTTAGCGAATCTTGGAATGTCGAAGCCATTGAAAACAGGCTGCACTAGGACGGGTGGATTATCCGGATTGGAATTGCACAACGCGATGAATCGAGAAGTTGCCGGCCAAAAAAATTTGTAGTTCGGTTCGTTTAAACCATCAATCACAAATTTGCGAAGTTGATTACGTCGAATACCCTCGGAAAAAGAGAATTTGCGATTCTCGGGCCACTCGTAGAGCTTGACGGCACCATCTCTAAACGTGATTTCAGTGGTCGCATACTGATTCAATAACCGAATGTCCGGACTGAATAAATTCCATCTTTGTTTCAAGCCGAAAAGTATTATAATCGGGTCTACATAAGCTTTTAGACGATCTCGAGCCGGACCGCTCGGCAAACACTGAATCGTCACTATTCCCAAATACAACAGAATAATGAGGCTGATAACTTTACGTTGAAACCCACGAGTATTGGACATTTCCGCTTTCTGGGAAGTATATGTAATGTGTTCTTCAGACACCTGAAATTAAGCCTCTATTGCGTTTTTCTTGATGCTAAACTGTGAATAGAATCATCAAAAGCACACTACCAGACTAGCTTAGCATTAACTCAGAACCTTGGATAATACCTCTGAACATAATCGATTGGCAGTGGACGAAGCTCTCAACTTCGCCCAACATAAGCCGCCAATCATCGGTTTTTGGAAGGTAACGATCTCGACGTTCATCGCAATTTACTTCGGCTCCGTTGTGATTTGGCTATTTCAAGAAATCCCTTATCAGAAGGAGTTGGCACCATATTCGCATTGGATCAACATTGCCGATGCCGGAGTGCAGCACTGGAGTCTGTTCAGTCCAGACGTCAGACACATCATCTATCACGAGACGGCGCTCGTGACGTTCAAAGACGGCTCGATGAAGCTTTACGAATTTCCGCGAATGGAGAAATTGAACCATTGGGAAAAATTCAAACACGAAAAATTGCGAAAACTTTTCGGCGATTGTATCCCATGGCCGGACTACAAAGTCTTCTTGCCGAGCGTGACTCAATATCTAGCGTTCAGCAATACAAATACTAACAATCCTCCGGCGATCGTCACTATGATTTTCAATTATTCAGAGAATCCTCCACCGGATCCGGCGAAGTGGAATTGGAGAGATAAACTTCCGTTTCATTCCGATAAGTCGGTGACATTCGTTTATTCTGTAAGAGAACTCGATCTGCTGAGAAAAGCATCTGGATTGAGCGTGGCACAACCACTTCGCCAGAGCAATCAAAGGATAGTCGACATAAAATGAGCGTCGAAACTCCGAGCAAGGGAATTTCGCTGTCTGTTGAAGACGCTCTCAATTACGGTGTTTCAAAACCGAGATTCTCCGGAATTTGGAAGTTGGTGCTCACCGTCGGAATCTTGTTCTATTTGATTCCCGTGCTTTATTGGCTGTTTCGCGATCTGCCCAGCAAATCATTTGTACCTCCAGCTTCCTCTGTTCTAAAAGGACAACTGGAAAGGGTCTCCATGCGGTGTATGATCGCTTGTGGATCGGTTCAGTGCTGGAGTGTTTTCTCCCCTAACGTCAATCACACGATTTATCACGAGACCGCGATCATCACATTCAAGGACGGTACCAGCAAAATTTATGAGTTTCCGAGAATGGCTAAACTTAGCTATTACGAGCGTTTTAAACACGAAAAACTCAGAAAAATATTTGGTGATTGCATCCCCTGGCCCGGTTACGAGCCATTTCTACCATCGGTATCACAGTATCTCGCCTTATCAAACAGCAATAGCGCCAATCCGCCTATCATGCTGTTTCTCGAGAAAAACCACAATGAGAATCCAAAGCCTGATCCAAAAAATTGGAACTACAGAGACAAGTTGCCATGGCATACGAATAAAACAATGACATTTGTCTATGGTGTTCGTAAAAACGATTTGATCAGTGGTCCAATAGACCAAGGACGCACCAATCCTCGCATTTATGAGGACCAGAGTGAAACGAACTCGCAAGGTGGGACGATTTAATGAACGAAGAAACCCTATGGCCGCGTTTCCGAAAAGGATGGCAAACCTTCTGGTTTGAACCGACTTCACCAACGCCGATTGGTCTGTTTCGCATCGCAGTTGGTCTGATTACTTTGCAATGTCTATGCATCCACCTGCTCGCCGACTGGCAGCTGTACTTCGGCGATCATCCACTGATTACGATCGAGACGATGATCGGCAAGTATTGGAGATACGATCCATATTTTGATTTGATGCTTCTCCTGCCACCAGGTGAAATCTGGCGCTGGTATTTTTTCTGGTTCGCCGTCACGGCAGCGACGATGATGACATTTGGATTATTCACGCGATTCAGTTCTATCGCTACTTTCCTCTGTTTGATGTCATTGCAGCACCACTTTTTGATCAACCAAAACTCGGGCGATAATTTTCTTCGCATCTCGCTCTTGTTTCTCGCGATGTCGAACGCAGGTGATGCCTTTTCGCTCGACAACCTCATCAAAGCAACCAGGCAAGACTGGCGTGTCGAGGGCTTTCGCCCACCTCTGTCTGCACCATGGGCGCAACGCATGATTCAGTTGCAGCTCGCGATCGCATACTTCCACACATGGTGGTGCAAAGTCGCAGGCGGTGAATGGAACGATGGCACAGCTGTATACTACGCCAGCCGATATGACGACATTATCCGTTTCCCACTCCCGTTCTTTCTCGACGATCTGAACATGATCAAGATCTTGACCTGGGGAACACTGCTTGTTGAATTGGCACTATGCACTCTTATATGGTGGCGTCCAGCGCGCTATTACGTCATGCTGGTCGGGCTCGCACTGCACCTTGGCATCGAGTACACAATGAATTTGCCGATGTTTGAATGGCTGTTTATTTCAACGTATCTTTTGTTTGTCTATCCTGAACATTTGACCATGACAATGGATTATTTCAATGCATTTATACATAAGAACATCGTCAAACCAGTCGACCTGGTCTTCGATGGTAGCTGCATCTTCTGCGTTCGAACTGTCGGTATCATTCATCGACTTGATATTTTTTCACTCGTCAAATTGCATGATGTGAACGCATTGGGCGAAGAGAGCTGGACGAAAAAAGTCGATACCGTCAGGGCGAATAAAGAAATATTGCTTCGTACTCCCGACAATCAATGGCTGGGCGGGTTCTATGCGTTTCGTTACATGGCCGGGCGGCTGCCCTGGCTTGTTCTGCTCGCACCATTTTTGTACATTCCTGGTATCGCACAGCTTGGTGAAGCGATTTACAAATTGATAGCCGACAATCGCTACGCGCTACTCGGCGGAACCTGCGATCATAAAACCTGCCAAGTCGTGGCGAAATAGGGGGACGCATCGTGAAAGTGGCTATAGCGATTCTTGTAGCGGTGCTCTATGTCTGGGTGATCATGGTCACCATGCCATACCGACACGAAGTAATTCAGCAGCAAGACCTGACTGACTACTACGCGAATCTGGATCGCGAACTCGCGATCGCGAAAAACGATTACGAAGACAAGAAAAATAATCCGAAAACCTCGCCGGAGAAACTTCTGGAATCAGAAGAAGCCCTGGCGCTTTTTCATTGGGAGAAACGAGAATACGACAAAGCCGTAGTGTTCTTGGACGAGATCGTCAGAAAGAGAAAACCGGCTGACGGCGCGCCGTACGACGAAAAGTATATAAACTCACTTTTGCATCTTGCCGGCGTATATCGTGACGTCAACAACTGGCAGTACGCGGAGATGCAATATCAGGAAGCCCTCAATTACGACAAAAAATTCTTCGAGTCATCCGATCCAAACAATAGCAAAATCGCCCGTGATTTGAACAATCTGGGTCTCCTCTATTACCTCAAGGGCACAAGCGAGCAAGATGAGAAGAAGCGAAACGAGATTCTCAAACAATCTTCAGCTTACCTGCAAGACGCGATCAAAAGGTATCAAGCCAAGCTAGGCCCAGACTCACCATCTGAAGCCATATCCCTCTGGAATCTCTATTTGGCGGAACGAGATCAGGGCAACGTCGACTATAGCAATACCCTCAAAGCGAAAGCAGAAGCTATTGACGCCAAGATGAATCGACCAGTTAAGGCTCCTTAAATCATTTCGCTGGAATGGGAACATTTGTCTCTCCGGACGGCACTGCAGGCGGTGGCGTCTCGGCAGGTGGTGTGGCAGGCGCGCCTTTCAATTTGTAAACCACTAAAGCCGTACGGAAGCCGTAATAGTCGAAGGTCGGCTCCGCTTCAGTGTCCGGAAATAATGCATAAGACGATTCATCGTACAACGCCTCGATAGCAGCTAGAACTTTTTGATCTTTGAGCACATTGCCGAGGCTGTCTTTCTCAAGCATGATCATTTTTGGTTTCGCTTTAATATCTTTGAGTAATCGCTCGTACATCTGGAATTGTTTGCCTGCGTATTTGTCCGCGACACCAACATTCGAGTCGATTAACATTCGGCTCATCCGCACCGGAAAACCAGTCAATAGATAACCTGCCGGTTTCCGCTTGTACTGCACTATTAGCGGATAAGCTGGTCGAACCCTATCGTTTAAAATCATCACCGGATCATTGACCGAAGTCTGCTCCAGCAACCTGGTTGCAAACTCGGATGGGTCTGTAACATACGTGGTTCCGAAATAACCGATCGTAACCATATCGATCGTCTTCATGTCCCTGACAGCGTTCAATTTGTAAGCGACGAATCCGGAAAAACCAACAACACAAACTACGGTTACCGCAGCCGGTTTCAGGATCGATAGATTCAGCCTTCGCCATTTTGCCAGGCCGTTTAAGACCACGGATAAAACGAGAAAGACAGACAGTCCGACACCAAAACACATAGGTAAAGTTTGGTAAGTCATCGTCCGCCCTTCGATTATGAACAGACCAAGACCGACCAGGCTGAGGCCGATGCATGGAGCAATAAGCGCGCACCACCGCCGCAACCCAAGACAAATAACAATCGCAAAAACTACGGCGTAAATTAGCTTTCTGAGGTCAGGTGTCTTGTCGACCCAGTACAAGCGTTCATCAAACATACCATAATCGCAGAGCACCAACGGCAGTGCCCAATTGAAATAGGTATCGGCATACGCAACCGGAAAAAATGCAAAATGACAAAAGAAAATAGCGATGACAGCTGCAGCTGAAATCATTTCTGCAGAACGCAAAGCAGCAAACTTCATCTTCGTTACTAAGGAGAAAAGCTCCATGGTCAGTACAGCCAAAAGACACAGAGGGTCTAAACAAGCGGCAATGCCGCCGGAAATACCAGCAATCAACGAGAGTCGCTTTTCACAGTGTTGATTCGACCACGAGAGCCAACGGCATAGGAAAAATGGAATGTAAAACAGCAGGAATAAATTTTCTCTTTGACCAGCTTCGTTAATGGCAAGCAGATTTAAAAGAGCGAAACCTATGATAAACAGAGGCGCATGTGATTGTTCTCGAATCCGTTGACGGAACAGTATCGCAGCAGACAGATAGAAAGACGCCGCCATTAACACGATTAGACAAGCGTGAAAAACAATAATTTGATGAACTGCAGGAAAAATTTTACACACCACTGCCGGTATCGCATTGATATACATCAACGCTGGCGAAGCAACTTCGAAGAAATCGATGAACGGGACTTTTCCGTCGGCGATCAACAAACCGCATTGATATGACAAAGCCGCTTCAGCCGGTATAGCCAGTGCAAACCAGAGAAACTGAAACACCATCGCGGAAAGTATTGTCGACACCACGATGAGCGTGTTTGTCTTTGCAAGACTGGAGGCTTGCATTCGGGTTCGCGATACTCTCTCCATGAGTAGCATGAGCTGCGGTTTTATCTCCCTGGTTTCCGTCTGAAGGTTCTAAAATTTTCAATGTTCTCGAGTTCGTCATAATCCTTGATCAGATATTTGTTGACGAAGTCGTGAGGCTCAACAAAGTAATCGGGACCTTTCTGCATGAAGACAAAACGCGGTTTGTTCTTCTCGATGTCTTGCGCGTACTCATCAACAATCCGATCCATGTTCGAGTAAAGTTTTACATTCGAATCAGTCTTGGGAAGAATATCTTTGACGTAGGAGAGAACTGAAAGTATGACCATGTGCAAATGGCGAGAACCAGGCACAAAGCGCAATTGAGTCAACCATGGATAACCTGGTGAAACGGCATTGGACATCACAATTGCTTTGTCACCTAGTTTATAACCGTCAAGTACAAGGTCAGTGTATGGACTGTGAATGTCTGACTGAGGCGACGTGCCACTGTAACCAATTATTTTCATGTCAAATTGGCGTGGATCGCTGACAACGATTTGGTAGTCGTCCATTCCGTCTTTAATTGCGATGCCTAGCGCGAGAACGACCACGCACGAGAGAACCGCGCGCTTCGGAAACTTGGCCTGCACTCCGTTATTCTCACCATATCCGGTGACAACTCTGAAAACTTTTTGGGCTGCCAGATACAACAAAAATCCCACTTGCAGGCAAGCCAGAATGAATGAAGCGGCATAGACCGGCTGATCATGATAATGCCAGCCCTTAAATTGCAAAAGATATGGAATCAGACTGGCAAGCACGAAGACGAGTAGCGGCAACATCAGGGTGGAGCGTTTTCGCATCGCCACAGCTAAAATTCCGGACGCCGCCATAAGGAAAAACACATCGCGCTTAGCAGGTTCGGAAAACGAGGCGGCAAGCGATGTGTCCCAGAATCGATATCCCAACGCGAAAGCCGGTATGACAAACTCGAAATAGGTTTTCCGCATCAATTCCGGAACGAATAAAAAATGAGCAGCGTAAATTACTCCTACGGCAGCACAGCTGATCGTCTCATATGTTAGCAATGGAGAAAATTTTCGTTTATCAAGCAAAAAGTAGAGCTCGACCAGAGCAGCCGGAATCAAGAAGAAAGGTTTTAAACAAATACCGAGTGAACCCATAATCCCAATCAGGCAAGAATAGAATTTAGACTGAACGCCTCTTCCCTGCCAGCGAAGCCAGCGCAGGATAAAGAACGGCATGTAGAGCAAGACGAAAATTTCTTCGCGCTGTCCAAAATCGTAACGCAAGAAAAAATTGAATAAGGTCAAACCGATTAAGAACGGCATGAAGAAAGGCGCTTCTGCTGATTTTGCTTTGCTAAAAAAAAGCGCAAGACAAGTGCAGACCGAATACAAAATTATGGCAACAAGAAAGAAATTGAATGACTGTGTAACCGGAAAGTTCAAAAGCTCAGACAGATAAGCAGGGATCGTGTCCAGATACCAAATCAGTGGAGGGTTTACGTCGAACATATCGACGTACGGAACCTTACCTTGCGTAATCAATTGAGCCGCTTGTAAATGCAAAGCAGGATCCCAACCGATTCTCAACGGATGCAAAATCACAGAATAGACAAGACGCGCCGTCATGATCGCAACCACCGCGATACAGGCGTAGAACAGCGGTTTATCTGATTTAAGAACAGAACGGTCTATACCGGATCTTAATGGTTCAGATGCCGCCGCCCCTGGTTTCAGTGAAGGGCTCCCTGAACCGGCAACCGATTTCAAGCCATCATCGTGTCCGGCTTCTGCCAAACCCGTAGCGTCACCATCTGTGGTAGCAGCTAGTCGAGAATTTTCAGCGCTAACTGATGAAGTTTCAGTCGAAGGATCGATATCGCCATCTGTGGTGGCTGGTTGGTTTTCCGGCACAGACAAATCGTCCTTTTCGACCACTCACGCCACCAGTAATTAATATCCCCACTTACGATACAAATGATCGTCGGTTTTCCAATTGTACATAAGCCATTCTTGCGAAATACTCGACGTCGCGCTATCGACGCGCTTCCAGATTTTCCAGTTTTCTATGTCTTCCAAACTCTTTGGCGCCGGCTTCATGTGGGCGAAGAACCAACGGCGTGCCAATTCGAGATCGGCATCTTCTCTTCTGAATTCAGCTTTCTTCTTCAGCTCAGCCATTCGACCTGGCAATCGGAAATAAAGCCAAATATCATAGTTTCCTGACTTCATGCCACCAGCCTTGAGGTCAACAATCTGAACAGGCGAATCAGAGAATGCATCAGCGAACATAGCCTCTGGTTTGATTGTGTACGAATCAAATCCCAGCTTCCAAATCATGTATCCGACCATACCTACTACAAGCACCCCGAGAATCACGAAAAATGGGGTCATATTCGTATTTGATTGTTCCGATGCCATATTGCTTTACCACCCCGAAATCCCGGCTGCCGATCCCTGCAACGTCTCAACGAGCATCGCACATCCAGTGTACCAAGAGAAAAATGGACTTGCGATGACAAGACCCAAATCGGCAGAATTCAAGCGACTTGATGAGGCAAAACGGACGATGACAGAACCGAACTACACGGCTCAGTCGAAACGGCAAAAAGTACACCGGAAGCCATCAACCCAACCTACGCGATTAAAACATCGCGGCAGCGAGGGTCACGAAGCCGCCAGATCGCAGCATCCGCGACAAAGTGGTGGAAGTTGACGCACGCCTGAATAACGGTCGCGACTAAGCCGAAAGTCAATCCAAAGTACATCATGAAGTGAGGAACGAAGATGTAGATAAACATCCCGGCAACGATGACGTATGCCCAGTATCGGAGCGACCTTGGCGAAAACCAGTTTTTGAAAACATCTTTGGAGAGCATACCTTCAGGCAGTCCCTTCTCTTTGATGTAGAAACCAAGCGAGACGGCGAGATACTGGCTGCCATGGAAGAAGTTTGGACCGTACGCCCATATCATCGATGACGCCATGCCCACGGACCAGCCGATAGCCAGCACGGTACCGACCTGACAGAGCGCAGGAAAAGGCATCATCTTGCCTTCACGAAGCCATTTTCTCAGGAGTACGCTGACAAACAGTACACTCATCACCGAGAACAAGAAATTGCCCAGGTCGTTGAGCCAGAGCGGCAATCCCCAGAATGGAACATCAACACCCCAATAGACATAAGGACTAAATTCGCGGTGACAGAGAATTCGCGTGATGATTGCGTACGAAGTCGAATGCATAAACCAGCGGAAAACTTCGCGCTCGAAATTGCTCATAAAATAAGAACGCTTGTAGCAATAGATTAAGGCGACCCCGAAGCACTGACCGACATAATGTTGGAAAACCCACATCATGTGTATGTAGACGACGGTGCCGGCGGCCTCTTTGAAGAAGCAGGCCATCACGAAGAGCGTGAGACTGAGCCACGGTAGGTAGTAGGCGTACAATCGGAATGTCTTTCGACTTTCCGGCGTCGCGTAGATTCGCATATACGTGGCGATCGTGTGCGTGTCGGCGAACAGATGCTGACCGAAGATGCCGAGCACCATAACAATAGTGGCGATGGCGAACGTCTCTTTGTTCGGCGCCAATGCTGGATCCATATTGTTCCAGCCATACAGAGCATAGTGTATGGCAAATACGGCCCACAACATGCCACCATACACGAACAAAAAGTCGAACCATGGATTAACGATCCATGGATGCGGTTTCGTCTTCTCGACGACTACTGGAGTCTCTGCCGGTTTCGCTTCGGCAATTGCTGGCACGCCAGCCAGATTTATACTGCTGCTAACCAAGGATGTTTATCCTCTCTAACCCACGTGCGGCCACACTAAGAGTCTCTTTTAGTATACCCAATGACAGTCCGATATAACGAGAGCGTTATCCAAGTTTAGTTCCGGTTCCGTGAAGTAAACGTGAATTGTTCGGTCATCGATCATGAGAGCAGAAGCGTTCTGCAATGATTGTCACGCAAGCGCCAGATTGCCGCATCGGTGATGAAATGGTGATAGTTGACGGTGCCGAGCACCAATCCGCCGACCATGCCGAAATCAAGACCCATCTGCATAAAGAAGTGCGGGATTCCTACATAGAAGAAACAACCAGTCAAAATTACGGTGCCGACATATTTCACAGCTGGCCAACGAATCGTCTCTCTCGCCATATTCCAGGTGTCCATACCCTCCGGCATCCCACGTTCTTTCAAATAATAAGCAAGACAGATTGCCAGGTATTGGCTGCCATGATAGAACCCTGGAACATAGAACCAGAGCATGGAATTCTGCGTGCCGCTGGACAGGCCGAGACAGGCTACGGTGACGATCAAAAAGATCGAAGGAATTGGCATTAACTTGCGATCGATAATCGCTTTCTTCAATAATACGCCGACAAACGCGATCGCCATGCCGATCAAGATCCACCGAGCAGCGTTGAAGAACACCAGCGGCAGCGGTCCCCAGAAAGGTATCGGCACACCATAAAAGTTGCGTGGACTGAATTCCTGGAAAGTCAGAAAGCGAACGATCACATATCCGGACATAGAAAGAATGAAGTACCGAAAAATTTCTTTCTCGACATTGGTCATGATGTAACCGCGTTTGTAGCAGTAGATTAACGCGATACCGAAAGCTTGCTGCGCATAGTGCCAGAACACTGTAATCAGGTACAGGTAGACGAGCGAGCTGGTGAACTCCGGCTTGGTAAGCCCGAGTACGAAGATCGGTATGCAGGAATAAACCAACCATGTGCGATAAAACTTGAAGCGTTTTCGATCTTCCTTGCTTCCCCAGATTCTCATATATGTAGCCGTGTTGTGGGAGTCGGCGAATATGTGTTGGGTGAGAAAAGCGATGACTATTAAAAACCATGACGCGGTGCTTGCATTCATGTCGGTTGGAACAGTCCAGCCGACGAAGTAAGCGTTGAACAACATGAACACGAGGACACCACCGCCGGTTATGAACATGAAGTCAAAAACCGGATTGATGATCCACGGGTAAGGCTTGCCAGCGTGTGTGGCAGTTGTGCTCTTCGGAATCTCAGGTACGCCTGTACCCGCAATACTGCTGCTAACCAAAATTCTTTCCTCTTCTCGCGCGCAAACAAGGAAACTACAATGTCTGTCGCCGGCCGGCCATTTTAATTGTACCCGCCAGGTGCACCCCTAAACCGTCAAACGACCTAGCCGTCATGTGTTCGAAAACAATCACTATGCTTTTATTAGCCGCTTATTGTGAAGTGTTCGTGAAGTCTGACTACTTTTTGGACTTTTGATAGAGATAAAATGGTGCCACTCGACGAATCGTATCTTCGAACGGAGTCGGCTTAAAATCAAGTTCTTCAATCGCCTTGTTGGCGCTGAAGAAAATTTTGTGTTGAGCAAGCCATGCCGCCTGGCGACTGACTGGTGATTGCATCCCGAACATCGGCATGACAGCTTCGGCTAAGGAACCCAACCCCACTAAAACTGATGCAGGAATTTCAAACATCGGAGCACGCACGCCTTGCACACGAGCAAAAATTTGAGCAGCTTCGCGATAAGACAAATTAGCACTGACAAGACAATAACGTTCTCCCGGTCTGCCTTTGTCCATGGCGGCAACGTGCGCATCGACGACATCGTTGATATCTGAAAATGCAACTCCACCTTTGGGAACGCCTAGTAATGCGCCTTTCGCCATAGCGGTAAAAATAGCATGATGGTGAGGATGTTTATCACCTTCTCCAAATGTGATACCAGGCGAAAGAATGATTACCGACAGACCACGATTGAAGATCGTCTTCACCTCTTGTTCTGCAGCGTATTTGGAATCGCAATAGTTGAGACCCAAACCACCGAGATTATATTCCAACGACTCCGTTCCGATTTCACCTTCTTTCGGAATACCCATCGCCGCAACAGAACTGGTATGAATCACGCGTTTGACATCGGCTCGCAGAGCGGCTTCCATCACGTTTCTGGTACCGACGACATTAACGCCGTACTGACGGTGCACGTCTTTTTTCTTATACGAGACCAAACCAGCAAGATGAAACACCACGTCTTTACCGGGCATCGCCTGATAGATTGACTCGATGTTTGTGACGTCACCGCTGATGTGTTCGATCGGCAAGTCACGCAATTTTCTCGATGGCGTTCCCGAGCGTCCGAACGTCGTCACCGTGTGCCCGTCATTGACCAGGCGAGAAACCAGGTTGGAGCCTATGAAACCACTAGCCCCTGTGACGAGGATTTTCTTCGGACTACTGCTGGCTGACTTCTCTTCCGTCATCGGGCCTTCAACTTGCTTGAGGGGAAGCGGGGATAAACGTGCCTATCGGGTTATGGCGATAGGTTTCCAGAGCCACATCCAGTGTCGAACCTTCGCGATCGATTACTGTCACCAGCCCGTTGGCATGGCAGATATTGTCATGCATTGAGAGAACCACTTGATCACTGCTCAGTGTAGGGACCTCTTGTACCATCTCCATAACTGCCGCTAAAAGTTTACCGGCTTGAGGATGCAGATTTACTATAGGTTTCTTCTTGCCAACGATCTGTTGAAGTTCTTCTACAAATCTTTTCATCGACAAGACAGTGGATCCGCCAAGCTCAATGGTTTCTCCTTGAAAATCAGGCGAGATACATTTCGAAATCGCCTCGCAGCAATCTTTGATAAAAATCGGCTGAATCTTATTTAGCCCACCATTTACAAGTGGAATCATCGACTTGTTTTGAATCAAACTAGTCAGTCGGCTGACCAGCTTACTATTGCGCGAGCCAATCGTTCTGCCAATCAATAATGATGGTCTTAAAATCGTAAACGGCAGACCGGAAACCCTGAATTCCTCCTCGGCCATCCACTTGGTGCGATGGTACTGCGACGGAGCGTTCTTATCGGTGCCCAGAGCGGTGACCAGAACAATTTTTTTGCATCCCGCCTGTCGTGCACACTCGACAAAGCGCCGCGTCAGGGTCTGGTGCAAA
>CAZRMH010000035.1:14936-31228 GCA_964600935.1 uncultured Candidatus Obscuribacterales bacterium
GCTGCCGATCAGATGCACGGCATACTCGACACCGTTGAAGAACTTGACGGCATCAGTGTCTGTGAGCGCGCCTTCAACGACTTCCGCCCCCAGCCGTCTCAACAAATCAACGTCTTCCGACCGTGCCCCCTTGCGCACCAGACAACGGACACTGCGCCCCTCACTGAGGAGCCTGTCAGTTAAATGGCTGCCAAGATAACCCGTCGCGCCGTCTACCAGTATCAAACTTTCCTGTCCCTTCGTATCCGAATTAAATTCGGTTGCGTTTTATTCTCTTGTAAACGTTTTTCATCAAGGTCACTTCGCCGACTTCATTTCCTTGAGCCTGGTGACCGAGAAATTGAAACAGATAACCCAAGAAGATCATGATTGCTCCTCGGCCGACGTCTTTGCCGCTGAACAAATAGAAGAAACCAGCAAAGGCAGTGGGCACGCCCACGATGTGAAGCGCTGCATTGACTGGATGTGAGTGCCTGCCGATGTAGTCTTTGACAAACCAATTAACGCCGGAAAGCGGACACGTTTTGCTCTCGGTTTCACTACATGCAGTGGCAGGATTTCCAGCGCTCGCTTGTCGATTAGCTGTAGCTGTTTGAACTCTGCCTTCGGACCTACCATCGCGAACGGTGGTATGCGAGCCATTGTTGTGTGAGCCGTTATTACTCATGACCTTTCTCCCTTTAGTTGCGCTCGGCGTTTTGAAATGTTGTTAGTGTTTTATTGATGCCAGTTGAAAATGGAACTCGATCGACATAATTCAAATCGCGTTCTGCTTTTGCAATACTAAAACCTTGATTTACTCCAGCCAGTCGGAATGCGGCTTTTGAGAATCTAGCCAATTTGCGCTGAGTGTCGACACCCATCATCGGAGCAACAGTCGAGACAATTTCGCAAACCAATTTTGCCGCCACCCCTGGTACCACCTTCTTGACTCGTGGCAATTTTAAACCATCGGCAATTGCATCGAACAAATCTTTTTTCGATATCTTCTGTCCATCGGTCAAATTATATACCTGACCATAAGCCTTCTCGTTCAAGATCGCAGCTTGAATCGCTTTGCTGAGATTCTCAATGTAAATTACATTCGTTTCTTTCTTCCCGCCATCAATCAACATGGCCTTGCCGGTCGAAATCGAGTTGATTAAACGCGGCATCCAGGCTCGTTCTCCAGGTCCGTAGATAAACCCGGGTCGGAGAGAACTGACCTTCATCGGTGATTTGTCTGCTTCGGCCATTACCAATCGCTCCGCTTCCACCTTTGAATCGGCATAAGCTTCGCCGCATGGTTTCAAAGGTTCACTCTCATCGACGTTGTATAGATCACCTTGACCGGTAATAACCGACAAACTGCTTATATAGATGAAGTGTTTAACGCCTGATTTTTTAGCGGCTTCGAGAATAGCCTTCGTACCACCAACATTTGTTTCGAAAATTGACTCGCGTGAACCATACGGATCGACCGA
This sequence comes from uncultured Candidatus Obscuribacterales bacterium, assembly GCA_964600935.1. Taxonomy (GTDB): domain Bacteria; phylum Cyanobacteriota; class Vampirovibrionia; order Obscuribacterales; family Obscuribacteraceae; genus JADYXR01. The sequence continues at coordinate 16,400 of CAZRMH010000035.1, forward strand.
CGCTGCGGCATGAACAACCACTTCCGCACCTGATATCGCATTTGATACCGCGGCTCCATTAACCATATCGGCGATTCTTATTTCAACCTCAGGTTGAGTGAAATGAGATAGACGTTTTGAATCTCGACCAATCGCAATCACCGGATAACCACGCTCTGCGAGATAACCGACGAGATGACCGCCGACCAGGCCAGTCGCTCCGGTAACAGCTACCTTAGGCTTATCCGAAATTGACATTAAACCTCCAGAAGAGCAAGCCGACCGGAAAACGACCGGGGCGAGCTTAATAGTGGAATCTTAACTTGGGCTTCCGGTGCACCTTCAGCCACTCGCTGCTGACGCAAACGCGTATACGTACCTGCCGGCAAAATCCTGAGACAGGGCTCAGCCAGACGTTTTGTCGAGCGTTTGTCCTCGTACTCGGGATTTTGCATACGCAACGATTGATCGAAAACTCTGATGAACGCAACTTTCAGAGACTCCGGCATGTCGGTGTTCAATTCAGCGTAGCAGACATAATATGGTGGGTGACCAAGTTCAACTTCGGCAGTGAAGTGACTGATCTCACCCATATTCAACTGCTTGACGGCTTGAGTGAGGGCTACCAGAACTTGTTCTTCAGTGATCTTTTCACCGGTGATTGAGCTTACGCCCAGACCTTTACGGACAAACTTCATCACTGGAGTTTTTTCTCTGAAGTCGGAAACTTCCATCAAATCATTGATGTTGTATCTGTATAAACCGGCATTGGTCGTGAAGAAAATGTAGTAGCGTTCGTGCAATTTCAAATCTTCAATCGTTTTGAAGTTCATGTTTCCTTCGTCCATGTCAGCTTCGGAAACAAACTCGAAGAAGTGCGACGTCAAGGCCAGCACGCCGCCGGCACCATCATCGGAAATCGGAATAGTGCCGCGACCTTCCGAAGCCATGTATCCGAAATCACGGATTGGAATATCGCCGTAGAATTCAGGCAAACGATCCAGATAGAAGGACATCGGACCGCCCTTCCAGCACGACATTACACCAAGATTTTTCCAGACCATCTTCGGACTGAGTGTGCCGTTCTCATCCAACAAACGCTGCAATTCGTCGGCGCGTTTTGGATCCGGTTTAAAGTACGGTTCAAAAGCAGCACGCAAATGAGCAGGTGGCTCATAGTTCTTATTCAGCGTACCTTCACGCAAATCTTTGATCAGGCTGGCAGAATGCTCTTTGAGCTGATCGGCAAGCAGGAGCAGGCTGGAAGGATTGCACCCTAAAACAGCAGTGACGTTTTGGCCGATTGAAACTCTCAACATCAAATAGTATTTGATGTCCACATCCTTAATTGTGCAGAGTTCATACGGCACCGCGAAGTGCCTTCTGATGATCGGTGACTGTCTGCGATTGAGCAGTCCGGAAACAGCTCCGTAAGACAAACCACCAGGAGTGGTGCCCTCTTGATCGTTACTGGTAATGATTAAGAACTTACCCTCGGCCGCGCGCGGAAAACTCTCAATCAGATGATAGTTATGAACTTGAAACGCATGAGTGTAGTCCTTTAAATGCGTCTCTGTAATCGGTACGTATTTAGGCGTGGCAGTAGTACCACTAGTAGTGGCGAACATGAACGGATCATCGGCAGTGAGTTGATTTTTTTCACCCTGTAGAAGTTTTTCTACATAAGGCAGGAAATATTCATATGTCGTAGGCGGCACTTGTTTCTTATAGTCGTCATAACTCTTGATTTGACTGAAGTTATGCGCCTTTCCGAAAGCAGTGTTTTCATGCCTGCGGATGATTTCCATCAATTTTTTGCGTTGCGTCTCGCCTGGATTTTTCAACGCCTCGTAGAACTTACGAATGTGCGTACCGCGCCGGTAGAACTGACCGAGCGTTATATCAAAATTACTGAGAGACAGAGACATTAGTTACCTTCCAAATTTTTAGGCACCGGTAGCGTGAACATAACTTACTGCGCTCTCGGGTATTTTTACGAATACGCGCCGCAATTTGTTCTCATCGATCGTGATTCCGAGACCGGGTCCTTCGGTCAAGAAGGCTTTGCCGCCTTGTTTCATCGTGGTATCTTCCACCGACAAATCTGATTTTAATAAGAACCGATTGAATGATCCTTCACAGTTGTCCATCGGTCCTTTCACACAAGCAAATGCTCGTCCGGCAGAACTGAGGATGGCCGATTCACCAACCTGTGCGCCGAGCAGACAACCGATTCCGGCGGCCCGAGCCATGTCGACCATCTCACAAGCAGCGATCAGACCGCCGACTTTTGATAGTCGAATATTAAAAGCACTGGCTCCTCGTACATCTATTAACGTCTTCGCATCCTTGAGAGTGAGAAGCGATTCGTCGGCGACGATTGTTTCAGGTAACTCACGAGTTAAACGTTGCATGCCGGCCAGATCTTCCGGGCGCACCGGTTGCTCGATCGATGCGATGTTATAAACACGCATCTGTTCTGCAAAATAGAGTGTTTCCTCAACAGTCCATGCACAATTCGCATCGATGCGTAGAATGCACTCCTCGCCCATGATCCGGCGAGCCATCTTCAATCGTTCCAGGTCGACTTCCCAATCGCGACCGACCTTGATTTTGACAGTCGTGAAACCGTAAAACTTGAAAAACCAGAGCATAGCCATCAATGAATATTTGCCGGAGAACGGCACTACGCCACCGTAAGTAACGTAGGACGAAATCGTCGGAGTGATACTGGCCTCACCGGTAAATTTTTGGAACGAACCGCTTTGCGTGAGGCGAACAATGTCATTCATCGAAAGCAGCGAAGCGACCGAAAGTTTATTCGCACGTGCCACCGCATCTAATACCGCAAGTTCGACTGCGCACCACGACGCACCTTTCGGTTTCTCGGTCAGCCCGAAACTAACAAAGGCTTGTTTCAATTGCGTCAGAGCATCGAGCGGAGAAGAAATCGTGATACCGGTGAGCTTCGGAATGTAATCTTCTTTTATCGTTTTGAGCGCGCCTTCAGTGGTTTCACCAGTGACATAGTCACGCGGAACACTTTCGCCATAACCGACTACCCGTCGACCGTTATCGTCTTCTAGATCGACTTTGACGATAACGTTGAGAGATGAATTTCTGGATGCCAGGCTGTGACCGAAGGAAAATCGGAATGGCAGTTTGATCGCGAACGCTTTGATTTGAATTATCTTCATTAGGATACCGATGGCGAGCGAGACAATAGCCACTCTGAAATCAGGTGAGTGTACTCTTTAAACCAATTGGCGTCAAAGTCGAGGCAATGATAGGCGTCTGGAAACAATCGCAAAGACTTATCTGATGATTTAAGTTTGCTGTACCAAGCTTCCAGCTTTTCCGTATCAATGATTGCGTCGTTACCAGGTTGGACTATCAATACGGGCATGGTGATGTTAGCAGCAGTCTTCTTAGCCAACTCGCCAAGCTTGTGACTCTCAACAAAGAACGTCGCCGTCGCCTCTGTCAGACGAAGCGGGTCTTTCTCCAGGAAATCCAGGTAAACAGGATTATCCGTAAACATTGAGGTGGTTAGTGGAATGGGATACTTACGCATCGCTCTGCGACCACCCATAACGTGATTGGCTGCGATTTCAAGCTTTTTCTTCAAGTCGTAATCTACTTTAGAATAAATAGCAGGACTGCTCAAAAGGAGTGCAGCAATCGGGAATTGGCCGACTTTTCCTTCTGAATCGGCCGCTGGCGCCTTGGTGTTCAACGCCTGCGCGAAAAGAGTTGCAGCTTTAGCGCCCCAGCAGTTCCCCCACAGAATAATCGGGCAACCCATATGTTGAGCGCATATCTTGCGCAGCAAGCCGTTCAAGTCATCGATCAACAACTCGTAATTCGGCAAATGCCCGCGATCGCGCGAGTTGAGTCCGGCACCACGCCTATCGGGTGCATATACGGTAATACCCTTCTGATTGAGCAGGTCCGCGGTATTTTCAAACCACTGGCTGTGCCCTTCGATACCGTGCAGGTATAGAACGACGGGTGCTCCGACCTTACCTCGCCAGGTCCGGCACAGCAGTTGCGCACCGTCTGATGCGCGAATCCATTCGTGTTCCGGTTGGTTCTGTCTCGGGGTATCAGTCTGTGGAAGAGGTATTGATGCGAGATCTTTCAAGTTGGTCTCTGATTGTGCTCTGCACGAAAGGAACGATTTCTTGTGTTATACGGGGGATCGCAAGAACTTAGCTAAATTGGTTCTAAGAGAATCTCTTTTCTTTACAAGAAAATACGACAAAAGTTTAGCATCTGAGAGCACGATGGCAGGAGCTTCTTAGAACCGAAGGTCGAAATCACTTAACGATTTTTGGAAATTATTAGCACCTTGAAATGGCTAAGAACGCCAAACGTAGTAAATTATTAGCTTCCTGGGCTCTTGACACAACTAGTCAAGAAGAACGGTTAGATTTTTCAAGGGTTATTCGATTGTATGGCACGAATCACTGGATGGCTCGGTGAACTGGTAATTGAATTGAATTGGGGCTGTGAAAACAGTCCTTATATCAAGAATCTAAAAAATGGCGGCGACACGATGGCAATGGGCCGCGAGTTATGCCTGGTTTTGTGGCCATTTATTTCGCGATTACCAGCGAATGTCTCGAGAGTGCGCCGCATTCTGCCGGACAACATGACCGCCTGTCAGAAGTTTTTCGATCAGCTCAAAGACGATGAACTCTACTACCAGGGTCTATACCTGCAACAGTGCACCCTCACCGGTCTCGACCAAAAAGCGCTCGAGCAATACAAGCCGGACGAACAAACCCTCGCCCTGTGTGACTTGATGCAACAGTACTGCGCCAGCCCTGACTACCACGATGGTGTTTTGGCCATAGTTGCAGCTGAGCTTGCGGCAACCTGCTTTGCCAGACACTCTCAAGAATATTTCGAAACGTTCTTTGCCAATCTTCCTGAAGCGGAACGAAATATCAATCTCGAAGACGGTCTGGCATGGCTTAGATTGCATGCCAAGCCGCATCCGAAACATGCACTATGGCTTATGAGAACTATCGAAGCCATTGATGCACGCCCCCCATCTAATAAGATGCCGGAGCCTGTAGTGAATCTTATTGATGCTATTCATCAGTTTTTAAAGTCGGAACAGAATGGACAAGGTGTGAGTCATAGACATCATGGCCATTTAGTAAAACAACAACTTATTGACTCTGTTGTATAGGTACTCAACGATGCTTCCCAACAGCAGCACTCCAATGTATGCAGCATTTGATTCGATCGGCGCGCGCGTAGTGCGCTTGTCATTGGTAATGTTGGCACTTTTTTCAGTCATGGCGCCAACATTGGCATCGCCGGCGCAAGCCGTCGTAATTTCTGCCAGCGATAAGTCGGCAGATCAGAACTCCTCAAAAAAACCTTCTAAAAAGGACCAGGAACTTTCAAGCTCTCTGCAGGGACTTACAGGCAAACCGTTCAATAACGACATGGTCGATGGCGCTGGTTTCATAGACAAGATGATAGCGGCCGCCGACTCATACAAGGACTACTCATTCGATTACACGATGAAAGTCTTCAAAGACAGAAAAACAATCGTGGAGCAAGGCGTTTTCTACTTCAAGCAGAAACCGCGAATGATCAGACTGGAAGAAACTGGCAGTTACAAAAAAGGTTCTGTAGCGATTCTCGGTGCCAACGGCAAAGTAAAAGCTCATATGGGCGGCGGAATGAAGATGTTTGTAGTCGAACTAGACCCGGATTCGAACATGCTGAAATCAGCAAATGGTTTTCCAATGACTGACTCGGACTTCTCCTCGCTTTCACAAGCTCTCAAGAGTTATCTAAAAAAAGGCGTAACGGCTCAGGTTACACGCGAAGCCTTCGACATGAAGGCCGAACACGATCGAGTCTTTGTTTTAGAACTTCGAAAGACCAAGGACACTTCAAAAATATGGAAACGAGTGGCCGTCAGCTCTCGAACACATTTGCCAGTTCAGTGGTGGGACTACGATGATGACGGAGAGTTGTGGTCACACGCCAATTGGGACGGATTCAAACCGAATCAACAGTTAGCTGATTCCTTGTTCAATATTAAAAACGATTCTGATAGCAACGGCTAAAACAAGCCACCGAACCAAAGACACGAGATTACAGGAGAGAGGTCCAAAGTGTTATTCAATCTTCCGACATTGGTTTTACTAATTTGTCTCGGAATTGGCGCTGCCATTGCAGCTCCGGTCCTGATCAAAGGTTTTATGCGTCGAGGCAAGGGTGTGAAATATGAGCAGAGCTTCGTGCTTCAACGAGCGCCGCAGCTCATGTCGGTTTTCACGATCTTTCTCTTAGTTGTTACCGGAATGGTTTACAACGATATCATTCAAATTCCGGGTACCATACCGTTTGTTTCTCTAGTGGCAAGCAAGGCACCAACAGGGTTTCCGTTATATCTATCCTGGTTCGGATTGCTTATTTTCTTAAGCGGATTAGTGTTCATGATCGGCGGATGGATCTCACTCGGTGAGATGTTCTCGACCGACGCCGAGGTTATGGAAAACCACACAGTACGCGATACCGGCTTGCTGGGATTGGTTATGCACCCAGCCTATTCCGGCATCATCCAATCTTTGCTCGGTGCGTCCGTCGTACTGGCCTCACCATTCTGCATTTTGTTCACAATCCTCATGGTTGCTCCGCTTTGGCTCAACCGAGCAAAATACGAAGAACAACTGTTGATAGAAGCGCTTGGTGAACCTTACAAGGAATACACCAAGAAGATGGGTCATCGCCGTCTGGTGCCTCGCTTCATACCGATCGGCGTCTAAATCGCATCCTTACTTATTTCTAGAAAACTTCCTCTTTCCAACCTCGCACCGCCGGTGATACAATGTGCTAGTAAAGAGGAAAGTGATTCTTTTGCCCGAAAGTCCCAATCCAAGCCGGATAGGTCCTACATTGAAACTATTAAAATCTCAAGCAATTCTAGTTGCTGCCGCTTTGTGCAGCGCAGTAACAACTTCTGCGATACTTACACCGCAGATCGCCAACGCTAAGTCTTCAGCGGAAAAATGTGAAGCCAAGCTCGAAGAGGCTTCCACCTCCACCCAAAAACGGGCTGGCGACAAGACCTGGAACAGTGCCAAAATTTTGATCAAAGCGCCACCAAAACTAGTTTGGGAAAGTGTTCACGAAGAAAGAAAACACGACCCGGATCTGGCTTACAGTAAGGTTCTCGAGCAGGGCGTCAATGAATGTCGCCTTGAGCAAAAGTTTCAACTAATTCCAGTATTAGGAACAGCCGTCTGCGAGATGCATAACTCGGAAATACCCGGGCAGCGTATCGATTACAAGCTACTCAAGTCTGATCGCTTCAAAGCGATGGAAGGCAGCTGGATTTTGACACCTCACAGTGACGGTCGGTACACGATGCTGGAACTGTCGACTCACTTGGATCTGGGGGTACCGGTACCAGCCATGGTGATGAACTCGGTGACGACTAAGAAACTCGCCAAACGTGTCGGCAACGTCAAAAAATTGGCAGAGCAACGTCACGCTCAAGTCGCCGGCAACACTCATAGCGTCGTCGAATAAAAAACGTCCCGCCAATACAAAACTTCAATCATCGTTCGTGAACCACTTCCGGACGATGATTTTGTTTACGATGGCAATTTCTAGCGAATCGCCTGTGACGCCTCGATCAAAAAGTTAAGCTGAACGTTGAAATTCGTTTCGAAATATTCCTTCTTCTCGTTGAGTGCCCATGCCTCAGCACGCAGATTTTCGCCGTCTTTGACGAAGGGAACCAACGACAACATTTTTGGCGGCCGCACACCAGGGGCGGTATCAGCTCCTTGATACGGATTCATCATCACTTTCAAGTCGAGAATAACTTGGCGATGACTACGATCTAGCGCCTCAGCCACTCTCAGTATTGCCGACAAATCTTGAACAATTGGTCTCATTGTGGCATTTAGTGCTTGCCAGGCTTCGTGCGAATCCTTGGGTGCAGAACCGCGGTGGTAACGGGCGATCGATGCAATCATCTCGACTTGCTCTTCGGAATGGCCAAGCAGTCCGCCGTGACGAATCAGATAATAACTGTGTTTGTGGTGTCCGTTTCTAGCGATAAATGTACCGACATCGTGCAACATGGCGGCTGACCAGAGGATGTGACCAACCTCTTCGTCGTAGTTGTGAAGGATGCCTTTTGTCTGACTGAAGATCTTCTCCGCGATCTTCGCAACTTGCTCGGCGTGTTTGAAACTGGAATCGTATTTTTCCAACAGATAGTGAACAGAGGCAGAACGCGGATCGCTGTGGCTTTTTAATGCGCCGTTCAGCCAACCGGTTTGGAGAAAACGATCGACGACAACGCCTTCTCGAAGTGCAGACGAACAAACCGTGATTTCATCAGCTTTCAGTGCACGCATCGTCTCAAGCAGAACAATCGCGCCGGCAAGAATTGTCTGGCTTCGGTCTGCAGACACGCCTTTAATTCGCTCGCCTCCAACAGAACAACGCTCGATGTAAGAAACGATTTCGGCCAACCGATCAATTGGCATTCTCCAGCCGTGAAGCGGTTCTCCGGTGCGTCCGGTTTGCACTCGATCGAGTTTAGCAAGAGCCTGCACGGTTCCTGATGTGCCGATTACACGTTTGTAACCACCGGTGGCCGCGATTTTAGCAGCGGCAGGTTTCACCATTCCAGTAACTTCGCCGTGCAATTCGCCCAAAGCTTCTTTAGTGGGAATGCCTTTCTTGAAGAAACGCAGTGTAAGACGCGCGCCACCCATTTTGTACGACTCAGCAAAATAAGCTCGTTCACGATCGGCGGAGACGATTTCTGTGCTACCACCCCCGATATCAATCACGACGAAGCGCTCTTGTAGCTCGGGCATACTGAATAATACGCCGAGATAGATCAGCCGCGCTTCTTCCTTCCCTGATACTGTGCGCGCATCCAGTTTCAACTCCTGACGAATGCGTTCGATCGTTTCCGATCCGTTGCGAGATTCACGAACCGCAGAAGTAGCGACCGCTTGAACGTGAGTGGCGCCCTTAGATTGCGCTTGCTTCAGCATGTCACGCAACATGTGTTTGGCAGTATCGAAAGCAATGTCATCGATGTAATGAGCGCCCAGAGCTCTTCGGAAAAACGGCGCAATTTCTTTAACCTTGGTGATTACCTCGAAGGTTTCCCGGTCGTCCGAAGCTCTACAAACAATCATGTGAAACGAGTTCGTACCCATATCGATACAAGCGAAGACCGGTCCACCAGAAACCTTTGCCCAAGAGCCTTTGCGCTCCCCTTCTTCTTCAGTTTTCTGATAAGCACCACTGCGCAGACTCTCGTCATCGGGCATAGCATCGAGTGCAGTCTCTAACGCAGATTTTTGATGAGTTTTCGAAACCTTTGCACTTTTTTGTTTTGCGCTCGCAGACTCAACGCTTGAAGAATCAACTTTGTCACCAGAAGTTTTGCTCAGCTCAGCCGAAGATTTACTCTGTTCGCTGGATGTTTGACTCTGTCCAACCGCCTTCGCCTTCGGTGCCGCGTTCTTGTCCGCGGTTTTACTTCCGACGGTTTTGCTCTTGGCGTTTTCAGATTTGCTCTTTGGGCTCATGAAGTAACGGACTCCACATTCACTGAAGAATTAGCATACTCGATCGCCGCATTCGCAGTCCTTAGAGCATTGGATATGCAGTCCGGAATGCCGACACCCCTGTACGAATTTCCCGTGAGAAATACGCCAGGCATACGCTCTTGAGTGATTGCCATAATTTCTTCGACACACGCTTGATGACCGACATTGTACTGAGGCATACTCTCAGGATATCGAGTTACCAGCGCTGATTGCGGTGCTTTCTTCACACCGAGATAGTGCTTGAGATCATTATGAGCAATTGCGGCCAGCTCTTCATCCGAGTTTTTCAGCAATTCCGGTTGAAGTATTCCACCAATGAAGACGCGGATGGCTACGGTTCCGGATGGAGCGCGGCGCGCAAATTTGTTACTGATCACGCTCGCAGCCAGTATTGAGCGATTCTCCGTAGACGGCACGACAAACCCGAAGGCATCTAGAGGATGAGTAATGTCCGAGCGCCTGTACAACAAATTGACAACTGCTGTGGACGCAGATTTTATAGACGAGAGTTTTTGGAAGAGTAGCGGTTCTGCAGACTTGAGAATATTTGCTGAGATTGTTGCCGGAGTAGCCAGAATTACACTGTCGAATTCTCGCTCGCCCGTGGAGCATTCGAGCAACCATTGTCCGCCACTCGATCTCCGCAGAGCGAGAACTTCCGTTCCGCGCTCAATGTTTTCCAATCCGACTTTCGATTCCAGTCGATCAATTAGAGTCTGAACTCCATTCTTCAGAGATACAAACATTGAATATCGAGCACCACTGGCAGTGCTTTCCTCAGCACGCTCCGCTTCAGCCCGCGCCAGCAATCCACGAATCACACTGCCAAACTTGCGTTCCAATTCGACAAACTGCGGGATTGTCGAACGAGCACTGAGTTTCGCGACATCGCCGACATAAATTCCCCCCACCATCGGCTGAACTACTTTGTCGAGTGCTTCGAGTCCGAATCTTCTGATGATAAAGGACTCAACCGTTTCATCTTTCTCCGACTGCCTGGCTGGTGATACCAAATCCAGTGCCATCCGCGCTTTGCCTTCCAATGAGAACAAAGGGCTGAGCAGGAACGGAACGATTCGTGTGGGAGCCAGCATCACGAAGCCTTCTGGAAGAGCGTGAAGCTTGCCGGAACTGGCCACCATCGATCGGCGATTAGTCGAATTGGTTCGAATTAGCTCGTTTTTCAACCCGATTTCGGTAATTAAGTCGACAGCGGCTGGTTTAGTCGAAAGCATCGAATCCGGTCCAAGCTCTACGATTCGATTATCGACACGCTCAGTTCGAATTACTCCGCCGGTTCTATCGGACGATTCAAAAACAGTGACCTCAAGATTAAAGCGATTGGTATTTGCTTGCGAAATCAGCCGATAAGCGGCACTGAGACCAGAGATTCCTGCTCCGACAATTGCTATTTTTTTGCTCGAATTTTTGTTTGACATCATCTACTTTTTTGATAGTTCGTGAACCAACTCAACCAAATACTTGACGTTCTCAACCGGTGTTCCAGGCAGCACGCCATGACCAAGATTGAACACATGACCCGGTCGTGATGCGGCTTGACCGAGAATCAATCGAGTTTGTCGTTCAATCTCCTTTTTATCAGCAAAGAGAACCAATGGATCCAGGTTGCCTTGAATTCCTTTGTTTTGACCGATCAAGTCCCAGGCGTAATCAAGCTCGATGCGCCAATCCACACCGATAACATCAGCATCGGTTTTTGCCATCAGACTGAGCAAACCATTCGTCATTGTGCCAAAGTAAACAATCGGAACGCGTCCTTTTAGAGCACCAGTCAGCTCCTGCATGTAAGGCAGGACGAACTTCTCGTAATCACGCGGAGAGAGCGAGCCAACCCAACTATCAAAGATTTGCACAGCGCCGGCGCCGGCATCAATTTGCGCCTGCAAATATTTGACGGTCATTTTCGCCAACTTGCGCATCAACAGTTCCCACGCGGCAGGCTCTGTATACATCAAGGTTTTGGTTTTTTGATAATTCTTACTGCCGCCGCCCTCGATGGCATAAGAAGCCAGAGTAAACGGGGCACCGGCAAAGCCAATCAGCGGAACCTTGCCGTCCAGCGCACGACAGGTCGTTTCAATCGCTTCGAGAACATAACCGAGCTCTTCTCGTGGATCGAAGTCCGGTAGCGCCTCGACGTCCGCTACTGAAGCGATCGGATTATCAAGGACCGGTCCGTCCCCTTGAGCAAAACGCAGTCCAAGCCCCATGGGCTCGAGAGGAAGCAAAATGTCGGCGAAAATTATTCCAGCGTCGACCCCGAGCTGCTCGACGGCGCGAACAGTAACTTCAGCTGCCAGTTCAGGCGTTTTACAGAGTTCAAGAAATCCAACTCGCGAACGAATCTCGCGATACTCGCTCTGATAGCGACCAGCCTGCCGCATGAGCCAGACGGGTGTGAAGCTGGTCGGCTCCCGCTTCAAGCATTTGATCAATGTGCTACTTCTTACGTCGGTGGAAACCATGCGCGCGCTCGTGTTTACGGGACCTCAGGATAACTTGGATTTGATGCCAAGACCGTCTGAAATACTACCATGCCGTGCTAATATGACACGCTGGATTGAAGAAACATAGCGAGACTGTCTTAACGTCAGCGGAGACCCGTGGGTTCAGGTAACAAAGGAAACTCTCAAGACGTTTTGCTCGACGTCATCATACTGGGCGCCGGTCCTGCTGGCATCAGCTGCGCGCTTGATTTGAATGAGAGTAAAATCAACTTTTTAGTTGTAGACCGCAATAGCAGCGTTGGTGGTCAGCTTACTGAAATCCCATCTCCCATACCAAACCTTGCCGCTGGCTGGTTTGACAACGGCACGGCTGTGCAACAAAGTCTTACAGACGCCGCTAAGCGTGCTGGGTTAAACCACTTAGCGAATGAAACGATTATCGAATGCGATTTAAAAAATAAAATTCTTCGGTCGGAAACTCGTAAATACAACGCCAAAACGCTCTTTCTGGCTACCGGTTATCGTTTGAAAAAGCTCCCGGAGAGCGACAATGTCAAACAGTTCAGCAAAGACATCGTTTATCGCACAGGCACTCTGCATGACGATTTTGTCGACAAGGACGTCGTGATCGTCGGCGGAGGAGATAGCGCCGTTTACGAAGCGCTAGACCGTGTAAAGACCGCCCGCAAAGTGACTCTAGTCAATCGCAGTTCCAACTTCCGGGCGAGTTCGTTTATTCTGCATGAAGCCCGAAAGGATAAGCGAATTGATTGGATTGAAAACTTTGAAATTGAGTCCGTGTTCGGAAAGGACAAACTACAAGGAATTACGTTGCGCTCCACCACAGACGGTACCACAATCAATTTACCAGCCGATAAGCTGGTTTTGAAAATCGGATACGTTCCAAACACAGAAATTTTCACCGGGCAAATCGACATGGATTCTTCTGGGCATATACGGATAGGAGCAGATTGTTCGACATCTGTTCAGGGCGTTTTCGCCGGAGGAGATATGGTCACGCCAGGTTACGACCGCATTGCTGTCGCTATGGGGCACGGAGCGCTCGCAGCCAAAGCAATTTGTGAATATCTGCGCATTACAAATCGGAGACAAGACCTGCATACATGCGGGCTGGACACAACAAACAAATGAGAATAGATGTTTTCGAGACAATATTGACTTTCGTGGGGATTCTCCTCGTCGGAATTGCCATCCTGCTTGTCATAGCAAAAACATCCGGTGTAGCCGGAAGGCGCGACGATAAACGCAAAGAATTTTTCAGACTGGTTGAAATCGCACGTGAAGCCGAGATTCTCGAGAAAAAACCAATAAGCTACAACCTGGCAGGAGTGTGGAAAGGGGAGGGCGATGGCTACTTCGGTATCGGTCGATTTCTCGAAATTGAGATTGAACAAAACCAGTCAGAAATCAGCGGTAAATTGACTGACCATTTTGGTTTCAGCTTGATTCACGGATTTTTCGTGTGGCCATATTTGTGGTTCGATCTGGAAAGACATGGAACCGTTTTCGAATTTCGAGGAACCATCGAAGAATCGCCCGGTGGCACAGCGATTACGGGCAACTACAGATACTTTCAGGATGATGCGAGCTGGGGTGTCAACAGAATAAGCGGATCGAGTATGGCACCACTAGCAGTATCAACAATAATTGCCCAGCAAAAAGATGCAGCAACAGCCGAAGCTGCGGCGGCAACGCGCCGAGAACTTGTTGAAACCCGCAATCAAGCTATCAAGGCCGCAAAACTTTCAAGCCTTGCTGGTCCAAAATCCGATGTTGTCGATCAAATTCTTCCCAGCGACAATGACCTGGAATCAAGTCCAGCTAATCCATTTAGAAAGAACACCGAAGAAGTGAATACAATTGCAGAAGCAGCCGACGCAAAAATCGAAGCGTTGAATATGGCTATCGGCTCGATGAAAAAAGAGGAAGCCGAAGAAAAAGCTAAAGAAATTCAAGCAGTTCCAACCGGCGAAATCGGAAATATGACAAGGAAGCCACGCAAAATCAGCGGCATCTGTCCGGACTGCAACGCCGAGATCGACGAACTTTTCTCGTTCTGTATATACTGCGGCAAGAAGAAAGAATAAATTGTGTCCTGCGGATTGAAGAACAAGACTCGCAGTGTTTCAAATCTAAGCTTGGCAGCAAACTTTTGCGGAACGGACGGCAAGCTTCATAGATTAAACCGGCGGAATTTCCGGCTGGACTTTCACGACAACACAACCAGAAAGTTTGTCATGCAACGCTTGTTTCTTAGCCGTTTTTAAAATCATCAAATAGCCGCCGAATACTGGCAGCATCGAAAGAATCCGTGCCATGTGTCGAACGAAAACATTGATGACGCTTGGTCGGCTACCGTCGACTCTCGTCACTTTCATACCTATTACAGCTTTACCGATCGTCCCTTGCAGCGGCGAACTCTCCATAATGACGTGATACAGAAGATTGCCAATCACAAGACCTCCGATCACCAGCGTCCAGATGATCGTTGTATCCTCGGTGGGACCGATTCGCGATTGTGCAGTGAAGTGCTGTTGCGCCTTCATAGCGAACAAAGGAAACGCCACGCTCGGTGCAAAACCTTCGAAGAAAAAGAAGCCGGGAATTTCGGGACAAATTATCGACGCGTCAACACGAGTGATCATAAAGGGCAAACCAAATGCGACTGGAATACTCAGAGCCATGAACACGAGTGCTTCTAAAACAGCACCTAAACCGCGCATCCAAAAGTCCGCGTAAGGATC
>CAZRMH010000036.1:0-30562 GCA_964600935.1 uncultured Candidatus Obscuribacterales bacterium
CTTAGCCACTTAAACCTTTGGATAATACTCAAAGGTTGAGCATATAGGCTCGACTGATTCAAGATTATTATTGCACGAAGTCCAGCTGAAAACCTTCATTACACGAAAGTATTTAGTATTGTGTTGAACAACCTCCTATTTGGATCAAATGTTCGCCTGCCGTAAGTGCCAACTGACGAAAGCTTTCAACTAGGGTCATTGACAAGCACGCACACAAGACAGTGAGCACCGCTCCTGGAACTATTCGACCATCAGGAATGATACCAAGTCTGGTGCGTAGCCCGAGCTGGCAAGCAAAATCAGTCACTTGTGATCAAATCGTTTGAGTGTCCGGTTTTCTCGAACTTCTTGCCAAGTAAACTTAGACTTCGAAAACGTTACGATCTCTCGATCGAGCATAGGCCCTATTGAAACGTCGGGATCAGGTACCTGAGCCGCCGCTTCAGCCACTTTTCAGGTAGCAGGTAGGTTATACTTAATTTTTCAATGCGTCGGCAGCATTGAACGCGTTGAACCCTGGCTGTGTTCAGCATTATCTGGTCGCTCCGAGGTTCAATTTTAAATGAGTAATGACGTTCTAGTTTTTCTTTCTGTCTTCGTCGTTTCTTATCTATGGCACGGGTTCGGCATCTGCGTAGGTTATCACCGCCTTTTAACCCACCGCTCTTTTAGTTGTCCCAAATTCGTCGAATACTTCTGGGCAGCAGCCGGCTATCTCGCATTCCAGGGTTCGCCGATGTGGTGGGTCACAATGCACCGCGCCCATCACCGCTATCAAGACACCGAGCTCGATCCTCATTCACCGAAAAACGGCATTCTCCATGCGCACTTCGGTTGGATCATGCAAAAACGCTATCCAAGCCATATCAATCCAGCTCTCCAGACCAAGGACATGATGGATGATCCGGTTTACAAGTTTCTAGACAGAAACGGCGACTGGCACAAAGCGTACCTGCTTCTGCTCACAATCAACATCGCATTCCGACTTGTCATTCTGGCAATATGGGGATGGGTACCTGCTCTAGCCAGTATCTTGGCTGGATTCATCATCCTGCAGATTCCACTGGTTCTCAACGTCGCTTGCCACATTCCGGCAATGGGATATAAGACTTACAACACTCGTGATGACAGCGTAAACGTCTGGTGGGTCAGCCTGTTCGGCTTCGGCGAAGGCTGGCACAACAATCACCACGCCAGCCCGCACTCTGCCAGAACAGGCATGCAGCTGCATGAGCTCGATCCATCGTGGGCATGTATTCTCCTCATGAAACGTTTGGGCTTGGTTACCAGAATTACCGAAGTGACGCCGGAACAGCTGGCCACCATGGAGAGCGCTCGAAAGCGACGCGCCATCCCAGCTCAACCGACGACCGTAATCGATAGAACTCCACAACTCGACTTTCCTGGCAATGACTACGCTGGTGAGTTCGCTACGCAAACTGCCGCGGTTCAGCCGTCGCATCATAACGCACATGGCGGACGACACCGAACTCGCAGTCGCGTGACCACGAGATAGTTTCTAAAAACTTCGATTTCAATCTCGCACCATATCCGGTATCATCATAGATTCCAAATGCTCGCCACCAACTTTGTGGCTGGGGCCGGTTACATACTGCCGTTCAAGGCAGCGCTTTCAGAACAGCAAAACTGCACCGATGATGCCACTATTTGTAGTATCGCTTATCGAATCAAGTAATCGCGAATGGTCGCAAGAATTCCAGGCTGCCTTGTATTGAGATAGTCGACGAACCCCGGATCTGAATAATTACCCCAACTGGTGCCACCGTTCCACTGGTTATTTTTGTAAGCCATGAATTGAGGTTCCAATTGTCCTTGCAAGGCGGCCACTTGCTGAGGCGAAATCTGCCCCGAGACTGCGAGTTGAGGAATGTTCACGAAGTTGGACGACAGTTGCGCACGCTCGATATTCCAATCAGGAGAATATAGATAGTTATCGTTCGCTCCCAGACCGAGGGACGAAAGAACTCGCTGAAGAAGAGATGGCTGCCTGGTTTGCAAATAGTCCAGGAATTGTGGATTGGAGTAACCGGACCAGTTATATGGACCATTCCAATTGTTATTGTGATAAGCCAGGTAAGCCGTTCTCATTTGCGCATCAAGCTGTTGCTGCTGGACCTGATTGATCGCCGCCAATTGATTGAACCGGTTCAGATTCGCAGAGAGATAAGCTTTCTGAGCGCTCCAATTACTGTTGTATTTCCTGTAAGCCTGATAGCGTGCGCGGTTGTCGAGTTTCGCATCCCAGCGATTCGAAGGGCGATTGTAGCGAATCGGAACCGTGGGCTTCCAGTAATTGTAGCGAGCGGCTTTCCTCGCATTCTTGTCGGCGCGATTTATCGCACGATTATCGATTCGAGCAGCTTGTTGTATGTTCTTCCGCTGAGCCTTGGACAGATCGTGAGTCGCTCTACGGTTATTGGCTGCGGCTCTTGTGAGCGCTCTGCGATTCTGATCGTCACGTGAATTCTTCTGCGCTCGTTGAGCAGCATTAGCAGCCTGTCGATTATCTACGCGTACGTTGCGCACCGCCGCCCGATTGTTTCGAGCAGCCTGACGATCCACTTGTCGAGCGGCCCGTTGCACACGGGCGGCTTGTGGTGCTCTTGGCGCCCGTGGAGCACGGGCTTGCTGGGCGGCGGCATGGCGTTCGCCCCCGCGACCACCTGCAAGCGCGGGTCCAACCAGCTCGATCGAGAAAGCTGTCGACAGTGTCACAGCGATGAATAAATTTAGAACGCGATTTTGATTATTCGGCAAGAGACACCCGCTTTATCTGAAAAACTAAACACTACTTTCATGCTGTACATTCTATATAGCGCTGTCCAGGAAAAGCAATGCTGCGCGCCAAATGCACGAAACTTATGTCCAGATTTACGTAGCCATTAAGCAACATCTGGAGCTGATGATTCTGACTTTCTGATTGATCTACAATGAACCAGAATACGATCCAAAGCTTGCGACACCTTTGCAATGTCAGAAATCAATGTGGAAGTACTGATGAAACTTGAGCCGCAGCTCGTCGAGCTGGCACAGAATCATCTGGGCGACTCGTATTTCTTACATAAGGCTGTCTCTGATTTTTACCAGTCGTTTCTTCTGCTTGTCGGCGCAAGCGACTTAATGCTTGAAAAAAACCAAGCTATCGCTTTTCTGAATTGTTTACAAGCATGCCGCTATGAATATCATCTCGGACTGGTGTCACTTTTGCGTGGTCATCTGACCGATTCGGCGAGCTATCTTCGCAAAAGCATAGAGTTTTGTGCATTCAGCATCGAAATCTTCAGAAGTCCATCGGCTGCCGAAATATGGCTGAAGATAGGCAATAGCAAGTCTTCTCTCAAACGATATCGTAAACACTTTGAAATTTTGAAAATCATCCGAAGGTGCGAAAATGTAGCTCCAGGACTGCTTGAACGCTACGAACACCTTTCACAATATTTAGTGCACGCGTCTTACGGTGGCATCGCACATCGCGCAAAACTGACAGACAAGGACGTTCACACGTTTGCGTACTTCGAAGTTTCCGAATCAAAGGAATCATTGGCAGAATTAACGGTCGCGTTTTTCGCGACTCTGACTACTCACCTCAGACTGATACGTGCAATTCAATGCGCTCTTGCGGATCGAGACGCAGCCTTCGATCATCAACAGTTTTTTGAACTCTACTCTCCGGTTTTCAGAGCGGTCGAAGCCGAACAACAACGCTGGACACCTTTTTTAATCTCGCCCGAAGATGCATAAAGTTTGAGAAGAAAATTTCTCTGAGCTGAATGTACTGGAAAAAAATATTTAGCATCGCTGGTGGTGGCAGACTGCTTCAGGGCGAATAAACCAGAACGGCGATACGCTCAGGAAATTCGACTGAAAACGATCGCTTCTGAATAACTCGACCAGGCCGTTTCCTTAAAGACTTCCAGGATATCTTCCAAGCAAATCTAAAATTAGAACTATACAGGCGAGATCTGTTAGCAGCCCATGGGCCAGAGAAACAAAAATATTTGAATCCGTTTTCTTATACAAAAAGGCGAGTATAGCGCCATATACAGCAAGCATGAGCGTTCCCAACTCCGCCCAGCCAGGGAACAACACCATCCTAAAGATGAAGTAGTGAAATAACGCATATGCGAATGAAGACCAGATCAGCGCGAAACTTTTGAAAGGTCCTTTGTGCTTGTCGAGCTCGTTCAAGACCACACCGCGCCAGAAAAGTTCTTCAAGAATCGGATTGACGACAATTGCGTAGAAACTGAGAGGATAGAAGCTACCTTTGCTAAAACCTTGTGTTTTAAGGAGCTCCATCACATCATCATTATTCAATAAATACTTGCCGATCAACTCGTAAGTCAGAAGGGTGATTAAGCTAAAAACGACGGCTGCCACCACAAGCAGTATCACATGCGAGCGCTTCGGAAGCTTCAGCGTAGGCATCCAGAGTTTGCGCCCCCAGACAATCGCAGGAATCAGGCATAGCCCGTGATAGAGGAGGAACGTCCACGCGGCATTCTTAATCTCATACAATCCGACGATAATTGCGACGCTCGGAAGCAGAGACCAGAGCAGGACGCCGATGAGCCTTAATCTATTGGGTTGATTCACATTGCCCCTGGAGAAAGTTTATTTGTGAAACTCTTAAATTAACAACTTCGATTAAATCCTCTCCAAGACCACAATGTGCAACATAGGTATGCAACACACCTAGCGCCCTGACCGCATCAGGCACAACTCCTCGATATACAAACCACCCTATCATCGACCAGTCCTGGACTCTTAAAACTATGGTCATTCAGTATATACGACTCGAATTCTTATGAACTGACAAGTCTTTACGTTTTCATTCAGATACGCAAAAATATCGGCTCAGGCTCGTCCCTTGGATCATTTGACATGAAAGTCGTTCTCGCTGAAAAGCCGTCAGTTGCTCGCGATATCGCCGCAGTGGTTGGCGCCACCAATAAAAAAGATGGCTACTTCGAGGGCAACGATTACACTGTCACATATGCGTTCGGGCATCTTGTCACACTGGCAGAACCCGAAGCGATGAACCCGGGCTGGGGCGGCCCCTGGCGAATTGCGCAGCTACCGATGATTCCAACGGACTGGAAATATCAGGTCGTGGATAAAACTGCCAAGCAATTCAATGTGATCAAAAAACTTTTTTCGGATCCGAAAACGAAATCGATCATCTGCGCAACTGACGCGGGACGCGAAGGTGAGCATATTTTTCGTTTGATTTATAAATTGAGCGGTAGTCAAAAACCAGTCGAGCGTTTGTGGATAAGTTCTCTAACCGCAGACGCCATAAAAGAGGGGTTGAAGAAACTTCGCGCATCAAGTGAATACGACAATCTCGCCGATGCCGCATCGGCACGGGCGCAAGCGGACTGGATCGTCGGATTGAACTTCACCCGTGCGTATACTTCGATCAATCGACAACTCTGCACAATCGGTCGCGTTCAAACACCGACGCTGAATCTAATCACCAATCGTCAGAAGGCGATCGATGAATTTAAACCGAACAACTTTTTCGAAATCATTGCGACCTTCGAACCAGGATTCCAAGCCAGGTACATCACGCCTGGAGAAGAACCGCAAACACGCCTGCAGGACGAACCTACTGCAAAAGCCATCTTCAATGCTATAAAGCCGGAAAAGAGTGGCACCATTGAATCGGTAAACACGGTCGAGAAAAAGACGAATGCTCCGCCGCTCTATGATTTGTTGAACCTGCAGAAGGAGGCAAATAAACGTTTCGGATACACGGCCCAGGAGACGCTGGACATCGCACAGTCTTTATACGAAGAATATAAACTGATTTCGTATCCGAGAACTGAATCGCGCCATTTAGCATCAGATATGGTGCAAGAACTTCCTCGCGTATTGTCTTCCGTTTTAAAACAGTCGACGACGAGTCAGGCAGCGCGCGACGCTTTTGCAGAACAAGGTATCGTTCCGGGTAAAATCACGACATCGATTTTAAAACCGCGTCTCAATAAAGCATATGTTGATGATGCAAAACTTACCGATCACCACGCCATAATTCCTACCTACAATGACGTTCCAGCAACACTGCCCGAGCGTCAGAAAAATCTCTATAAGCTTATCGCAACGCGATTCATGACCATCTTTCTACCGCCCGAAATCCGCGATGAAACGACAGCCTACATAAAAATTCTGGAACACACGTTCCGCGCGAAGGGTTTCGTAATCAAAGATCCAGGATGGACAAAAGTCGATCCGCAGAAAAAAGAAAAAGAACCCGAAAAAAAGGGAAAAGGAAAAGCGGCCGACAAAGACAAAGGTGATGCCGACGAGAGTCAGCAACTGCCACCATTGCAGAAGTCACAACAAGTCGATAAGCGCAATCAAGAATTAAAAAGCGGCAAAACTACGGCTCCGAAACCGTACGATGACGGCACGCTTCTGACCGCGATGAAGAACATCGGGAAGGAACTCGACGACGAGGATCTCGCCGCTTATATGAAGCAGAAAGGTCTGGGAACACCGGCGACGCGTGCGGCAATAATCGAGCGGCTGTTGAAGTCCGGATATATTGAACGTCAGAAAAAATGGATAGTTCCTACTGAAAAAGGGAAATCACTGATCGGTCAAGTCCATGGTGATTTGAAAGATGTCGCTCTGACAGCGACTTGGGAACAGAGTCTTGCCGACATGCAGGATGGCAGACTGCTTCTCACTAAGTTTGAAAACGACATCGGCGAATTTGTAAAACGAATCTTGCCGGAGGTGACGCAACGAACTGCCGCACTCCCCCGCGAGGGTGAAGAAAGTTGGGGAGAATGTCCTCAATGCAAAGTTGGTTTCGTCAAACCGACACCGAAGGGCGCCGGCTGCAGCCAATGGAGAGAAGGCTGCAAATTCAGCATCTGGCGTGAGTGTTTCGGAAAAGAACTGACAGACGATCAAATCAAAGAGTTGCTTAAGAACAAGCGAACAGAATTGATCAAGGGCTTCAAGAAAAAATCAGGCGAAGGCACTTATGACGCACGACTGAAGATAAATGAAGAGTTCAAAGTAAGACTGGATTTCGATCCTTAAACTGGAGATTTGACTTGGACTCAAATGGTGCCATACTCTCCGATAGTGTTTTACTCTGTGCCAAAACGCTTCCAGCCAGACCCGATGATGTAATTCTCGACGGAAGATATGTTCAGCTCGTTCCACTACAAATGGAGCACGATCTAGAAGCACTACATGCGGTATCGAATGGAAATCCGATTAATCTGAATGGCAAAGCGCTCGAAGCCTATGATTCCGAAGAGCTGATCTGGCGATACATGTCAGCCGGTCCATTCGCCAACACTGGTCAACTGGCGTCCTTTCTGATTCCACAAGTCGAAGCCGAGAACGGACTTTGTTTTTGTGTGCTCGACAAACATTCAAAACAACAAGTCGGCGTCTGCAATTACATGAATAATTTCCCAGCTCATTTGAAACTCGAGCTTGGAAATATTTGGTACAGTCCCATAGTTCAAAGAACAAATACAAATTTAGAAGCAACTTACTTGCTGTTGAAACATGCGTTTAACCTCGGTTATCGTCGAGTGGAGTGGAAGTGCGATTCTTTGAATCATCGCTCTCGCCGCGCCGCTTTGCGCATGGGGTTTCAATTCGAAGGCATCCAAGAACAGCACTTTATCATCAAAGGTCGAAATCGAGATACGGCTTGGTATCGCATTCTTGACCACGAGTGGCCGGCAATTCAAATGTCACTGGAAGTCATGCTCGATCCTGATTAATCTCAATGTTTTATTGCGATATATCAGGTTGATAGTCTAATCTAGAGGCTTGATGGTCTAATCTAACTATTTTTCGGTGCGCCACCGTTATTTCTTGGAACTTCTAATCCCCATCTCTCGCACTCAACGACAGAACTATGCTGCATCAAGAATTCAAACTTCCTGCCAACATCGAAACTTTTAGATCCGGTCTCAGCGAAGATGCGATGGCCGACTTCGACGATTTTGTTAACTTCCTGCGCTTTCGCGTCTGGTCGGGGTTTCACTACGCCGAAGAAATCTTAGAGAGTGCTACCGACGCGATCGAAGATGGAACGTATTCCGAGCTCGAAGAAGAAAATTTCGAACCCGAAATGATTGCTCAACTAGTTGACGAGGAAATCTCCAGAAAATTAGCGGACGAAAAAACTTGGCCCAGAGTAACCGACTGCGATCGGCTCACCACCGCATTTGAAAAGCTTACGGCAAATGGCATTGTCAGTCTGGAAAATGCCGGCTACACGATCAGTGACGGCTGGGACGAATACCGAGAAGTCGTTCACGCCCAATTTGAGATTAAGGGCACCCTCGATTTAGTTCGCGGCGGATGTTTCTACCACGAGCAAGATTTGGAACGTGCTGTCGCTGGCAACGGACTGCAACTGGCATATAGCGCGGCTTCCGGCAATTTCCTCGAAACCCTCGGTGTCGCCAAAGAAATTGTAGATGTGCTGGAACAACAAGGTTTGTCCCCGGCGTGGAACGGCAATGTTGAACATAGAATTCAACTTCCAATCAAATGGCAACGACGTTCACCAAGATAAATAGGGACTTTCGACAGACTGATCGTGACACGATTATTCTCAGTTTCAGGAGTTAAAAAATGACAGATGACAGAGAAGACGATTACATCCAGCTCGATCATTTTCTGAAGCTGAATGGTCTAACTCAAACGGGTGGCGAAGCAAAATTTCTCATTCAAGACGGGCAAGTCAAAGTCAACGGAGTGGTTGAAACGCGCCGCAAGAAAAAACTTCGAGATGGCGACAAGATTGAAGCGTTCGGAAGAGTGCTGCTCGTGCGGCGTGCCCAATAACTCCGAATCAAACGATGTCAGAACGTGGGCGGCAAAAACAACCTTAAAGACAAAGGACATTCACATTGTCGAAACGTGAATGTCCTCTAGTTTCCAACCCACCATCGGCATTGCGACTCGGAGCCAGCGAAATCCCAATGACTTAGACAGCAGCTTCTTGAAGCTCAAGCTGCTTGAGTTGATTAGCGATCTCGTTTAACTCATCGGTCGAAAGCTTGATCGCATCAGCCTTGAGATTTTCCTTACACTGCTCAGCGTCACGAGCGCCGACGATAGCTGAAGTGACGCCTGGTTGTGCAATAGTCCAGGCAATTACCAACTGACCGAGAGTCGCCTCATGGGCATCTGCAATCGGTTTTATCTTCTCTAAAAAGGCGTTGGTTCGTTTGATATTTTCAGGTTTAAAGTGATTCTCATTTCCTCTATGATCGCCCTCTTTAAACTTCACATCCGGACTGAACTTCCCAGTTAGCAAGCCGCGTTGCAAAGGACTGTAAACGATCACGCCGATATTGTTTTCCCTGCAAAACGGTAAAACATCCTTTTCGATTTTTCTCAAAACCATACTGTATGGCGGTTGGTCCGAAGCAATCGGACAAATTTTATTGGCAATCTTCATATCTTCAACTGTGAAGTTACTAACGCCTGCAGCTTTGATCTTGCCTTCCTTGAGCAACTGAACCATTGCTTCCATCGTTTCTTCGACAGGTGTCGATGGATCACGCCAATGGCATTGGTAGAGATCGATATAGTCGGTCCCCAATCGTTTTAGACTCTGTTCGCATTCATGAATGATGCTCTTTTTGCGCGCGTTGCGATAAATGTTTTTCTCACCGTTCTCATCTGTCCAGGCAAAGAAATGTTCACCTTCCGTATCATCCCAACGCAAGCCATATTTTGTGAGAATTTGGACCTTATCGCGTTTACCCTTAATTGCCTTTCCGACTATTTCTTCGCTTCTTCCATAACCGTACACAGCTGCTGTATCTATAGAAGTAGCACCACCGGCGATGCTAGCATCGATCGCTTCAATGGCGTCTTTTTCCTCTGCCCCCCCCCACATCCAGCCGCCGATAGCCCAGGCGCCAAAGATAATCGAGGAAACTTTTAAATCGCTATTACCGAGCTGACGAAATTGCATACACTCACTTCCTATTTTCGGGTGCCCAAACGGAACTCCAGATGAAAACCTGAAGATTCAGAGACCTTTATGCCCTGTGGCCAGCTTGACGAACCGTTTTCGATCATACGCCGATCGCATAATCGCGGGAAAGCGCCATGGGTGGCAATTCTCAAAACATAACAAGATTAAATTGCTGGGAACCTTTTTTACGAAATGGGGTTCTTACAAGAGTCGAGTTTAGGAGGCGATCTAATGAATAAGCGTATTTCACTATCACTCTTGGGGGTTTTTCTTCTCCAATCTTTCTCACTGGGAATGCCTGCATTCGCCGACAGAGATGACTATCATGACAATATGAAAGAAGCTCGCCATGATGCCAGAGAAGCAGCAAAAGACAGGGCTGAAGCACGACGTGCATCGCGCCACGGTCATGGCTTAAAAGCTAAACTGAAAAGAATGTCAGCCCGTCACAATCAGAAGCAAGCTGATAAAAATTACCGTGAGGCTCGCGAAGAACTTCACGACGACTAGAAATAATCGGCCATGTCAGTCACGGTCCGACGGTGCATCCGTCGGTCCCTGCGGCTGAGGTTGACCGACAATGTCGCGTCCGGGTGGAACCGGCTTTTCGTTCCTTTCCTTAGACTTTCGAGAGAATACTCTAGCGAGTGAATCTTTGAGTACATAGACAACCGGCACGACATAAAGACTCATTACAGACGATACCACCATGCCACCACATACGGCGGTACCCAGTGAATGTCGACTATTAGCACCGGCCCCCTCCGCGAAAACGAGAGGCAGGATACCCATGACGAATGCGAACGTCGTCATCAGGATCGGTCGCAGACGTATTGTCGCGCCTTGCACCACGGCTTCGTGTGCCGGCACTCCCTCTTTCTTCAATTGATTGGCGAATTCGACGATCAAGATCGCGTTTTTGCAAACCAAACCGATGAGCATCACCAGTCCAATCTGGCAGAAAACGTCGTTTTGCAATCCTCTTGCGTACTGAGCAAGAATTGCACCGAACAGGGCGGTGGGAACGGTCACAAGAATAATCACCGGGTCGGAGAAACTTTCGTACTGCGCTGAAAGCACGAGAAATACAAAAGTGATCCCGAGTGCAAACAGAATGATGCCCTGAGAACCAGCCTCCATCTGTTCTAAGGAGATACCTGCCCAGCGATATGTCATCGTCGACGGTAAGACCTTTTCGGCTAATTGTTGC
The DNA here is from genome assembly GCA_964600935.1 of uncultured Candidatus Obscuribacterales bacterium. Classification (GTDB taxonomy): domain Bacteria; phylum Cyanobacteriota; class Vampirovibrionia; order Obscuribacterales; family Obscuribacteraceae; genus JADYXR01. The sequence continues at coordinate 11,208 of CAZRMH010000036.1, forward strand.
ATTGCCACCATCGCTTGCCCTGAGCTGAAACCAGGCGCAGCAGATCCATTGATTTCCGTGGCGCGGAAAAGATCGTAATGGTTGATTGATTGAGGCGCCGTTGTTTCAGACAACTTGACGAGGTTTGATAGTGGGATCATCTCGCCTCGCGTACTAGTCACATAGTACTTGTTTATATCAGTCGGGTTGGAGCGAAACTTCGAATCAGCCTGCACGTAGACACGATAAACACGCGTGCCTATGTCGATGTCGTTGACATAGAAGGACCCGATATAAGTTTGCAAAGTATCGAAAATTTCGCTCAGATCAACATTCAAGGTTTTCGCTTTATCTCTATCAACCTCGACCTGAATCTGAGGACTGTTCGCGGCAAATCCTGAAAACACGCCTGCTAAGCCAGGTGTCGCGTTTGCTTTGGCACAGATAGCTGTCGTCGCTTTTTCCAGGTCACCAATATTGGTGCCACTCAAATCGAGGACTTCAAAAACGAATCCACCAAAATTACCGAGACCTTCAATGGCTGGTGGGTTGAATGGAATAACCCGAGCATTTGTAATTCCGCCCAAAGGTCCTCTAACGCGATTGATAATCGCATCGAGACTCTGGTCCTTTCCTCGACGATGCTCCCAGGGATGGAGATTGGAAAACAGGATTCCGTTGCTCGGTTTATTGCCGGCAAAACTAAACCCGGCGACGCCGAAAGTAGAGTGAATCTCTGGAATACCATCAAAAATCTTCTCTATTTTCTTGAGCGCTTCGACTGTGTAGTTGAGGGAGACGCCCTCAGGTCCCTGGACGATAGTGATGAAATAACCCTTGTCTTCATCGGGAATGAACGAACTCGGCACTACTTGAAACAGCCACCAGGTTGCAGCCATCGCTCCAACGAACAGAATCAAAGCCAGCGCTTTCAGTTTCAAAGTAAACTCAAGAGTGACTCTGTAAGCCTCTCTTAAAACGTCCAAGAATTTGTTAAACGGACGAAAAATCAACGGAGCTTTCTTGTCATGATCTTCACGGCGCAACCATAGGGCAGACAACGCCGGTGTCAACGTCAATGCCGTAAAAGCCGAGATTGAAACCGAGCAGGCAATCGTCAAGGCAAACTGTTTATAAAGCTGACCAGTAGTGCCAGGTATAAATGCTACTGGAATGAACACAGCGACTAGGACGAGCGAGATAGCAATAACAGCGCTGGCTACTTCACGCATCGCTTCTTTGGCTGCATCAAACGCAGACATGGCACGTTCCGCCATCAGTCGACTGATGTTCTCAATCACGACAATTGCATCATCGACGACAAGACCGGTGGCAAGGACGAGCCCGAACAGCGTGAGCGTATTGATCGAAAAACCAAGCAGTTTCATGCAGGCGAATGTGCCAACCAATGACACTGGAATAGTGAAAACGGGTATCAATGTGCTGCGCCAATTTTGCAAAAATACAAAGATGGTTAGCACGACAAGACCGATAGCCTGAGCCAGCGTCAGCAGCACTTCACGAATAGATTCGTTAACCGCCAGTGTCGTGTCGAACGCGTATTCATATGTGATACCAGGCGGCAGTTTTTTCGAGATTCGACTCATCTCGGCGCGAACACCCTTCACGACTTCAAGAGCATTGGAACCAGGTCGCTGCAAAATGCCGATGCCAATCGTTTCTTTTCCTCGATATCTCACAATAGTTTGATAATCTTCAGCACCCAGTTCGGCTCTACCGATATCGCTCAAACGAATGATAGTGCCATCTTTGCCTGTGCGCACAATCAACTTTTCGAACTCTGCAGCAGATTTGAGACGACCGAGGACTCGAACGCTCATTTGATACATTTGATTCGAAGCATTTGGTGGCTGACCAATTTGACCGGCAGCGACTTGCACGTTTTGTTCGCGAACCGCATTAACAACCTCACGCGCAGAAACCTTATTCTGAGCCATTTTCCGAGGGTCAAGCCAGATGCGCATGCAGTATTTTCGTTCGCCGAAAATGAGAACATCACCTACACCATTCACTCGTTTTAGCGCGTCCTTGATGTAGACATCGGTGTAGTTCGACAAAAATTGCGTGGAATATTTGTCTGCTGGTGCAGTCATACCAATCGCCAGTAAAAACGCGGATGAAACTTTTTCAACAGCGACGCCGGTTCGTCTAACCTCGTCAGGCAGCCGACCTTCAGCTTTCGCTATACGACTTTGAACATCAACCGCAGCCAGGTCTGGATCGCGTTCCAAGTCAAAAGTGATACTGATACTTGCTGTGCCATCATTACCACTGGCTGACGTAATATACTTGCCTTGCTGAATTCCGTTGACCTGTTGCTCGAGAATTGTGGTGACAGCAGATTCAACAACTTGGGCGTTGGCGCCGATGTAATTCGAAGTCACGCTCACGCGCGGTGGTGCCACTTCAGGGTATTGAGACAGAGGCAAAATCGGGATGCTGACGGCGCCGGCCAGGACAATAATCAACGCACAAACAGTTGCGAAGATTGGTCGCTTGATAAAAAAGTCCAGAGACATTGAAGTTCCTCGGCGACGCGCTCTACGAAGACGGACTGATCGGCACGCCATCTGCCAGATTTTGAATGCCTGAAGTAACCACTTGATCGCCAGCATTCACACCGCTAATCACTCTGTAATCGTTGCCAATAATCGGACCCAGAGTGACGGCGCGCTGCGAGGCCGACAATTTGCCATCTCTTCCTTTTTTTGCAACGAACACAAAATCCTGACCGCTAAATCTGCTGACGGCAGTCACCGGAATCGTCACAGCTTTCGAACGGCCCCATACCACGCGGCAGTTCGCAGTCTGCCCGGAGCGCAGTCGACCGGCGACATTAGGAAGTTCCGCTTTGGTGAGCACGGTCTGTTGAGTTCCATCAACCTGACTTGATATGAATGAAATTCGCCCGGCTTCAATCGCCTTGCCCGATTCATCCACAATTTCCGCCACCAAACCGATTTTGAGTTTAGGTGATTCGGAAGTCGGAATATTGAGATAAACCTCAAGAGGTTTCATCTGATCTACTGTGGTTAAGATCGTATCAGTCGTTACGTAATCGCCAATTCGCACCGGAACATCACCTATCATTCCGCCGAAAGGTGCTTTGACAGTGAAGTATTTGAGCTGCTCCAGTTGCTCTTGACGGGCGGCGCGCGCGCCATTTATTTGCTTCTGGCATCGAGCTACCTGCGCTTCCTGTGCCGCAATCTGAGCGTCGACGGCACCGAGTTCCGCTTCACAGATAGTGAGATTATTGCGTTTCTCATCCATGCTTTCGGAAGAGACAGCACCATCAGCATTCAGTTTCTTGTATCGGTTGAATTGGGTATTGGCAAACTCGAGATTGCCGACTTTCGAAAGTCTCGTCGCCTTGAGCGATTTTAGCGTGGCAAGCGCATTTGTTTCATCAGCGATTGCGGATTCAATCGCCGCTTCTGAGTTAGCGACCAATGTTTCTTGTTTACTCTTATCAAGCACCATCAGTGCTTGTCCGGTGGTCACAGCATCACCGCTCTTCGTGAGGATCTCGAGAACTCTGCCTTCGATTTGCGGCTTTAAATTGACTGATTTCCTGGACTTCAACGTGGCAACAAATGTCGAGGCATCATCCAGAATGTGCTCGGTCGCAATACCTAGCTCCACCGGCATGGACGGAGCCGCAGGCGGTAGCCCCATCGGTTGAGCAGAAGGCGTGCAACCCTGAATAAGATAGCAACTGAGAACAACCCAGGCCGTGAGCAAGAAAATTTGGAAGTGTTTTAAGGATGCCATAATCGGCGCCTCTTCTGAGAAGCACACACTAACAGTATACCTTCAGATAATCTACTGAGATCGGCGTGTAACGGGTCCCCAACGCTGATGGACTATTGCGCTGAAAACACTCACATCGCTTTCAAAATTAGACAGAGCCGCGATGCTCTGACAGGCTGATAGCAACGTCAGACGCGCCAAAGTAAGTCAGAAGTCTAGGGATTATTTCTTTCCCATGAAGTCAGAAAAACGATTAAACTGCATAATTGACATACTAACCGCCCCTGGCACGTCACGGAAACTTCAAGGAACGACTGGCAGAATGCAAGAAGGTGACGTAATCGATAACCGATTTCACGTCGAGAAAAAACTCGGTCAGGGTGGTATGGGCGAAGTTTTTCGAGGGAAAGATTCTAAACTGGCAAAAACTGTCGCGATCAAGGTGCTCTTTCCGAACACACCGGATCAGATTATTAAACGTTTTCACACAGAAGCCAAAGCACTGGCGGCGCTGAACCATCCTAACATCATGACCATTCTTGATTTTGGACAGTCACAAGACGGTCAGCTATTTCTAGTGATGGATTTTATCAAAGGCGATAGTCTCGCTACCATGATTGAAAAACGTGGTGCGCAAACATTTTTCGATGTTTTGCCGATCTTCGAAAAAATCTGTCGTGGTTTGCGTTTTGCACATATGAACAATGTTTTGCATCGCGATATAAAACCGAGTAACGTGATGCTTGCAGACGATCGCACTCATGAAGATTCTGTAAAACTGGTTGACTTTGGCTTAGCAAAGTTAGCCGACCAGGATCACCATCTTACTAAAACTGGTTCTGCAATGGGTTCTCCGCCGTATATGAGTCCCGAAGCAATTCACGGAAAAACAGTGGATGAACGATCAGACATTTACAGTCTGGGTTGCACATTTTTTGAGATGATGACCGGTCAACCGCCATTTGTAGGCGATACTCAGTTCCACACGATGATGGCCCACATCAATCGCCTGGCGCCCACACTCTCAGAAGTTAGCGGCAAAGAGTATGACGAGGAAGTCGAAGAATTCATACGCAAATGCATCAAGAAAAATCCAGACGATCGTTTTAAAAACATGGACGAGCTGATTACAGAATTGAATCGTGTCAAAACTGTTTTACAAGAAAAACGCTTATCTGGTCTCGAACTGCTGGCTTCCGGTGTTTATGCCTCGGGTGCACGCTTGCGCTTAAAATTTATAAATAGCGACATGAGATTTAAAGTCGTCGTTGCGATTCTCACCATAGGCGGTGCCATATTTCTGTTTCCGTTCTTCCAACAATTATGTAAGCCTCGACCAGAAATAGAGCAAGTAAAACAACCTGAGAACCGACTTTCAAAACTTGCGACGGAGGTCGGTAAACCAGAGATCGAAGAAAAAATTATCCAATTCAACAATCGCGAAGCGGATTATCCGAAAGGCGTAACCATTTTGAAGCAGCCAGCCACCGGTCTCGACGTCTGCCTGCTGTCCGGAGAGATGACCGATAGCGAGGTCGAAGAAGCTATTCGCCCGTATCGAGGCATGAAATCGTTCCAACTCGAAAAATTTAAAGCAAGTGATAAAGCCTTGAAATCAATCCTGGAAACTCCAGGTATTCTAGCTTTATGTTTGCGCCATGTGGAGCTTACTGACTCGCTTTTGGAGAGGGTCGGAAACATGAAAAATCTCACGTTTTTGCAGATTCTTAACTGTAACAACGTCCCTCAGTCTATTTTTAGTAATCTCAGAAAGGCTCGACTGCAAACCATCAACATAGATGTCGGTCCCGAATTTAAGGACCTGGGAAAATCGATATCACAGCTAAAGAACCTGAATGGCATCACGATAGGTCGTGCAAAAATTACGCGCCAGGACATTCATTATCTGGCTCAAAAGACAGTCGGATTGTTGATTTTAAACACCTGCGAAATAGAACCGGATGCATTCACTGATTTGAAAAACGCTGTTGGCTGCGGAATTTTCGGATGTATGAACACTCAACTGACCGAAAAACAGCTAGGACAAATTGCCGAACTACCGAAAGTGGTTTTCATTAATCTACACAGAACCAATGTTCAGGACGAATGGCTCAAGCAACTCTATAAATGCAAAAAACTAATTCATCTGGATGTTCGAAAAACGGCCGTCACAGATAGTGGTGTGAGAGCACTCCAGAAAAACATTCCCACTCTCACAACAGTCAATGCCGGAGCTGGATTATCGCCGGAAGAAGAGATCTTAAAAAACATTCCGGACGATTAGGCGCCCTCGTACTCGAACGCTCGAACAGCGCAAGGTTATTAACAATGCCGGGCGCCGAGGCAGTCAAGAAGATATCATAATGACTACCTCCCACTCTGCAAAATTATGACCTCCACAGCGGAACGCAACCAGCCATTTATTGGCGAAATCAATCACATGGCAAACGCTGACAGTGCGCCGCCCGAAGTCGATTCGCGGGTGTTCGTGCGTGATGGTTCGACATGGGCTTGTTATCTACTTTACGGATACTGGTCTTACGTCTGGGCTGCTTTTGGCGCATTCGTACCGTTTCTCCGCACTCAATTTCAAATAGACTATTCAACCGCTGCGCTGCACTTTAGCGCGTTGGCATTCGGACCGTTCATTGCCGGTTTCGTTGGCGACAAAATCTTACGCGGTTTAGGGATGTCGAAAACCATTGCCTGCGGATTGTCTCTGATTCTGTTCGGCTTACTCTCTGTGGTCGCCGGGAACCAATTGCTCTACACCATCGGTGGTGCACTAGTAATTGGATTCGGTGGCAACATCATGAGTCAAGCGATCACGACATCAATGGCGAATCGCTTCGGTAAATTTCGAGCGATTGGAATTACAGAAATTCAAATTGTCGGCAGCTTGTTCACTCTCACGGCACCGCTAGTAGTCAGTCTGGTTACTAAGATGGGCTACGACTGGCGCTACGCACTGACCTTCTCCGTAATTCCATTTGCCGTTTTAATTGCGGCAAGCCTCAAAACGATTCGAAGGCTCGGCACTTCTTTCACGGCCGGACAAGTCAAAAATCTAAAGTTACCACCATTAACGCCGACTTATTGGTTGTATTTCACAGTCATATTATTAAGCGTCGCAACTGAATGGACGGTCGCGTTATGTTCTCCGGAATTTCTTGGACAAACATTTCACCTGACAAAATCAGATTCCGCATTCGGCATGAGTCTCTTCGTCACCGCGGTTTTAATTGGTCGAGCCGCTGGCGGCTTTGTCCTCAGATTCGTCCCCGAAGGTCGACTACTGGCAGGCTCAGCCATTCTTGCAGCAATTGGGTTCCTGGTTTTCTGGTTAGCTCGTGACTTGCCGATCAATCTCATTGGTCTATTCATTCTGGGAGTGGGCGAAGCGAACGTTTATCCACTCAGCCTCTCACGTGCCATAGGGACTGCTGGTGACACGCCTGAAAAAGCAGCCGCCAGAATTTCACTGAGCACAGGAAGCGCTATCTTACTGGCACCACTCTGCCTCGGAATGCTTGCCGACAAGTTTGGCATTACCCAATCGTATGGAATGATTGCCGCCCTTCTGGTTATCGCTGCGGTTGCCGTTTCGTTCGCCGCGCGCGAAAAGCGTGTCTCACTCTAAATCGATAACATCACATTTCCGCTGCATATTCGCAATAAATCGGTCGTCTGCTCAACTTCTGCGTGTCTCAGTGATAGCATTGTCACGACAGTTTGCATATACAAATAGGACTAAAGTTTATGGACACAATCGGAAAGCTGATCGTTATCAAATCGAAGAGCCTGCAGATCGAGTTCACTAACGCGAAAGGTAAAGTCGTCAAGATGCAAATTCCTGACGCCCAGTTGTCATCACGACTGGCGCATACAAAGGAAACCAGTATCGACGATCTCGACGGCATTGAAGTTGCCTTCGACGAAGTACAAGGACTGCCTAAAAACGTCAGAGATCGAGGCGAGAAATTTTCGAACCTGATGTAGAACGAGGTCTGAACTTGAACGGTTTCATAGTCGAAACCGCAACCGTGAAGTTTGAACTTCTGAGTTCGAGTTGAAAACACTCGTTCTAGTCTATCGATAAAACCGAGCTCGCTTCACCGACTCCAGTCTCACCGACCGCCCGGATTTTGAAAAAGTATTTCGAATCCAGGTTCAAAGAGTGCAAATCATATTTGCAGTCATAGATCAGCATTGAACTATAGAGCTTATCTGGGTTTACACCGAAGGTGACTTCGTAAGCATAAGCGTTTGGAACTTTGTCCCAACTCAAGCTCACATTTCTACGATCCTGATCGTCTCGTTTTACCGTGAATCCATCGACTCTGGCTGGCACCGCACCCGGTGCCTTACCAAAAATTCTGAGATCTCCGATTGCAAAACTTCCGGTGGGCATCTCCAAATTTACTAGCTTGATATAAAGAGTATTGACCGGCTTCGAAAACTCAAGATAGTCATGCGGAACATCGGTCCTGTTCTTACTCTTATCGACGAGCAAATGCCAATCTTTCTTATTGGCAGATTCGAAAATCTGGTATCTATGCTTCACATCTTTTTGTCGTCCTAGAAACGCACAGTTTTCATCGGCATAATTTACCTGGATTGCGTGAACATCCATCGGCTTCTCGAGATCAACAGCAAGAAACTGTCCAGCGCTTCCATCCGGCCCGGTCCAGTAAGTTTTAATGTCTTCGTCAAATGCTAAAGCGGTATCACTTTTAGATTCTGAAGACCATGACGGTTTCTTATAAGAGAGAAGCATCCAACCAGTGAATGAATTGAGAGGATCACGTTTTCCAATCGCCAGTTTTTGGGGATAGTCACCATATGCGGTGTTAGCAAAGAGAACACCGTCGCCATCTACACCAGCAGGAAACATGCCGAGGCGACGTTCAAACTTATGCTTTACGCAGATAAGCATAGTCGCCACGTGCCAGATGTTTTCAAAACGGTCAGTAAAGGTTGCACCGTGACCGGCACCACGGGCGAAGCCGGTTGGTTTCCACGAGAACGGATTATGTTCCTGATACTTGAATGGACCCAGCGGTTTATCGGAGGTGTAAACGCCATCTCCGTAAACATTCCATTCCGATCCTGGCGCGCCGTATTGCAAGTAATAGCGACCATTGAATTTGTTCATCCAAGCGCCTTCAATAAATGGATCCATTGTCCCATTCTGATTGTTCTCACCGAACTGCTCCCAACCGTGATTCTTCGGATCGAGCTTCATCAATTCGACTCTCTTTCCAACAGCGGTGTATCCCTTTTTCGGATCTAGCTGAACGCCATACAAAGGATACAAGTTACTTGAACCCCAATAGAGATAGAGCTTTCCATCATCATCTTCGAAGAAACTCGGATCCCAGGCCTGAATCGGAAAAGAACTAACAGCTTCTTTCCACTCTCCGCTTTCCGGATTGGTGCTCAAATAAAGCGGCATGGTATCGCGCTCTGTGAAACACGGCAAAAAGAGAATTCCATCTTTGGTTGGCCACGCTCCGGGAGCGCAGACGTCATCTTGCGATGCGTTTTTCTTGAAGTTATGCTCGACAAAGTTCCAGGTTGCCATGTCGTTGTCAGACCACCAGTAACCTTCCTGGTTGGTGGCGCACAAAAAATATTTTCCTTTGTACATAAAACAAACAGGGTCGGCTGTCGAGCGATGATTCAGACGTTTGTCCTGTTTATGCAATTCAAAATCGTAATTGAGATTCATGGGATTGCAAAATGTCGTGGGCACATCCAGCACTTGCGCACAAGCAGGCAGTGATATCATGCCCGGTATCACGAAATAAGTGAAACATCTACGGATCGTTTGTCGCATGGTGTCCCCAAAGTTCAGCAAGTGCCAAAGAACGACTAAGGTTTCGACGCGGACGAAACCTTAAGCTCAGCATCGAGGCAAAGGTTCAAATTGAATTATACTTTCGAGCGGGCTGCGATCCCAATCATTGACATCATGTCAAATCCAAAGCATCCTATCAGTCCGTTCTCATAGAACCGCACTGAATCGAGCGCTACAAACACCTAGAAAACTAGTGATCTAAACATTATTTTCCGATCTTACTCGGATGACTGTATTTGTGAACAGTGGGCATGACCGGTTTTCCGAACCCAGCGCCTTGAGCGCTTTGTTTAATCGTCGCATGAAGATCATCGAGCGTGATCCAACCATCACCGTCACCTTCGCCGCTGTTTCGCCCCTTACCTTTGACTTCTGGCTCTCCATGCTGGTTGTCGAGCAAGACCCAAAGCTTGCCTGATGATTTATCTTCCCAGACATCGTGAATTGTTTGCGCGTGCGCCCCGCCCATTGTAGGGGTTAGAATCGGCAGCTTGCCATCTTTTTTCCAATCCAACATCCGCTGTTTATCAGGAAGATCGTTCATATAAGTACGTTTGCCGGTATTGTCATCCCAAAATCCGCTTGCTTTTATGTACGCCGGCTTCTCCGCGAAGAGGAGCTGACAAGCTTGAACTACATCCTCCTGAACAAAATCAGGACCACCTTTAGTTGGTTTGCCATCAGGTCCAAGGACTGGTTTGCCATCCCTCATCAGAAGGTCCTCGCCGAGGTCCGTAATTGTTTTACCACCCGGAGTAATTTCTACCAGTTCCCGATTTGGTCCCATCACGTATCTCGAAGCGGAACGATCGTCCAGAACTTTGCCTTTATCGTCGACTTTGTTCATGTGACCGTGTTCGTACATCGCATTAATCAATGTCATTTGAACAATCTGACTGGCAATGTTTCGCTCACCCGAATCAGGTTTTCCAACATCGTAATTTTTCTCGTCCTTACCCGGTTTTATCGAATTGTAGACTTGCTGTTTGCCATCAGGATCGGTGCCCTTATATCCGGTTGGCGGCGTTGCTTTCTTACCTTCAGATGTTATCCAATGTCCCTTTAACGCAACTTCTTTCAGCAAGCGAGTGTATTCATCCGGATGCTTCCTGGCTGCCACCACTTCGACCGAAGTAACATTGCATGTGGGATGGCTGCCCTGATCGATCTCAAGATACTTGGTGATGTTGTGCATTCCGGTTTCGACAATTGATTCAAGTTGTTCGCCCGTGAAGTCTGGGCTCTTCTCTTTGGTCAACAGTATGTCGCTCAAATTGTTCATCGCTTTTACGACTTTCTCCGGCGACACATTGTCGGTCACGGCATTCTCTTCGAATTCTTTTATCCATTTGTTGAATCGATCCGGTTTGATGCCGGACGACTTCACAGCGTCGACAAGGCGATCGCGCGCTTCAACAATGGATTCGGAACTGAGCACGAACTCGCCGCGCGCAATGCGGTCTATATCTCTTACTTTCGCTTCGTGAGGCGTTTTGTCAGTTCCAAGATATTTGATGTCGGCATCGTCGGTGACACTAACTTGTTCGCGGCGGAAAACTTTCCCGTTCTCTCTTTTTGAAACGAATGATCCGTCTTTATCGCGTTCCCAAGTTAAATCATGCTTGGCACCATCCTTGGTGGGAATATGATCGACAAATTTGCTCAGCCCCTGGTCATCATAACTAAATCGACGGGTGGCGCCGCTTGGGAACGATACAAATTCAGGCAGGTTCTTGGAGTTGTAGTTGATTCTTTCTAGCGCGGTTGTTTCCTTTACTTGCTTGCCATCTTTGTCGTCAAACTTCAATGAGCCATCAGCAACGACCGTCAGTTTTTTTCTTACTTCGCTTTTCTCTCCGGATATCCACTCATCGCTATTGCCTTTCCTGGTCCAAACAGAAGTCGTATCGCCGGTTTTGGTAGTAATCTGCGAGAGCGTCGAGAGACCTTTTGCATCTCTGCTGTACTTCAGATCACGAACACCATCAGCGGTTTCAACCTTTATCCGATCTCCATACCTATCGTAAGAATCTTTGATACCATTTTTAGTGGCAAACAGTTCACTGTTCTTCGATTCTACTTTTTGAGTGCCATCGCGGTCGGTGTATGACAAATCTCCATTTGTTTTTAGTGTTACAGCGGTTCTCTTGCGCGATGGGCTTTCGTCGGAAACCCATTGCTCACCGCTTTTAGTCCAGGTGACCGTCTTTTCTTTTCCGTCAGCGGTGCTTTTCTCTTTCAGCGTTTCGACGACGTTTCCAACAAGATTCGCTTCAATCGTGGTGCCATCCGGCCGACTGATGCTTATTTTCGAAGGCCAAATTCCATCTTTATTTCGACTGTCGGCTTGTTCTTTCGTAAGTTCTTTTCCGGAGCCATCTTGAAATTTAGAAGTTCCCGTGCGGTCATCGAGTTCAGTGTAAACGCCGTCGGGAGAGATGTTTCGATTGCCGTACCACATGCCTTCGGAAATCTGTTTGTTATCTCCGTAGATGCTCCAGCTCGACATCACTAGTCCATCTTTCTTGACGGATTCACCGGTATTCGAAAATTTCATTGCGCCGATATTTTTGTAAGTCTTGCCGTTTTCAGTCATTTCAGTGACTGTGTTGGGCTCCTTCTCATCACCGTACACGAAAGTCCGTTTGACCTTGCCGTCTGGAGATTGTGATGAAACAACGCGGTTCTTCTCATCTCGTGTAAACGTACCGTCTTTGGTGACGGTCGTTTTTACGTGACGCTCCGCAGCAGTACTGTCGGCAAAAACACCGTTGACGAGCACTGTGCCATCGGCCTCGCTGACCTTCGGCTTTACTCTCTCTCCAACAACATCAATTTTTAGCGGCGGAATATCTGCGATTTTGGTACCAACAAAGGTATCAAATTTTTTCGCCGCACCAGCGCGTTCAGGATGCTGGGTTCCTTTACTGGAGCCAACATCAACACCTGAGGCTTTACCAACTTCAATCTTTGAATTCGCAGTTTTTAAAGCTTGATCTACGGCACTGTCAATCTCGAGATAGATATCCGGCAACAACAGCTGCTGATCGATCCGCTTGGAGCCTCGTGAGTCAGTGAGCGATTTGTCGTTCGGCGCACGCTTTTCACCGTCAGGCTTTTGACCTGCCGGCAATGGCAATTCCGTCGCGATCGGACGGATGACAATCCGACCATCTGTGGGCTTGTCTTCAGCCGACGCTTGCCCGTTATCGATCGAAGGAACATGGCGTTCCAGCTGATTAGCACCAGGAGGGCCGTTCACTTCGCGACTCAGCCGAGCCGAAAAATCGTCCTCAACTTGCGGAGAGTTGGTTTCAATTTTATCGCCCGGCTTTTCGGTCTGCGCTTTTTCGCTCATAGAAGCATGACTCCTTTTAGGAAGCCGACTTCTATCAGGTAATTCACAACCTGCAAACGAGATTGCCGCTGACTCAAAACTGCCGAGATTCAAAGTCAACTTGCGGAGAGTTGATATCGTCTCTGCGACAGCAATGTCAGAAGTTTTTCGTTAGGAAGTACGACTCCAAGAAAATTCTGGAGGGACTTCTATCAGGTGTTTTGTCCAACGGCTAGTTAGATCAGCCACGGTCTAAGGAACTTTTGGTTTCTAAAACGTGGTTGAACAGATTATTGCTATTACGTGTGGCTAAAGTGTACCTGGCAATCTTTTTTCGGGATAGTTTTACCCGGATAAATTATGTTATGGTATTTATACCCGGGTAAAATCGGGAGCCTAAACCCTATAACGATACCAGGAGTCATTGATATGGAAATGCTTCGAGATCGGCAATGCGTAGCCTTTTCTGGAAAAGATTTGATTGCCGAAGGCAACCTTTTAGAGGTTGCGCTGGCAACCAAACAGGCCTTGGACAAGTCTTCAGCCAAAACGATTTTGCTCTTCGACGACGAGAGTCGCCTGGTCGAAATCGACTTTCGAGGAACTACTGACGCTCTCCTTGAAAGAATCAAACAGGCGCAAAACGCAAAAAGCGATTCGGCAAAAATAGATGCAGAGGCTGACTTAATCACGGATAAGGCAAAACCTGGAAGACCAAAACTAGGCGTTGTCGCACGAGAAGTGACATTGCTGCCGCGTCATTGGGAGTGGTTAAACGCCCAGCCGGGTGGGGCTTCAGTAACAATCAGAAAACTGGTTGAAGCAGCGCGTAAAGGGAATTCGGATGCTGCCGAGATCAAAAAACGTCAGGAAATCGCCTACCGGTTTATGTCCGCCATGGCAGGCGACGAGGTTGGTTTCGAACAAGCGACCCGAGCTTTATTCGCTAACGACGCCGAGAGTTTCGAAATTGCGCTGGAAACTTGGCCGACCGACGTGAAGTCGCACGCACGGAAACTGGCGAAAGATCTGCTTGCTCTCCAATAAGTGCCGAATGAAAATTCAACTGAACATTTTCAAACGAAAAGCCACATGGCCCTTAAAGCGCATGTGGCAATTCCAATACACAGAATCCAGAATCTAGTTTTTTCGATCAGGTGTTTGTCCGACCAGAACTGGAACTTCAGTTATACCGGTGTCGGTCTTCGATGGCTTGACACCAACGTCTTCCCAAGCTTTTTGAAGTTTCGGAACAGATTCCGGAGCAATGCGCTTAGCGGCTTCGATTGTTTCAAAAGCAAACTGCGCAAAGCTTGGTTCCGCGCCAGCTTTAGCACGAGCTTCAAACCAGATCTTACCTGGAACATCGTAGGCATTGCCACCAACGGAAACGGCAAAATCAGCAAACGCTTTGTTCGGAATTCCAGAGTTGATGTGCACGCCACCATTATCACTTCTGGTTCGATTATAATCGCGCATGTGAGCTGGCTGTGGATCTTTACCAAGCTGTGGATCATCAAATGCGGTGCCTGGCTTTCTCATATCACGCAAGCCGGTGCCTTTGACGCCGTCTTTCCAAATACCCTCGCCGACCAACCATTTAGCTTCAGTAGCTGATTGACCCCGCGCTCTTTGATCGACCAATGCACCAAAAACGTCGGAGTAGTGCTCGTTCAACGCGCCTGGCTGATTACGATAAACAGTTCCGGCAGTCTTTTCAGTGACACCATGAGAAATCTCGTGTCCGGTTACATCACGAAGAACGAATGTTCTGAATGGGCTCTCCGGTCCCGGATGACCATAGGTCATTTTCTCGCCATCCCAGTAAGCATTTTCGTAATTCTTGCCGAAGTTGACCGTCGACTTGAGCTTCATGCCCTGACCATCGATAGAATTGCGACCATGCACGTCCTTGTAGTAGGAACGCACGTCACCAGTGTAATCGAAAACGTTATCGACTTCTTTGTTTCCGGTCTTCGCCTGAGTCTCAGTCCGAACCAAATCGCCCATTACTTCTCGCCCTTTAGCGTCGTAAACTTCACGAGCACCTTTATGGTCGATTGCCATCGAAGTGGCATTCCCTCTCAAATGCGCACCATTAAGCGACAAGGCTTCGGTTTTTCTGATTGTCTCTAAATAGGCTGGATTCTTAGTGTTCTTGGCTAATTGTTCGAGTACATATGGTGGCACAACACCGGAGTAATGACCTTCCGGCATCCGCATGACAGGACCGCCTACACCCATTTTCTCAAACGCGGCATTGCGCAAAGCCGCATTTGCACCATCCATTTTTACATCCAGAGCGGCGTACTGCTTAGCCTTCCAGCTCACGAACGGCGCCGCAACGGTGGTGCTCATCGCCTTGCCCATAGCGGCAGAACCGAGCTTCGCACCGACCGCACCTTCAACCATCGAAACCGGCATTCCGCCTAGAGTATCACCGAGGTGTCTCTCTGCTTTATACATATCGAGATTGGTTTGCGCAGTCGCCGCCATATAATAGGACTCAAGCAACGGTTTACCAACAAAATAAAGTCCAAGCGCACCGCTAGCGGCTTTAGCAACCGGTCCACCTTCAGGAAGAACAGCTTTCATGGTGGCACCAATGCCGGCACCAATAGTTACGTTTGGCAAAATATTCTTGGGGTCCAGAGAGTTAACGAAACCCTCCGGAATTTGTTTGACGCCCTCTTTGGTCACATCCCACATCCGTTGGGCGAGACCGGGAGCTGGCGCCATCGCATCAGCCATGAATCTGTCACGCAGTTCAATGCTTACGCTGTTCTCTAGGATCTTTTGTGCCTGCGCGTCATTACCTGCGACCCGTTGGGTCGCATCACCTTGTTCTTGTCCCATGTTTGAATTCTCCGCAAAATTCGAAACAGCAAACCACTCCGGCATTGGGTGCCGGTAGTAAATAGAACTTGGTGAACTGCAGAGTTCCAGAGTAATGTACAAATCGTTACTTGTCGAGAGGGGGGACACCCAAAATATGAATCACACCTCATTAGTTTTTCAATATCACCAATTGTGATCAACACCGATCACAATTTCGCAAACCCACTCTACAAGCGGCTCTGCAACATCCCCAATGGAATGCGTCAATCAACATCGATCAAAACAAGGATTTATTCAAAGCAAGAAAAACGCAATTTTGCGACAAGTCAAAATTGACAATCCATCAGCATCTACAGAGTGTGCACCTCATAATCTCTGGACAATTATTCAAACCACAGTTTAAAAATATTCGGACGCCAACTTATAGAAAAACCGCCAATCAATGATGGACGGTTGGTCTACTGACGTCGGATTCGCTTAACCCAGAACCTGCGGTAAATACGGGATTTTCACGCCTAGCTCGGGACGCTTTCATTAACACCCTTTCATTAGCGGACACTCACAAATGCAAGCATCAAGTCATTCATATACAAGGATGTTCAAGAGATCATCGCGACCTCGTCATCGTCATCGAGCTAATTGCGAATTCAGTATTCATGAGGTTCTTCGAAAGAGTGATCGAACAATATCGCTTTGCAAATTACGGACCTCCCAACGGCGGGAATCGAAAAGATGGACCAAACGCCGGCGCGATGTCGGTGACAAGAACGATGGAAGACCCTTTGCCTACCGCTGGTGATGCGGCGGATAGCGCATAACTCTGAGTCGTCCACACCCGAGGCGATATCGTGTTGGTATTTACCGGTGTCCATAACTGGGCTTCTTCTATAAACTGCGGATCGATAAGTCCTGATGCAAGCGCCGTCGTGTTGCCGGTTACGTGATACTGGAAATTTCCGCCACCATTAATCGATTGCGTAGCCGGTACGTTGACCACGCCACCATATATGATGCTATCCTTAACTTTCAAGACACCGTTTCCATTGGTTTGAATATTGTTCAAACTCATGCGGTATTGAGCCGGGCCGGAGAAGTTCGGCTCATACATCGTGCAATTATTTACGACGACTTTGGAAGCCGAACCTACTGCAGGTTCGAAGGCGAGGTTGGCATAATTGCTCCCCAAGAAGAGGCAGTTGCCGACACTGAGCTTGCCTTGCTGCACATCAATGCCTTTGTTCAAGATCGGTCCGAAAATACATCTACGCGCATGGATCGTCGAATCAACAGCGGTCGCGCTGGCGCGGGCGCCATAGATGCCTACACCCCATTCGCCCCAGAAGCCGTAACCATCGTTGCCGAAAGTGCAGTCACGAAAGACCGTGACGTTGGCGGCTCCCGCTACAGGCTTTTCCACAGCGCAGCGTGTCGAATCGCGGAAGTCACAATCGATAAATTGATTGTTGACCCCGCCTACCACCAACGCTCCTACGCGCCCTTGAGCATATGGTAGAAAACCAGTGGTACTGCCCAATCGCACATTGCGAAACACATTGCCGTTGGTCTGCACTCTGAGACATTCCGCCCCGAAACTCATTATTCTGATTCCGGACCGCGAATTACCAATGAACTGAACATTGGAACCAGAGATGGTGACTCCGACCTGCACCGGCTGTGCGCCGATTCCTGAAATCGTAACAACCCCTTTTCTCTTATCACCACCAGCTTGCCTGATTACCACGCCACTGACGGGTACCGTAAACGGCCCTGTATAAGTGATACCATTAGCGCCACCATCAACAATTATCCTGTCGCCAGCCACGACTTGAGTCCAGTCGATCGCTTGAAACGATTTCCATGCGGTTTTCCAGGACACTGCCGTGCTGCCATCGCCTCCGGGCGAGACATAGAGGTCGCGCGCCTGAGCTTGCGAACAGCAGCTCATCGTCCACAGGACTGCGCACAACAATCTGACCATCCATAAGGACGGTTGGCAAATATTTGAACGTATCATCTGATTTCTCCCTTAAATTCAGACCGTTTTTTATTCGAGCAAACCGCGCATGCAGCAAACCGCAGGACGCTGCCGCCGTCCTTAGCACACCACCGCGCTTGAATATTCAAAAGCTGGGTCAAATGTAATTGGCATGCGTGAACTCTACGTGAGGGCAACGTGAATTAAACGTGAAGTTAGAAAACAAACACCTGAAACAGCGATCTCCACGGGAATTTTCAACTTGCGATATTGAAAATGGCAATGAATAAAACCATCCAAGCTTTTCACAACAACTTCACGCAGGTCGACTTAAACTCGAATCGAACATCTAGATAAGAAGATCACTTCGATGAAAGCTCCTCAGAAGCGAAAGACTAGAAGCGAAAGAGGCAATCTCTATGTCCTCTATATTGCCTTGGCAGCGATGCTTATTGTCGGCTGGAATATGTTTGCTGGCGTTGGTATTTCTCTTCTGGTTAACTACAGAAACAAATGCGCCCTTGAAGCAGCATCTTTAGCTGCAGCTCGCGATCTTTCTCGAATCGTAATCGATGATGCAAAATGGGGCTACGTCTCACTCACTGACCAACCGCCGATCGGAAGTGAGACTGTCGCAATCGATGGTTACCCGTTGCCTGTAACCGGAATCAATACCATTCTGGCATCGGTACGGTTAGAACTGATAGTCGCACATTCAATTGGATCAAATGAAGCAATTGATTGCGCGATGTCAGATCTCGAATCGGCACGCCAGGCATCTCGCCACTTATCACGAGTGCTTCGCAACTCACTGAAGGAACATAAGAATTCGCCCAAAGACGAGATCGCTCACGATATTTTCGGCAAAGAGGTTACGCCGATGAAGAGCGCCCGCGAATTATATAACACGAATGCCGCATCCTTACTTAATTGCCTGGGCTGGAACGTTGAAACAGTCACGGGCGAATTAGGCTTTCTCGAAAGTGATGGAATGACCAACACCGCATTGCCAGGTCAAGGACAACTGGCATGCTTAGATACAAGCCTGCAAGACAGCTCTGTTTATCCCGCCTTTGTCGACGTTCCGGCTTTCGAAGAAAGTTTCTATTTTGCCGGTTTGGGTAAACAAGTCAGCCTGGTTGAGCCGCATCTTTTTCAATCCTACAGCACGCAAAACAATTGTTCGATCATCAGACTTACTTCTCAATTGAAGAAACGTGGTGAAGACATCTACATGAAATCAGCTGCCTGTGCACAACCCGCATACATGGAAGACAAAATGCCGACAGCATACATGGTATTACGCTTTCCCAATGGTGTGCCATCAAAAGCTAATTCGCTGAGAGAATTGTTGACGTCTCAAGGAATGAACAAGGAAATTCCGCTATGCACCGCCCGCGGTGGCGACTTTCCAACCGATCGAGGAGCAGTCCTGCAACCCAATCCCGACAAACCTGTGGCAACAGTAAAACAGGCGTTCACGCGCGCGTTCTTCGATTGGCTTCGAACTGCGCACGCCAAGCCGAAACTGGAATCCATAATCAGTGCGCTTGATTATCAGATTAGTAAAGTGCGCAGCTCTGAAACCTATC
>CAZRMH010000037.1:0-30369 GCA_964600935.1 uncultured Candidatus Obscuribacterales bacterium
CTTCGCGACACAAATTCCATCGGCACCGCGATCCAGCAGCATACGCGAAAATATTGGACTTTTGGCAGTTTTCAAATGAGGACGAATCGAGAGATTCGGAAATTTCTCAAACCTACTCATCAAGTTATCGATATTACTTTCAACATCATCTAGGTCCACGACCACGAAAGGCGTATCGATTTCGTTCAAAGTTTGATAATTCATAAGTACCTCGACGCCCCGTCTCGACTTGAATCGGCGGGCTTAAACGCGCTATCCGATGTTAATCAGCACAACAAAACTACCACAATTCGGCAATTTCGTCCGAAGTAACGAAAAGCAAAAACCGCTCAAGGCACGCACGTACCTGGTTGCACGGCACTCCCGGTGGAACTAATGTTGGAAAACCCTGTGCGTGGCATAATAATTATCTCGTGGAAGCGGGCGCAGACATGAATCTCGGTATTAGCTCACCGATATAGTGGTGTTGCTCAAACTGCCCGTTCTCCTCATCCCTTGAACGAAGTGGAAGCAGCCCCGACGAAAGGCACTAAGCAAATGATCGGAACAGATTTAAAAGCTAGTATGAAGCAAGCCGTGGACGCCGCGCTGGCTGAACAGGACCCAGACCTAGCCGATCAAAAGTATATCGACATTTTGCAACTGGTGAGGATGCAAGTCGGTGATAATGAAACCGATATCGCTAACGCCTTACAGTCAGTGGCAAAACAGCTTGAAGAAGAAGGCAGAAAACAACATGCTTTCGATTTCAAACAAAAAACCTGCATCATGCTTCTGGAATTCACGATGATGCCAATGCCGCCACTGCCCAAAGAATTCGCCGTCTCCGCCGTCAAGACAGTGGACGATCCTTGCATGAAGCTCGTTCTGACAGTTCATTACGTGAGCGATTTAGAATCAGCAAAAAAACATTATTCAAAAACACTTCAGGCGATCGTCCTTGATGAAAGCCGTGAGTCGATTTGCGTCCGCACTGCCCATGGTGCCACGTTCCTTTTGGTCAAGGGAACGAAACCTGAAACCTTCCCTGCCTTTGAGGCACTCCTCGGCAAGATAGACGCCCTTGAGTACCTTACCAAAGAAGGATGGAAGAGTGAAGGCGCTCCGCTAAATACTCCATCCGGCCAAGCGCAAGTTTTCGTTCACTCTCAAATGGGTAAACTGGCCCTGATCGAATAGCTGAACTCAGCCGCCGTTTCAGACGACTCTAATCATCTTCAAGCGAAACCAGAATTGACTGCCTTCACCTTCGATGCTATCAACACCGATAGTGCCACCATGAGCCTCGATAATATTCTTACAAATTGCCAGACCTAATCCGCTGCCTTTTTTCTCAACTGCGTTTTTGGCATCAACTTGTTTGAACCGTTCAAACACAGAGTCTAACTTGTCCTTTGGAATACCTCTGCCGTGGTCGATCACACGGAACTCAGCCATGCCATCACGTTCAAACGCACGCACCTCAACCTCAGAATGACTCGGTGAAAACTTGATCGCATTTGACAAAAGATTGACAAGTACCTGAACGATTCGATCGCCGTCAACCATCAAGGGTCTGTCGTTTGATACTACCAGCAATTCCACTTTCTGCGCCTCAGCCATTCCCGAGACGGCCTCAAAGGCGCTAGCTATCAGTTGATTACAACTGGCTTCCTCAAGTGAGAGCTGCATCTGCCCAGCTTCGAACTTTTCGACGTCCAAAAGGTCGTTGATTAAACGAATAAGACGATCGATACTCTCGTCCATCGTTCCAAGCCGAACTTTTGCCTTGGCAGTTTGTTCGCCAAAAACTCCGTTCAAAAACAATCCCATTGACACACGCAGCGACGTCAGCGGCGAACGCAAATCGTGACTCACCATATTGACGAATTCCTGCTTCGCGCGTTCGAGTTCCTTTCTTTCTGTGATGTCGTGAATAATCAGAAAGTAAGATTTTTCCGATGTGTCCCACTTGATCGACCAGAGCGCATCGCGGATGGCACCGCTCTCGGTGCGCATTCCGACTTCCAGATTGTGATTAGACGCCTCTTCGCGCTTCGCTTTTAACAGAAAGTCGTGCGTTTTCTCTTGTTCGTCCTTCGCCACATATTCCATGATGTGATTTTCGACAGCCTCTTCAGCTTCATATCCTGTCAAAGCAAAAAATGCTTTGTTGATTCGCATGATGCGACCGTCACCATCCAGAGAACAAATCACGTCTACGGCATTCTCGAAAACCGCACGCTCTCTGCTGCTTGCATCTCTTAGAGTTTCTGCGACTACATGAAAAACATTGTCGAGATGAGCAATCTCATCAGTTCCATGAATAACCGGCAGCAGTGGCTCGCCACGAACCAGGTAAAGACTGTTTTCGGTGATTTGACCAAGACGACGACTAATGTTCTTCGTATAAAAGATAAGCAGAGCCACACCGGCGATAATGTTGATTGCCACTCCGCTCACAAGCGTAGTCCACATCCAAAATTTGCTCTCTTCCGTTCTCTTGTACGCATCATCCGACAGTGTATAAAAATCACGCAAAGCTTCTTCCAACACCGCTCGAATCGATGCTGTTTTCTCCTGAATCAGCATAACCATCATCAGTTTTTCGTCCTTAGAGCGCACCGTTTGTCTTGGTTTGTAGAAATCTAAAAGCGTGTCTCTGACTTCGTTCCAATCTTTGTCGATGCTTGTTTGATACTTAGACAATCGAGCATCTTCGTCGAATGCCTTTTTGATCTGCATGACACTTTTCTCTACATCGAAAACTTTGACTCGCAAAGCGTCTTCGTAAGAGGGCTCAGACTTATCGATCGCCATAAATCCAGCCTGAAAGAAGGCCTCCTGAATCTTGCCGTTGGTAGCAGTCATCAGTCGTGTCAATTGGGTGAATTTCTGCAGTTCGGATATCGCTTCCTGGGACGCGTGAATATGCATAATCAAGGTGAACACAATCACCAGCTCAATCGCCAGCGGTACCGCCACTAGAATCAATCCCTGGTGAAATATTTTCATCGCAAGCGGGATTCCTAATCCTCGTATCTGCATCGCTCAGCGTCAAATCTGACTGCCGTCCTTTCTCAAGTGTAACAGCGCAACGAAACCTTGAAGCAGTCAAGAGCCAAACAGCAATCAATCATGATAAATATGCATGAATCTTCCCGTGCATTTCTGGAGCCAAAATGAAGAACATCGGTATCATCACATCCGGCGGCGACTGCGGCGGTCTCAATGGCGTCGTCAAAGGTGCGGCACTGACCGCATTGAGTAAAGGCGATACGGCTTACATCATCCCGAACGGATACGCCGGGCTTTACAACTTGATCGATTTCAAAGAACTTACGAAACTCACAAAAGAACGCGTCGAACAAATTCACGTGTATGAAGCCGGCAGCGAAGCTGGAAATTCTCGAGTGAAAGTTTCGAAAATCAAAGACGAAAAGAAATACGATCGTATTAAAGAAGGCCTGAAAAAATTCAAGTTAGATGCCCTGGTTATTTCTGGTGGCGATGACACTGGCGCAGTGGTCAAAGACCTGTCCAGCCAGGGGATTCCTTGCGTTCATGCGCCGAAGACAATGGACCTTGATTTGATGCCCTACAGCGTCGGTGGCGATTCCACGATCAATCGCATTCAGGAAGAGATTCGCGATTTGAGAACAACGGGCCGCACACACAATCGCATCATTGTTTTAGAAGTATTCGGAAGATACGCTGGACATACGGCTTTCCGCGGTGGAGTCGCAGCTGATGCAGACGCAATTTTGATTCCGGAAATTCCAGTCGATTTTGATGTGTTGTACAAACACATCAAGGATGCATTCATCAAACGTGTAGAAGACAGCGATGTGCGCGCCGGAACTGCCACCATTGTGGTGGCGGAAGGCTTGCGTGATGCCTCTGGAAATGAGCTTGTCGATATGAATTCACAACCGGATTCATTCGGACATAGAAAACTTATGGGTGCTGGTACCTATGTGGTAAAACAAATCGAGAGCCGCATCAAAGCGGATCCCGAGATCAAAGAATTCATGAAACGAACAGGACAGTTCGTAGAAGGCGTCTACGAAATTCCTGAAGTTCGAGAAATCCGACCAGGTCACCTGGTCCGTTGTGGATTCTCTTCGTCGGTCGACGCGAACTTTGGTCTGGAAGTCGGGTCCGCAGCAGTGGAACTGATCTCTAAAGGCATCTTCGGAGTGACGGTCGTCTCTTACCGCAACGGAAACATTCAATATATGGATGTGGCAGATGCGATTGTTCAGCGCTTCGTCGATCCTAAAGACGCAGCGACATTCGAAGCTCTGGGCGTTTCCTTTGGAAGAAAACCAGAAGCGACTGAAGTGAAAACCGAAAAAATCACAGGTGTTCCGCCTAGAGTTTATTAGAGCGAACCTCTATATATGAACAGCGAAGGCTCGATTCAGTGATACTGGATCGAGCCTTCGGTCGAGGTGCTCGGAGCCGCCCGGTGAATAGTCGGCTTATCCTATTTGCCCTGGTGCCAGGTTCATTGCCGACATTTAGTTAGTTGAGACTCATAATTTCAAAAAAACTATCTCTGCAACTGACTCAGAGGACTGCCAAAACCAGCTGCTATAGCAGATTCTAGCTAAGTTTCAATTATTTGTTTAAAAACCAGGATCTACCCGGGAACATTCATTCACCCAGGTGGTCTATTAACCCATTGGTTAGTTGCCCTGAGAGGGGCCGAAAAGATAGAGCCGGAAGCCACAGGTGGTGGTAGTCCGAGCTTAGCTGCGCGTTGTTTATCCAATAATTACTCTCATAAGGATTCAGGAAAATGAAATCTCAGAAGTCTCACATCACACGGAGCATACTTGCAGCAACCCTGGTTCTCGGGCAAGCACTCTCCATGCCAGTACTGCCAGTGTTCGCCGCTGATAGCGATGTGAAGCTCGCAGGACAAGCAGTTATCACTGATATCGCCTCTGTAGGCGGTATTTCGAGCGACAAACGAGCTGAAATGATTCAATCAAACCTCGATAATGCTCTGGTAGCGACAAAAGATTTGTCACCATCCTCGGTGGCGGTCACATATGTGAAAGGAAGCCCGGTGCTGACCCTTGGTGGATACCAGGTCGCCACCGTGGACGGTGCCAGCGCCAAAGCTGCAGGCACAAGCAGTGCTCTTCTTGCCAAACGTTGGGCCGATCGCCTGAGAGACTCACTCAGAGACCAGGGCACTATCGAAGCATACATCAGCCAGATCTCTGGCGCCTATCAAGCTTCAGCACCATCACTGATACCGTCAGCACCACAGCGTGACACCTCGGTCAACATGCCGGCAGTCCAAACGCAACCAAGCGCTCCACAGTATCGTCCACCAGCTATGCAAGGACGAATTGTCTATGCACCTGCCGGACTGACCATCCCGGCGACGCTCAACACATCGATCGCCAGTGACGTTGCCAGAGCCGGAGATTTGATTCAAGCAACTATCACACAACCAATCGTTCTTGGCGAAAGCCAAATCCCACAAGGTTCTGTTCTAATCGGTCAAGTTTCCGATGCCAATGCCGGCAAGATGCTGGGCAGATCCGGCGGAATGGAAATCAAATTCAATCGATTGAGATTGGCCGACGGACAGGAGGTCCCGTTCACCGCCCACCTCGTCGGTGGAATCGATAAGTATCACGATCAAGGCGGAGACAAATCCGACACCTTCAAAGGCGAAACCTGGAAAGGTAAAGCTATGCAAGCTGGAGTCAGAGGATTAATCGGAGCCGGCACCGGCGCCGCACTCGGCACAGCCGTAGGCGCCATCGCAGGCGGTGGCAGAGGCGCAGGCAGAGGCGCCTGGTCCGGTACTGCAATCGGTGCAGGAGTTGGTGTAGCTCAAAGTCTAATCCTGAGAAAAGGTGCGAACGTCCGCATAGCAAGCGGTACGCCAATCAGCCTACAATTAGACGCCCCAATGCAGTTCTCAGCCCCTGGTCAAGCCCCTGTCGCGTACGCCGGCAACTACTAAGCCGGGCATGACGACAACAGTCTAAATCGACAACATCACAGATTTAAGGCGCCGGGAGCGAGAGGTGAAAACCTCTCGCTTCTGGCTTTAAGCTTTCAATAAATGCCCACCAGTTCCTGTTTTACAGTTCTTCCAGACTGAAAAGGGTTTGAAAGAGTTGGATTGGTAGGGTGGAAATATGCTGATGAAACGCGATGCCGCGGGCAGCTAGAAAAACTGGATATATGCAGCTTTTCGCCCCCAGAGCGTGAGTCGAAATTTCAAAATTTTGGCGATCAGCAACGACATTTAGATGGAGGAAAGAATTATGTACGCAAGACCACTAAAACTAAAAAAGAACCTACCAGTTGGATACCAATGCCAGGACTGTGAAGAATTCTTCAACGAGAAGGGAACTGACGTTCACTGCCCGAACTGCTACTCCAAGGACCGCAGCAACCTGATTATTTTGCACATGGAAGATGATCAAGATCGAGTTGAGTGGCTGGAGTTGATCGACTTCGCAGCCGGAGATTAAGCTTTTGTTGACCTCCTAGTACGCAATGGTTCGAAGTTTGCCCCTCCATCACGACTTGTCGCGATGGAGTGGCATTCTATTTGAATGCGGTAAACTGGGAATGACTGAAGTGAACTACCATGAAAATACTTCTTGTTGAAGACGATGATCTTGTAGCTGATTCGCTTGCTCGCGTATTGAGAGGAAGCGGTTACGTCGTTGATTGCGTCAATGATGGACAACACGCTGAGACCGCCGTGAAAACAGAACCTTATGATGCCGTGATCCTCGATCTGGGTCTGCCGCATATGGATGGACTGGAATTTCTAAAACGCATTCGCAGCAAAAAAATCGGCGTCCCCGTTCTTATACTCACCGCTCGAGACAGCTATGAGGAGCGAATTCAGGGGCTGGACTGCGGTGCGAATGATTATGTAACTAAACCTTTTCACCTCGGAGAATTAGAGGCTCGTGTGCGCGCGCTGCTTCGTTTGGGTTGCAGCAACGCACCAACGGTGGACATCGGCGAATTGACATTCGATACGGTTCGACGCGTTCTAAAACGCGGAAATGAATTGATCGAACTTTCACCTCGCGAGTATGCAGTTATGGAGATTTTGATTCACAACGTCGGCTCATTAGTGACGAAACAAAAAATCGCAGGTGCGCTCAGTGACTGGGAAGACTCAGTTTCATTCAACGCAATCGATATTATCGTTCACCGTTTGAGAAAAAAACTCGAACCTTTTGGTTTAAAGCTACAGACGATCCGGGGGCTGGGTTTCCTTGTCGAACCGTAACCCCAGCGGGGGTTCGATACGCAGAAAACTGCTTCTCTGGTTATTGATACCACTTGTCTGTTTGTGTTCTCTATCAGCCTTTGTCGCCTACCGGCTGGCAGAACGTTTTGCCAACGACGCTTACGACAAGCTGCTTCTAAAGTCAGCAGAGTCGATCGCCGATCGTCTCGGACGCAACGAAGCCGGGATCGTCGTTGCCGACTTGCCTCGGTCAGCACAAGCAATTCTGAGACACCGTCCGGACAATCAATTCTTTTATCAGATCGCTGATAACTACGGACACCGATTGACTGGTGACGCCGAACTGCCTTTGCCTCACGACGCGACGCAGGACGGTCCACAATTTCGCAATAGTGAGATCGATGGACGACCTGTACGCATGTGCCGTATATCAGTTCAAATCAGTCCTAGTCCAGACGACATAAACATTCAGGTTGCCGAAACTCTGACAAGTCGTCAGGCGTTTCTCGAACAAATCTTCTTAAGCATCCTGGCACCGCAGTTGGTACTGGTTTTTCTGGCGAGTATCTCAGTCTGGCTGGGAGTTAAACAAGGTCTTGATCCGCTTGAAAAGCTAGGCAAGTTGTTGAAAAACAGAGAACGGTTAGACCTATCGCCCGTGGACATCGGTAAAACGCCGGCGGAATTGGCACCTGTGACAAAAGCGTTGAACGAACTGTTCGCCAGCGCAAACACTCACATTCACCTGCAACGACAGTTCATCGGAAACGCCGCCCACCAATTGAGAACGCCTGTGACAGCGCTGAAAACTTACGTTGAATACGCCGAGCGAATTAAGGATACCGAAAGAGAAAATTTTGATAGCGTACTGAAACAAATGTCTGAAGCGGCGAATCGAGTCGCCCATATGGTCAGTCGACTTCTGAGTCTGGCGCGTTCTGAAGAACCGCATGCCCAGGCTGAGATGGAGATCATGGATTTGAACACCGCGGTCAATGACGCGGCGTCGAATGTCGTTCACGAAGCATTAAATCGTGGTGTCAACATGGAATTCGAGCTGCCGGAGGACGCCGTTAGAATCAAAGCCGACAGAGGTGACGTTGCCGAAATCTTGACGAATCTATTCGAAAACGCAATACGTTACACCAGAGAGAATGGCTCTGTCTGGGTGAAAGTAAATGCTGTAGAAAAATCAGCAGTACTCACTGTCGAGGACAATGGTCCTGGCATCGAAGCCGCAGACAAACAGAAAATCTTCGAGCGCTTCTATCGCGTGCCTGGAACGAATGGCTCCGGCTGCGGATTAGGGCTCGCAATTGTCAGCGAAGCAGCGAGCAACAATGACGCTTCGGTTGACGTCAAGGACCGACCAGAAGGTGGAACTATCTTTGAAGTGTCCTTCCCGCTGGTGATTTCGAATGGCGCAGAAACAACGTCTACGGTATCTAGAGTAACGCAATAGAAGTCGCATTCATCATTGATTGAGCGCACGGCTCCGTCGTTTTGACGCAGATGAAATCAGCTGCCCGAAAGCGGCGGCATTCCGACTTCCTCTTCAACACTGGAATTCCAGCGTTTGAGTTCCTGCAAAGTCATCTGACCACTGACAAGAAATTGTTTCAACACCGCGAGATCAAGCTGCGTGATATGCAGTTCTTCGCCGATTTGATCGTCAGCCATCGTAATTATCGTGTCGAAGTATTTGGCGACTATGCGCAACATCTCATACTCATCAACAGTAAAATCGGCCGGTCGCGAGATCGCATCCATCAGCTCAGTCCTACTGATACCATCGTTGTTCGGATCAAGTCGAGCAAAATTTTTCTCGAGCAGCTCGATAATCACGGGACCATCCAGATAACTTTCGTTGACGCTCGATAACTTATTGTCGTCAGGGTGAAGCAGTTTATTAATATCCGTCAGCGCGGCTTTGGCCGCCTCTTCTCTGTCCGCTTTGTTCACGAGTCAATCCTCGAGCCGATTCCCAGGTTAATTCAGATTAGCATATGCCGAAATAGAAGGTTGTCAACACCCACTCCAAGTGGCAGGCCTATACCATTAACACTATTATGCTTATGATTGGGACGTCAAAACAGGTGCGGCATGTCCGACCAAGAAAATCCAAACAATCAGGAGAAAAACAAAAAGCCCGGGGAAGCGCTCGTCGGAAAAGTCTTGTTCGATCGTTTCGAAGTTCTTGAAGTTCTCGGCGAAAGTGCAATGGCACTGGTTCTCAAGGCACGCGAAATCTCTACGGATCGACTGGTCGCGATTAAAACAGTGACGCCGCATGATCCTGAGACCGTACGAAGATTCGCACAGGAAGTGCAACTTCACGGTAGTTTGAAACACGCGAACATCGTCGAAGCAATCGATTCGCTAGAAGCGGCTGGTGGCAGAACGTTTTTCATCATGGAATTTTTGCCCGGCGCCAGTCTTCAGCGCGTTTTGCAAACACATACTCGTCTGGATAATGAAAATGAACTAGCGTCAATTCTGCTGCAGGTCTGCGATGCACTTGCACATGCACACAGATTTGGAGTGCTGCACCGAGATTTAAAACCTGGAAATATTTTTCTACTGGAGCAAGACAACAAGCTTAACGTCAAGGTTTTAGACTTCGGAATCGCGAAACCACTTGGTCAGCAAACAGGTCTTACACAAGCAGGTTACTCTGTCGGATCGCCTCTGTATATGAGCCCCGAGCAATGTCGAGGTCATCAGGTCGACACACGCTCCGATGTGTACTCTCTCGGAATTCTGGCATACGAAATGACGACTGGTCAGCTGCCCTACGGCGGTCATAACATCATGACGGTCATGGCGGCGCACTGTGACCCTGATCGAAAACCAAATCATCTGAACACGCACGTGCCGAATCTGCGCTGCGTCGACAAATTGAATACCACGATTCAAATGGCAATGGAAACCGATCCAGCAAAACGTTTTCAAACCATCACTGATTTTAGAAACTCAGTCCAGCAGTGGCATGATGCCGTTCAAAAAGAATTTCTTTCTACCCTGATACCAGGTCAACCTCGAAATGTTGTGCCCGACATGAAGACGGCCGTCGCAGAACAAGTCAGTCGAAGTGCCGCGATCAGCACCACCGATTCAGCACCAAAAGTACCTGCGAGCGAATCCCTTATTCCCTCTTCGCTTGAGCAAACAGTGCGACCGCAATCCGTCTCGCCCGAGCAAATTTCACCCCAACAGCTTCAGCCGCCAGTTCCGCAGCAGCCACCAGTTTCACAACAACAACAGTTAGCGTCACCGCATCAAGCTCCACAACAGCCAGTTCCACCGCAACAAGTTCAACAGCAAGTCGATCAACAGCAGCAGTTTTTTCGGCACCAGCTTACCCGCGAAGAGATGCAACAGCTACAACAGGCACAGGCTCAACAACAAGTAGAAGCCCAACCGCAAGAGCAACAAGAGCACGAACAGCTCCGCCAACAGCAGGCGCAACAAGAAGCGTTGCAGCAACAAAAACAACAGCAAGAGCTTCAGGAACAACAGCAAGCGCAGTTTCAGCAACAGCAACAAGAACTTCAAGAACAGAAGCAGCGACAACAACAGCAAGAAGAATTTGAAAAACAAAAACAACAACAAGCGGCTCCGCAACTAGCACCAAATTCGGTGCAACCGCGCCTCACGACATCACGGCAAGAAGATAACGGAAACGTTCCCGAAATCGAGGAAGAAGATGAAGAAACCGTCGAAGCGCCTCGATACGGTAGGCGAAATATTGAGCAAACTACGCTCTCTGGTGGTGATCAGAAAAGCAGATTGCGCTCGCGACTGAGCGTTTCCGATGTTGGTCCAGAACCGGGCAACAAAACAAAAGTAATCGCCATCACGGTTATCGCGGTAATGACTCTTCTGCTAATTGCATTAGGCATTTTGGCGAAACTTCTTCTGCAGTAGACGCCCATCCGACCGATTTATCGTCAGCCGACTCGACACCGTGAATCGCGTGACCCAAAAGCGTTCCTAACACTGGCAGCCCAAGCGCCAGGAGCGGAAGTACAGACATGTAGTATAGCTCTCGGCCGAATGATGCGCTGAGGGTAGAACTCTCCGCGAGGGCGTTTCCAAACCAGCTCGCAACCGGCAGATGTATGAGTCCGCATAGCACCAGTGGCGAGGCTGCCGTTATGGACAGCAGAACTGAAGTCTTTAGGGAACCACTATGCATGCGCCTTATGATATAGCCTATCGCCAGTGGGATCGAAATGCATACGCCTGCAGTCAGAAAGTAGTTTTGCATGTTCCAACCCAGAAACGACAGCGGCATGGGGAACAACGCAACCGCCGTCGCGAAGTAAATAATACGTGGAGAAATAATCGCCGCTACATTTCTCGCAATCGATTTACCTAGAAAAAACGCGGCAATTGCACCTCCCGCCCCGGATGCAAGCAGCAGGCCGTAATACGAACTCGGTTCATGCACAAAAGGAAAAGTGGGTTGGAGTAACGACAAAGTCACCAAATATAATGCCAAGCTTCCTGCCGTACACAGGCTGAAGTTCTTACCGAACTTATAAACGCTCGCCCAAAATCCCATTGAATACGAGAAGAACAACGGAATATATGTACAAGCGGCGTTCGCCTGGTTGAACCAATAATAGAAAGATCCCCACGGCTCGAAGG
This sequence comes from uncultured Candidatus Obscuribacterales bacterium, assembly GCA_964600935.1. GTDB lineage: Bacteria > Cyanobacteriota > Vampirovibrionia > Obscuribacterales > Obscuribacteraceae > JADYXR01. Next base: position 11,882 of record CAZRMH010000037.1, read on the forward strand.
CGAAATCGTTGTAAAAGAAGCTTCCGATCAAATGCTCCGCGAAATAGTTAACATGTACACATTGTCCGGCAAATGCTCCGCCTATCACAGCGAGGAACGAGCTCAAGATAACAACCTCGGCAACCTTGCGACCGGTTGACCGTTCACTGGGATCCGCAACCCCTTCAGGAGGTGGACCACATTCGTCCCTGTTCGCCAACGCACATGCCGGCACCCAACTCGATTCCGGCGCGTACGGATCTGAGACAACTTTCCAGGCAGTTTTTGTCTTATACATAGGAACTCGATTGTGTTCTGACTATTGCTAATCTAACTGACGTAAAGTAAGAGCACACCAGGGAAATCCCCAGAATTTGCCGAGCATGAAACAAAGCCTCGACAACCTGCCAAGTTTTTGCAAATCAGATGCAATTGCCACTACCAGTAGTACCAACCTTGCCAGATTCCAAGCTCAGTACACGGCAAACCAGTTCTACCATTGTGAACGTCGTCTAACTAGACATTGCGGTCGCCGTAGACCTTAGTGATAAGATCGTTTAAGTTCTGATAAGATGGTTGCTTCAGACCGCAAAATCGTCATTTAGCCAATTAAGCAGCAGCAATTATGTCTGAGACCGAAGAAAACAGCCCAAAGGACAAGTGGCTGGAAAAACTTTCAAACGAACCTATGTCGGAAGAAGCGATGCAGGATACTTGGACACGCACGGTCTTCGTGAAAGGCAAACCATCGTCGCGTCCACCGGCGGAGCAGCCACCGTCTTCGCTAAGCGCTACGGACGGTCAGACCGATTCCAGTACAAGCCTGGACGCAGCCACAGCGGCTTCACATGCGGCCACGGCTCCGCAACGACAAACAGCCGAATCAGACCTCTGGACTTCAGTTCCACAAAAACAAATTACCAGCCCTCCTGCCGATCCGCTACCAGACAGTACGGACAACATGATTGGGCAGGTGATCGCAGAGAAGTATTTGATCAACGGATTCATCGGAAAGGGCGGTATGAGTGCGATCTATAAGGTCAAGCACTTGCAGCTCGATACGGAACTGGCACTAAAGCTGCTAGATAAGACCATGTGGGCGGATCCCACCGCAGTAAAACGGTTTAAATTGGAAGCTCAAACAGTCAGCAAATTGACACACCCATGCCTGATCACCTATCGCGACTTCGGCGTCACGACAGATGGTCAACCGTACCTCGTCATGGACTACATTCAAGGTAACACCCTTGGACAGCGGATCAAGGCGACTCGTGGAATTTTCTTGCCGTCGGTTCTAGAAATTTTCGAACAACTCTGTGAAGGTCTTTCGGTCGCGCACGGACTCGGTATCATTCACAGAGACGTTAAACCCGGCAACATTATGTTTCTTGATGCTGAAAGTAATCGACTGAAACTTCTCGATTTTGGTATTGCCAAAATCATGACCGAAGAGGGCGAAGAGGCTCAGCACCTGACCAGAACAGGAGATGTTTTCGGAAGTCCGCTATACATGAGTCCGGAACAATGCATGGGCAAACGTCTGGACAACCGCTCCGACATTTATGCACTCGGTTGTGTAATTTTTGAAGCGATGACCGGCCGACACGCTATTTCTGGTAACACCATACTCGATACCATGAATAAACATGTGTCGTTAATTCCAAGCTATCCGTCCGAATTGCGTCCCGATTTAGGTTCCGCAGAACACGCTTCATGGGTCGATGTAGACGAATTCGAATACATCATCATGAAATGTTTGCAGAAAAATCCAAACGATCGCTACAAGACGGTAGACGATATTTTGGTCGATATCAGAAAGGTAAAAGGGCAACAAAAGATCACGCGGGATACTCCGTCCGCCACGGTAAAAAATCTGCGCCGCGCTGAAAAATTTGACAGAACATCGCCCAAAGAAATGTTCCAGATGGTCGCAACTGGAGCCTATATTCTCGTCGCAGTTGGTGTCGTCGGGGCGATCGTCGTCATCTTCTTTCTTACAAACAGATCCGCACCGGTGGCACCACCGGTGGTGGAAGTCGCGAAGAAGAAAGCACCAACCGGTCCAAACCAGAGTATCGTTATAGATCAGAGTGCGCGCAGCCAGGATGCCAATGAACTCGACATCAAAGCGAATGGCTACATGGCTGAGGGTCAATGGGCCGACGCCATCGACATGCTCGAAACATCGATCAGCATGTACAAACGTCAGGGAAAAACTGCTTTGCTGATTGCGCCAAGATACATCGATCTAGCCAACTGTTATTACAATAACAAAGATAATCAAAACGCTCTTAAGAACTTCAAAGAAGCAATGACCATCTATCAGCAACAACCCGAAGGGTTCTGCACTCCTCAAAAGAAAGAAAGTTTGATGGGTCAGGCAAAGGCGTTACGCGGCATGTCTATGGAAAAAGCCGCTAAAGAAAAAGAAGACGAAGCCAACAGCCTATAGAGACTCCAGGGGAAGCTACAGTGACCGACGCAGTGTTGAAAGACCTGTCATACGCTCGACTCCATGACGAGTGGAATGAACTTGAGATCGAAGAGAAACTCAAGCGCTTTCAGGAATTGGCTCCGGCAGACGCGGAGGAGTTTTTTCGCGAACTCGACGGGCAAGAAGAAGCCGAGATTCTCACCGCGTTACCGGCGCGAGATCAGCGCCTCTGGATTCGCGTACTCGATCCCGATGATGCAGCGGACGTACTACAAGAAATTCCTGAAGACGAGCGCACCCATTTTCTTGAACTACTCGATGAATCAACGCGCACGGAAGTCAGCGCGCTCATGGCTTATGACGAGGATCAAGCCGGCGGTTTGATGAGTCCTCGTTACGCACGTGTTCGTCCGGACATGACGGTTGATGAAGCGCTTCTCTATCTGCGCAAACAGGCACTAGAACAGGTCGAAACGGTTTACATCGCTTATGTACTCGACAATCAACAGCATTTGCTAGGAGTCGTTTCTGTTCGACGATTATTCTCTTCCGGATCACAAAATAAAGTTAGCGACGTGATGAGATCAAACGTAATCAAAACGTCGGAAGATGCTGACCAGGAATATTTAAGCCGACTGTTTAAGGAACACAACCTTCTGGCAATTCCAGTTGTCGATGCAAGCGGACGAATGAAGGGTATTGTCACCATCGATGATATCGTTGACGTCGTTGAAGAAGAAGCCACAGAAGACATCCAAAAGATGGGTGGAAGTGAAGCTCTCGGTGATCCATACCTCAAAATCGCGCTCACCGAGATGATCAAAAAACGCGCGGGTTGGCTTTTCGTGCTCTTCCTCGGCGAACTACTGACAGCCAATGCGATGGGTTATTTTGAAGATCAAATTGCTAAAGCAGTTATTCTCGCCCTGTTCTTACCGCTAATCATCAGCAGTGGCGGCAACGCAGGTTCTCAGGCATCAACACTTGTCGTGCGCGCAATGGCTCTCGACGAAGTGAGACTGCGCGATTGGTGGAGAGTCATGCAACGAGAAATCGTGGTTGGCTCTTCGATGGGAATCATCCTGGGAATTGTTGGATATTTCCGTGTCATCCTCTGGGAAGCGGCTTTTCATACATATGGCGAACATGCACCATTGATCGCTGCCGTCGTCGGACTAAGCCTTGTCGGCATAGTTTTGTGGGGAAGCGTTTCGGGCTCCATTCTCCCGTTTATTCTCAAACGCGCTGGATTCGACCCTGCATCAGCATCTACGCCATTCGTCGCGACACTTGTCGATGTTACAGGCGTCGTTTTATATTTCAGTATTGCAAGCATTCTGCTCAAGGGCACGTTGCTCTAAATCGCTCGTGTTTCGGCTGACGAGCGCAATTCTCACTCGAGGAACCGGGCTTGGCTCCAACCACTAGTAAGAACGGCGTGATTTCTCAGCCTTGGTTTTGCGTAAATTACTGGCATTAAACCAGGCCAAAACTTCTTTCTTAATTCGGTCGCGCTCGACCTGATCGAAATCAGCTGACATACGAGCAACTTCCTTTTCAGCAAGACCCGCATATCCCCCCTGTCCTTCTGCTGCTACCTGATACCAGAAAAACGCTTCTCGTTTATCCGCTGGTCCGCCTTCTCCCTTATCGAGCATATACGCAAGACAATACTGTGCTCGTTTATCATTGGCTTCAGAAGCGCTCTTGAACCACTTCCTCGCTTCGCCTTCGTTTTCAGTTGTTCCCGTTCCAACATAGTAGCAGACAGCTAGTCTCCGCTGTGCATCAGTATCTCCCGCCTTGGCCTTCTCTGAATAAATACCAACTGACGCTCGCGGCACTGCACCTAACACGCCCTTATCGTCAATAAGACGCTGCCTGAGTGATTTGTTCGAATCATCCAAGCCATCAGAGGTCGAAGACGCCTCCGTTTCATGCGAATCATCAGAAGAGTCAACCTTAGCTGTTTCACCAGGAACGGTTACTGTTGCGGTTCCATCGGCAGTAAGCCCATCTTTACCGGTTTGACGATCGCCACCACTGGTAGCACCACAGCCGGCCAACGCGGCCAGAGCAATCAAGCCGCAAGTTACGTGCATTAGTGATGGTTTAATTCGAAGAATCAGCATAATCGTTTACTTCAAAGTAGAGATATCATCACTCGTAACTCCGGATATTGGACAAAACCGTGGCATCAAGAAAGTCGATTCGAAATTGGTTACTTCGTGTGGGTTTCCGACAACATAGATTTCGTCTTCACTCAATAGCTCGGTGTCAGGTCCGGGATACGCCATCATATTATCAGCTCGCCTGATTGCCGCGATAGTCGCACCAGTCGCTCGCCTGATATCAAGCTCCTTAATAGATTTTCCCATTACATCGTCATTCGTAACTTTGAACCATGCACCTAAATACTCGTCATGGGGAATGCCGATTATCTGAGCCATGCTGGACGAGCTGATGTCGGGTTGAAAAATCGAATAGCGTTTTTCTCTGATGCTGGTTAACGCGGTTTGAATCTCAGGATCAGCCTTATTTAAACTCAATAGAGTCAACCTGGTAATCTCGATACTTGCTTCGAACTCCGGCTGCACAACAGCATTTGCACCAGTAGCACGAAATACATCGATATCTTCCGAACGATGTGCGCGAGCGATGATTTTAATGTCGGGGTTGTAGTGACGAGCGATATCGATGATTGAAATAGCCGCAACTGGATCAGGTATCGTGACGACTAGCACTTTCGCGTCTCGCAACTTGGCTCTGAGCAATACTATTCGACTGAGCGCATCACCATAAACAAACGGAATCGAGAGTTCCTCCAACTCTTGGGTTATCGAAGCATTGAGTTCAACAACCACAACCGGAACTCTATACGAATGCAAAACAATTCCAAGATTTCTGCCAATCCGACCATAACCGCAAAGAACTACGTGCCCAGTCATTCCAGAGGCCGCCTCCGACTCTCGATCTTCACTGCGGCGCTCATCTCTTCTACTTCCAGGACTAGTCAATTTCCGAATAATCGCAGGAAAAGAGCTCATGAGGAATGGTGCAGCAATCAAAGAGACCACAGCTCCTGCGAAGAATAAGTTATAGAGACTCTCAGAAAGGATTTTCGATTGGAATCCGGTCAATGCCAAAACGAAAGAAAACTCTCCTATCTGGGCAAGTCCAACACCGACCAGAGAAGCCCGTCTCAAATTCGGTGTCACGATCGCTGCGGCTGCCGCGGCAATAACCGCCTTGCCGACAATCAGCACGACCACGAATAAAAGAACCTGCATCCAGTGCTCTGCGATGAAAATCGGATTGAGTAACATTCCAACCGAAACGAAAAACACAGTGGAAAAAAGATCGCGTAATGGCAATAAATCGGCTAAAGCCTGGTGACCATAAGTCGACTCGGAAATCATAATGCCAGCGAGGAACGCGCCTAGGGCAAGAGACAGTCCCAATTGGTGTCCGACCATCGCGATTATGAGGCACAACGAAATAATCGTGAGCAAAAACAGTTCTCGGTAATTTGAATGTGCCACTCTCGACAGTATCAAAGGCACAAGCTTCGTTGCACTCCAAATAATAAATGCGACAAAAACGGCAGCTTTAGCTAGCGCTATCGCAATCAAGCCAATGGCATCTCCACCAGTCGACTGCAAAACCGGAAGAAGCGAAATAACCGGAACGAGACTAAGGTCTTGAATTACAAGCATTGGCACCAAGATCTGCCCGTGTGCAGAATCTAACTCACCGCGTTCAATTAGTACTTTAGTGACAACGACGCTGGACGACAAAGCGCAAATAAATCCAAACAGAAATCCACCACCCGGTCCCAGAGACAAACCACTCAGATGCGCCAAGTACCATCCGAGGAGTGCTGTTCCTAATATTTGAAACAGCCCGGCAAATACAACTTTGAATGCCGAAGAAAAAATTTGCCTCAAAGAGACTTCGACGCCCAGCGCAAAAAGTAACAACGCCACGCCAAATTCAGCAAGAACGGACACCGACTCACTGTGACTAATGATTTTCAGCCCGTGAGGACCAATTACGATACCAGCAAGGATGTAGCCTGCGATGATTGGTTGTTTCAAACGCACGCAAAGATAGCCGACGACCAGCGCGGCTGCCCAAATAGTTGCCAGATCTCGAATTAGGGTAAGTTCTCCCATGGTCTCCTTCTTGGCTTCTTGTGAACGAGAATTAGATTCTGTCTAACCTGAGAGCCGCCCAAACGCACGACTGATTTCGATGAAAGAGGTTGTCTCTCGGCTAGTCTGCTTACTTCCAGTCCAGTCTAATCAATCGCTCCCTTCAAAACGCGTTCAATAAAGCTTTTCGAAGGAAAACTTGATAGTTCAACACTTAACATAATGCCGTTACATCTGAGAAACCGCTATCAAAGCGTCTTCTCACCAGGCAAAAAAGATTGCGCAGGATTGATTGTTGTCGCCGGTGCTGTCGGTGTGGTCGGATCAATGCCATCAGGACGCTTCAATCGAACCAGAATGAACTGCTCCGTGCGGTCTTTTCCAAAATGCACCAGTACTGGTGCATCATCTTTCAGAAGATTGGCCATTCCCGAATCATATACGACGTTTTTGTTAGAACCAACGGTCCAAGCCACTCTCTGAGTTTTCTTGTCAAGCTTGCCGCGAATCTGCTGATCCTGATCGGCAAGCATATCGTAATAATTTCCGGCGATGTCTCCGTTTTCATTAATCGCGATTTGGAACATTGTAGTCGAATCGGTTTGCGATCCCTGCACTAATGAAAATACGCCGAGCGGCTTCCAGTCAGCCTTTTTCTTGGGATTAGTATCACCACAAGAGGTAGCTAGTTTCTGCGCGGAATTATAATAATCCGTTGCAGTACCAGCTGGTTGCCCATTGTAGTAGACATTATTGTTGTTATACGTGACATTGCCGCCATAACCTGGTCCACCACTAACATCAAGTGCCATCATGGTGCCCAGCATCGCCCAGTCAGTGACCATCCAGGCAGTAGCCATGCCCATCCCCATACCATATCCGCCATAACCCCAACCACCGTAGTACCAGCCACCAGGGTGGGCGCCCCACCAACCGCGTCCGTAGAAGTTGCCATAACCGTTGAAATTGTTTCGAACAGAAACGCCGCGATTGGAGATGTAAGTCGGGTTGTAATTAAATGTATTGTGACCACCGTTCCACACATTGTTGCCTGATATACGATCGAATCCGGCGCCATCTTTACCGTTGTTCCAGCCGTCGTGGTTCCAACCATTCTTTCCGTCCCAACCGCCGCGTCCTCCATTGTCAAATGGAGTCAGCGGTCTATTGCGATCGCCGATGCCACCCTCACCGATACCACGGTCACCGATGCCACGATCGCCGAAGCCACCTTGCACTGGTTGATCTGCCCTTCCAAAACCAAAGTCATCACGCCCAGCCACACCGCGGTTGCCAAAACCAAAATCATCACCTCTGACACCTTCCATGCCACCGCCGAAGCCACCACGGTCGAGATCGCCACCTTCTCGCGCGAAACCGTCGCCACGCTCGAAACCACCTTCTCCGCGATCGAATCCGCCGCCGAAACCACCCCGGTCAAATCCACCGCCGAAGCCGCCCCTGTCGAATCCACCGCCGAATCCACCGAATCCGCGACCACCACCGAATCCACCGCCGCCAAAGCCGCGCCCGCCACCGAATCCGCCGCCGCCTCTAGCTTCGACACCACTGGTGATACTACTGCACAAAACCACTAAACTAACCGCTGCTATTAATTTCTTCGACATTGTCCTAATTCCCCGAAAATTTCGTCGCGTTTTGAATTAAAGATGAATTCTGTTAACTGTTATCGTGTCGCTATCCGGAATCAGCAACCCATTCAGCGAACGCCCAGTCGACTTCCACACAAAGCTGTCCGAACCGCGCGGTTCAAGCAAACTACGCGACCGCACACGCCGCCCATCGACGGAAGTGCGAATCTGATCGACAGCCCAAGTTTTTCCATTGGTGGACCAAACGCCGCGACCGACGCCCCCCTCTGAGTCAAATAACCAGGAAACAATTCTGCGACTACCCGGATCAACTCCGATGATCTGCATGTCTTCGTGCGTCTCTCCGGTTTTCGTTTTAACGCGATAAGTCGCGACTAATAGATGTTGATTCGCCTGCCACCTGGTAGAAAGCGTCGCTTCGCCACCCGCTCCGTTTGCCGACCACTCGCCCGACATCCAGCGAAGTTTCTCGAGCAGGTTATCGAAATACTGCGGACGCGCTTCATTCACACTCGCCATCTGCCACTTTCCATCATTGTTCACATGAATGACGGAGTAAGCCGCTGTCGACAACAGTTTGCCGCTGTCATCCTTGATGCGTGCGACACCAGTCTCCAACGCACCATTGCTACCAATTGGTTTCACCGAGTCAATCGCAATCTCGATATTTCTGGCACTACCCGATTGCTTAAAGTAATCTTGGAACGTTCGCTCAATCTCCGCCCGGCCATTGTACGAATTGCCATCGCCGTCTACATACTTTCCATTTTCCGCCCATAGAAGCGCGAGTGCGGCTGCATCTCCCTTGCGAAAAGCACCTTCATAATTTCGTGCGGTTTCGCTCAAAGCGGCTTTTATCACAGAATCGCTTTCCGAGCCAACCTTCGAAGACGACGTCGAAGAAACAGCTGGCAAGTTTTCTGCGACTTGAAGCGCTGCACTGGCATTCGGACTAGGCGCATCCCCCTTTGCAAGCGCGCCACAACAAAGCTGAGGCAATCCACAAACTACAGTGAATAAAATCGCCGAAAAAACAAGACGTGTGCCTTGATTCGCTCTCTGGCGAGGAAGTCGTGCCCGTTGCATCTCTTGCAAACCCCCGTAGTCTGTAGCGTCGCTATTCGCGGCATTCTATCAAATATGACTGCTGTGTTGTCGGGCAAGAAAGAATGAGACGTTCAGCGATTTGTCTGAGCCAGAGTGGACAGGAACGGTCTGAAGTTCGATTATTCCGGAAACGCTTGCCTCCAATGTTCTGATTCTCGAGTTTTCTTCGGTCTATTCAGTCGCGAAAACGTTATTGTCGCATCGCGTTTGGGCATCTACTTTTAGTATGCTAATTAAGCCAAGGTCTATTTCCGTCGCGCTTGCTTCTCTTGCTCTGGTCTGTGTTTCGCAGACGTCGGTTAGGGCACACTATGACCTGCAAGATTACCAGGTGCATAAGGGCGCACACTCGCATTCATCGCAGCAGAAACATGGCAGACACGCAGCCAAGAAGTCCGGTAACAAGAAGCCTGGCAGGAATACGACACCACATGCGGTGGCATCTCCTCCAGTAAGCTCGCACAGACACTGGCTGTTCGATCCGTGGAGTCTTTTCGAATTAGCAATGAATCCGGCATACGCATTCACTGGACGCGTTAGTATCACGGTGCAAGGACCGTTCAGAGTAATCCGTTCAAACGGGCTGCCCGACCATCAAACCGGCGCATTTCCCAACCAGGGAAATCCCAATACCATCTCGGAACAACACTACGAATATCGCGTTCCAAAAGATCCAAAAGTAACTGGACAAACAACTCCACTAGATATGTCACCATTCGGAGTGGCGATAAACGGAGTGCCGTTCGACCCGGGCGCCGCTGAGTGGTACAACGGCAATCCCCGCTCAGGGTGGCAGTATGAGGCAATGTATCTCGGCGCGAGACTCGGAATAGATCAAAACAATGCTCATGTCCAGCCCAATGGTGCGTATCACTACCATGGCATACCCACAGGTTTGTTGCAAAGGCTGGCAGCACATGGCAAGCCAGTTTTCATCGGTTATGCAGCCGATGGATTTCCAATCTATGGTCCATTTGACTACAGTGATCCAAAGAATAAAAACTCCGGTCTGAAGAAACTCAAATCAAGTTATCGATTAAAGAGTGGCACCCGGCCTAACTCGCCAGGACCAGGTGGCAGATATGACGGCGCCTTCACCGAGGATTATGAATATGCAAAGGGACTCGGCGACCTCGATGAATCGAACGGCAGATTCGGCGTCACACCTGAGTATCCGCAGGGCATTTATCACTACATAGTCAGCGACCAATTTCCATTTATTCCGCGCTCGTTCAAAGGCACTCCCGACGACAGCTTTAAACGTCGACGCGCAGGAGGCGAAATGCGTCCAGGCGGCGCGACGCCCCCGAACCCCGGCGCCAACGGACAACGACGCAATACACCATGGGGGCGCGCTCCTGGAGACGAAGATCAAGATCTGGACCGGGTCGGCCCACCGCAAGGCAATTCAACTCGACGCGATGGTCCCCACAACGGATGGTCACCGCCACCAACCGGCATGCGCGACGGTCCCGGTCCACAAGGTCCGCGCGGCGGTCACCCGGGATTTCCTCCTGGCGCGGGCAGCGACTCTCCGCTTGAGTAACTCGACCGATCCGCAAGCGCCGATTGTCTGACAGCAGCCCAGTCGCTGATACCGATCACCAAACAGTTAAGTAGCTACTGATAGCTATTGATCACTTCTTTAAACCGATCGACGAACTCTGATGGTGTATTCGGCGGAAACAACAATTTCGTCAAAAGATGGTTATCTTTAGCCTGCGAATATGGCGCCATCAGCAATGATACGTAGTAAGTTTCATTAGTTTGAAACGGTAAGATGGCCGCGCCCTGGTAACGTCCTGGTACGAGAGTGATATCAGCTACGATACCATCGCTCAGCGGCACCAACATCTGCTTCTCAGTTCCCTGAAGCTTTAAACTTTTGGCTTTGTATTCAAGGTGAAATCCTTTCTCAGTTTTGCCAAACTTACCCCTCGGAAAATATTCATTGACTAAACTTTGCAACGCTTCGGTAACCCCCTGGTAGTCCCGTGTCTTTGCAGGCAAAGGAGTCGCGACGATCACGGCTGTATCGACTGAAGCAGTCGGTTCAATCTTAGCGCCACTACCAGCAGTACCAGAAGCGTTTCCCGAACTGACAGAACTCGCTCTCGTGGCGATACTCGACGAGGCGTTTACTGCGGCAGTCGTTGCCGCATCCGCAGCAGTTTGCTCTGCCGGCAAAGTGGCAAGGTATGCCAGATCCGTACTCAAATGTTTCAAATAACCAACACAATCTTCGTTAGTTGCCTTAGCAAGTTCAAGTCCTGGAGCCGCAAGTTCGAAAAACATCTTCGCGCGCCGAACATCCTTCTTCGCGCATTCGCCATTGGCGTACATGATGCCTAGATAATATCGAGCGACAGGATCATCATTGCGACCGGCTTGGTCGAACCATTTCTTAGCCGTACAAAGGTTTTTAGGCGTGCCCTGTCCCATGTAGTACATCTCGCCAATCGCAACTTTAGAAGGGAAATTTCCACCTGCATCCGCGCGTTTAAAAAGCTCAAGCGCCTTCTTGTAGTCCTTCTTAATTCCGCCTTGCCCCTTGCGCTGCATCACAGCCAACATATAGAGACTGTCTGCATCACCGGACGCTTCAAAATATCTGCGGGCTTGAGTATAGTCGCGGTTTTGAAACAGACCCAAGTAGCTAATTCGACCGAGCCATGTTAAAGCTGCAGGATTGCCCGCCGCAGCCTTTTTCACAAGGATCGGTTTAGCAAGCTTGATGCATTGTTTTGCTTTTTCAAGATCTTTCTGCAGCCCGTGACCACCTTCATAGTAGACGAAACCAAGCGCGCACTGAGCTAATGCATTCTTCTGAGCGGCCGCCAGTTCAAGCCATTTTTTAGCTTGCGTGAAATTCTTTTCGACACCAAAACCACCAAGACTATAAAGAATCCCGATAATGATTTTGGCATCGACGCCCTTAGCATCAGCCATCTCGAACGCGTCGATCGCTTTCGAATAGTCTCTTTCCGTTCCCAGACCATCACTGTAAATTCGCCCGAGCAGCAGCGCAGCTTCACCAATTTCAGGAGCACTCACTTCCAGCCAGCGTCTAGCAAATTTAAAGTCTTGAGGTACACCAGTGCCGTTGAAGTACATCTTTCCGAGATTGTATTCGGCTGGCTTGTATGAATTTTTCGCGGCCACCGTGTACCAGTCGAAGGCTTTTTTCGGATCTCTCTTCGTGCCCTGTCCGTTCAAATACAATTTGGCGAGAAAACACTGGTAGTTCGGATAGCCTTTCTCAGCCATCACTTTCACGAGCGGAAATGCATTGCGATAATCGTTTTTCTTGAGTAATTTCTGAAGCTGAGCAAATCCAGCGGAGTTCTGACCTCCATACATCAAATCTTGCTCGTAGTTATCTGCTACCGCCGGAGACTGGTTCAGCATTGCGGCGAACAACGCCATCATGCCAACTTGAACGATTCGACTGTCTAATAACTTTCTGTACTTCATCTATTATTCGCCAAAGATCTAACTAGAGCCTCAGGCCTTATTACCACGCAGACAATGCTTCGAAACTCAGGCAGGCACTTTGAGATTCTCGGAAAACAAGACAAATCTCAGACGACACAGCAGAACACGTCTTACCGGGCGTCAAAAAGTTAAAATCTACCTAGTTACGTTTCCAGATCTGCCACCATCTGCGGTTCTCTTTCGCAGAGGCTTTCTTATCATCTTCTGAAACGGATTCTTCTTTTTCCTGCACCGCATACGGCACTATTGTAGTGGCATTGAATTTGACGTCAGCCTGCATGTTTGTCGGAGTGCTGTCATCGGCGGTGGCAATCACTTGATAGTGACCCGGAACAACCTTAATTCGGCCAGTGTGGAAAACGCTCTCGGCGCCGCGTTCGTCGTAAAGTTTAATAGTTAGATATTCGACCGATTTATTTGGTCTGACTTCAATCGTTCCAATGTAATAGGTTGAATAAAGCCAAATCGATAGCGTACTCAGGGCCGCAAAAATGGTGAGCAGTTTTGATGCCACGCCAAGATACGTGTCAGCAGCTTCTACTTTGCCGCGCGTCTTCACGTCCTTGATTTGTTCTCTTTGCGTTTTCTCTGCCGTCGAAGGCATAGAGTTTCCTCGAAGCATGGTTGCAAGATGAGTGATTGCTCACACCGATTGACAAAACTATAACCAAAAGCGATTTTAACAGATGTCAAATAGCGTTAGATCGCGTTTAAACGATCGTGAAGATTAAGCAAATTGCACCTTCTTGACAAAGATGTGAAAGCGATAAGGTTGCTCTACTTGGTGTCGTCGATCAACTTGTTGGCGCGGTCATAATCAAGCTCCAGCTGTTTCTTGAGGGCCCAGGCTTTCAAATTGTTCGGGGCTTTCTCGAAGGCAATGCGAGCTGGTTCGTAATCCTGTTCAGCGGCATGCAGATACAAAAGAACCGAACGATCACGATCCTTTTTGAGCCCGATACCATGTTCGCAACAGACTCCCAACCAATAACGAGCCTCTTTCTGACCTCGTTTCGCCAGGTCTTCGAACAACGCAACCAGACGCGAAAAACGTGATTGAAATCCGCTCTCAGACCAAAACTTATCTTGTCTGAAATGAGCGGCAGCGCTTTTCTCTAACAGGTCACGAGCGAGTGGACGATCTACTACCGTATTCTTACCTTCAATTAATTCGAGCGCCAAATTCCAAAGTGAAAAAGCATCCAACATTCGCGCCCCCTGCCTCAACAGCTCAATTCCTCGCGCCGGATTCTTGAGGATCGATTCGCCCTCGATGAGCGCGACTCCCAGCAAACCTTGAGCTTCTGCATCATCAAGATCGGCGGCACGCTCAAGCAGTTTGATTGCCTCCTCAGGACTTTGTTCGAGCATCAGACCGCGATTACGAAGAGCCGAGAGAAATCTCAAGGCTTCCGGGCTGGCATCCTCGGCAGCCTTATGTAGCCATTTAAGAGCCTCCGCTCGTTCGGTTGAAAATCCTTCATCATCGAAATCGGCAATCGTCGTTGGATCCAAATCTTTGTCGACTTCATCAGCCCACCAGCGAACAACCCTGAGTCGCTCTCGTTTGTTCAAATTCTTCATGGTCAGAAAACGGGCAATTGCATACTGAGCATCACGATCCCCAAGCTCAGCGGCTTTGCGATACCACTTCAATGCCTCGTTCAAATCCCGGCCGCCGGGATTGTTTGCACGATAGTAGCTAGCCATAGCGAGCATGGCTGCGACGTTTCGTCTGTCGGTAGCTAGTTTCAACCAATCAAAAGACTTTGGCGGGAAAATTGCGTTTTCAAAACAAACGCGGTAGCACTCAGTCAAATGCGGCTCGACAATTTCACTACCTCGCTCGAATGCACTGAGATAGAGCTCCGCCGCCTTATCGAGATTCTTCGCAATACCGATTCCCCTCTCGTAGCACTTCGCGAGGATGATGGTGGCATACTCATGTCCGCGGTCAGCAAGCAGTTTCAACGTCGAAATTACTTCACGAACAGGCTTGTCGAGAGGTTCGCGAAGCAGACTCCTCATCTTTATTTCAGCAGGAACCAACGACACACCATTTGTGGTGGCGAGCCAGCCTTCAAGCTGATTACGCTCCACGTCCTCCATGTAACGCGCATTTTGGACTTTCTCGAGTTTCTCTTGAGCGGCAATGCTTCCGAAATCAGCTGCCATTCTCAACCAGACCATGCCCTCTTCGAGATCGCGCTCAACGCCGTCGCCGTCGATATAGCAGAGACCAAGTTCGCAGGCGGCGCCACCATGATCTAGAAGCGCGGCTTTCCTATAAAGCTCTACTGCTTTAGCGCGATCTTGATTGACTCCATCCCCGAAGTAATAACAAATGCCCAAAAGATATAATGCACCGTCATTAGTATCACTAGTCTCAATTGCAGCAGTCATCCATCGAACAGCTTCCGGTAGTTTTTTCTCCGTCCCGATGCCATAGTACAAGCACCGCCCGTAATTGCTCTGCCCCAGCGTATGTCCATTCTCAGCGGCTCGTCGATACCAGTAAAGCATCTCAGGATAATTCGTATCGACACCTCGATCGCCTTCGAGAATGCAGGCCAGATTAACCATGGCACCAGTGACGCCCTGCTCGGCAGCCTTCCTGTACCACTCAACGGCTTTCGCTGTGTCCATCGGCAGATAGTCGCCAAAATCGTAACAAACGGCTAATTCGTATTGAGCTTGTGCATAGCCCGCTTCGGCCGAACGCATAAGCAGATCCATGGACTCCTTGTCGTCTTTTGAAACCAGCTCACCATCACGATGCAACATCGCTAACTGATACTGAGCACCACTGTTTCCCAGCGCTGCAGCCGAAGTTAAACTAGCGGTGTCACCAGGGTCGAAGTTGGTGGCCATGGCGGCGGACGGTACAGTCTGAGTGACACCACCTGAGGAGTAAGCCGTCCAGGAAGCAAGCAGTGCCATCTCCAGGTCGGCTCGCAGTGTCTCAACATCGGGGTAGCGATCTTCCCGTTTCTTCGCCAGGCACTTCATCAAACATTCTTCCAGACCGGCAGGTAGTATCAAATCCGGTGCCACAGATTTAATCGGATTTGGTGGCACCGAAACATGCATATTCATCGCTTCAAAAGCGCTGGATGAAGAGAACGGCAAGGCTCCGACCAAAACGCGGTACATAATGCAGCCAAAAGAATAAATATCGGAGCGCGAATCGATGTCACGACCAAGGCATTGCTCGGGACTCATGTAAGCGGGAGATCCCTGAATTCGTCCCATTGTCGTGAGGTTTTGCTCTTCATCAATACCATCTCGAAAATACTTTGCCATGCCGAAGTCGACCAGTTTCACTGTGTCTTGACCGGTCTGATCGCGTGCCACCATCACGTTAGATGGCTTCAAATCACGATGAACAGCTCCTCTTTCATGGGCAAAACGCAACGCATTAGTTATACACAAAAATATTGGAATCGCACGCGAAGCATCAAGTCGCCCCTCACGGCTAACGATCTGTTCTAGACTTTCTCCGTTTATGTACTCCATAACCAGATAAGCCATGCCTTCATCGGCGATACCGAAGTCGAAGACAGACACAATATTGTCGGAAGACAAAGAAGTCGCTAACTTCGCTTCACGCTCGAATCGGTCAAATTGCGACGTGTCTCCTTTCAACTCAGAAAACGTCATCTTGAGAGCGCAGAGCCTATCGAGATGCTTTTGTTTAGCCTTAAAGACCACACCCAGACCACCGCGACCGAGAATCGACTGAATCTCGTATTTGCCGGCGATAGTGGTTCCGATCATTGATTCAGGGCGCACGTCCTAACTCCTGAACTGGCTACTATCAACTTCTCTCGATACACTAGACTTCCGATTTTCATCTCTAATTTAGAGAGGTCGTGCATTATGCTCCACAGAACACTTATATTAAAACCTGGATCTGATAGTTTACTAAAAATCACCATTCCACGCCTCGGTTCAAACCCTTGACCATAGCGAATAAACATAAATGATGAAGCTGATAAATAGCGTGTTTCCAACGATTATTGCGTGCGCGTGTTTGATTTTGCTGACAGCAGGATCGGCCAATAAAGCAAAGTATTCGCAAGCCAGTCTGTTGCTCGATAAGAATCAGCCGGAACAGGCTCTGGCCGAAACCAAAAGGCTGTTGAAAACTGATTCGAGAGATATAACGGCGCTACGTCTGAAAGCCCGAGCGTTCGCAATGTTGGGGCGTGCCAGAGAAGCGCTCGAAACCAACAGGTCCGCGCTCGAAATCGATCCGGAAGATGCTGAAGCCCACATGCAACGAGGTCAAATATTCAACGATCTCGGTGAGCGCAAACACGCACTCTATGAATTTCAGACAGCGATAAAATTTAAACCGAATTGGGCGGAAGCGCGCAATTCAAGCGCCGTAGCAAAATTTCATCTGGGCGATAGCGAAGGCGCAATCAACGACCTTGATGTCGCCATCAAAACCAATCCACGCTTTGCAAGCGCCTGGGCGAATAGAGGTGCAATCTTGTTCCGCATCGGTCAATTGGAACGCGCGAAAAAAGATCTCGACCAGTCATTGCGCCTTCAACCGAACAATCCGGAAACTTTGAACAATCGCGGACGCACTTTACATGCAATGAAACGTTTCGATGACGCAATCAAAGATTTCGATAGAGCGATTGTGCTGGCACCGAAAAAAAGCGACTGGTATAACAACAAAGCTCTGTCACTGGCTAGTGCAGGACGTCACGCTGAAGCGCTGACCTGGTACACCAAAGCAATCGAACTCAAACCATCTGATGCTACCGCAATCGGTAACAGAGGCACCACGTATGTTCGACTGAAACGCTTTACTGAAGCGGAAAAAGACTTGCGACACGCATTGGCGATCAATCCGAACTACGCCCCCGCCCACAATAATCTCGCCGCGCTCTTAAGCATGAAAGGCAAACTGAGTAAGGCTAAAGCGGAATCTGACCGCGCCCTGCAATTGGACCCGACGAGTTCGGCGTATCATGCCAATCGGGCTACAATTTTGGCTCAAGAAGGCAAGCTCGAAGAATCACTTCTCGATTTCGAAACTTCCAGATCGAATGGGGCTGAGAATGGCAACCCGACAACAGTGTCAATGAGTGACTTCCAGGCTCTCGTTTCGACCTATAAGCGCGTTTTGAAGCTACACCCTAATGACAAAGAAGCTTATTACAACCTCGCCTTCGCTTATTTTTGTATGAAATCAATGCCGCTGGCGCTGACCAATTTCGATATTTTCTTACGGATGGCCACTCCCAACTCGAAAAGCGCGCTCAGCGCCGCGATAATGACCAACCTCGCTCATCGAAAACTCGGTCATGATGCCGCTCTGGCTAACAAGGACGTTCAAAATGTTTTGAAAACCAGCTCGGACAGCCTAAAAGGTTATTGGGCTTGGAATTTGGCGTCCTATTTGAACGGTAAGACCTCCGCCCGGGAACTGCTGGCCTTGAAGCTGAATAAAACCAGCACCACCCAACTGAAATGTTATTACGCTATTGATCGCTCTTTAGCGGGCGATCTCGCTGCTGCGACCAAAGAGCTTAACTGGATCAAACTCTATGGCGATCGAGAAATTGACGAATTTGACCTAGCCATGTCATGGTTCCAAACGCCGACGGACAAGGTACGTTCCCCACGCCCACAAGTCCAGTCCAAACAAGGCTCTGGCACAGGACCGAGAAACATATCTTGGGGCCC
>CAZRMH010000038.1:0-29985 GCA_964600935.1 uncultured Candidatus Obscuribacterales bacterium
AACAGCCTCGCTAGGCTCAGCTGCAGAACGCTCAGCACTCAAAAGATCGCTTGGAGAATCAGCCGCCGCAACACTCGAACCGTCGCTCGACTCACTCTCTTTAGACGCACCACCGGTGGGGTCACTAGAACTCCATCCACTGGCGTCAGAGGAGGCTGGCATCGAGGCGTCGTTAGAATGCATATGTTCCTCGCCAGAGGATAGTTATGACCAGCGCAGCAACATCGCTCCGGCACTAAATCCTGCACCGACAGTGGCGAAAAGAACTAGATCGCCTTTCTTGAGCTGCCCGCTTTCGATGGCGCTTCCAATTGCCAGTGGAAGTGTTCCTGCGGTCGTATTTCCAAACTTATCAATGTTTATCACAACCCGTTCAATTGGCATCTTCAGTCGTTCGCACGCGGCCGTGATGATTCGAAGATTGGCCTGGTGAGGGATGAATACATCGACATCTTCGCCGGTCAATCCGTTCCGTTCTAACAATTTCGAACACAATTCAGGCATTTTGCGAGTCGCATATTTGAAGACGACTTTGCCCTCTTGATGAACAAAATGCATTCGTTTATCCACAGTCTCATGAGACGTAGGAGTCTTGCTTCCGCCAGCCGGCAAGCAGAGATAATCGCCACCGGAGCCGTCGACCTCATGGATGAAATCAATGAAACCATCTTCAGAATCGTCTTCCGTCGGTGTGATCAGCGCGGCCCCGCCACCATCGCCAAAGATGATGCAAGTCTGACGATCGGTGTAATCGATAATCGAGGACATAACGTCCATACCGATAACAATGACGTTTTTGTGTGCGCCACTCTGAATAAATTGTCCGCCGACCTGCATAGCGTATAGGAAGCCTGAGCAGGCAATCGACATATCAAAGCCCCAGGCTTTTTTGGCACCGATTTTGTCGGCAACAAGACAAGCCGTAGCAGGCAGCTGCATGTCAGGAGTGATGGTCGCCACTATAATGAGGTCGACATCAATTGGATCGACACCTGCGGCGTTGAGAGCCTTCATAGCCGCCTCAGCCGAGAGGTCAGACGTGGTTTGACCATTCTCCGCTATATGCCGCTGATGAATTCCGGTTCTTTCAACGATCCATTCATTCGAGGTCTCAACCATTTTTTCAAGGTCGAAATTGCTCAAAATTTTAGCCGGCACTGCCGTTCCGATCGACTTAACCTTGGCTTTAGCCACTTTTCTTTCTCTCTTCGGGATTTCCAAAAAAAATCGTTTCTTCGGCGCGGACGAAGGATTCCCCCGCTCACGTCACCTCTCATGTGCGCTCGCTAACGAGAGATCAGGTTACAAGTATTGGAAATAACATATTTGAGATAATCAAGACCAGTAACATTAAGAAGTTTGGCCTCTATATACGACCTGTCAATGGGAAAACAATCGAATGATCACAGTTATCGGGGCGACGGGCTTCACGGGTACGTTAATTGCCCAGCTCCTGGATAGAGACAGGCTACCGATGCGCCTCACGGGACGTGACCAGACGAAATTGGATGCTCTAGCTTCGACTCTGACAACTAAGCCAGAGAAAATGATTCTTGACGTCACCAATCGGACCGCCTTGAATTCCGTAATAAACGGAAGTGCCGTTGTGATCAATTGCGCCGGTCCGTTTACGACTTTTGGGATGGCAGTGGCAGACACTGCAATCAGCGCCGGGACCAATTACCTCGATATCACTGGTGAGCAGCAGTTTATCGCTCAGGTGATCGATCGGCTCCACGGTCCTGCGCTCAAAAATCAGTGCGCCGCAATCCCATCATGCGCTTTCGAATACGCGATGGCGGATACGGCTGCAGCGCTGATGCAGCAACAATTTGACGCTCTGGATTCATTCGAATCGACTTACTACATCGAAGGCATGTACACCAGCCGTGGTACCAAACGCAGCATCATTTGTGCCTTGGAAGCCCCCTCGTTTCAGCTTAAAGGTGGGCGGCTAGTCAAACATACCGGTGGTGAAACATCTGCATTCGAGGTTGACGAGAACAAGACGGTTCAACGCTTTCCATTCCCAGGTGGGGAGGTCTATTTAGTTCCTCTGCATTTACCGGTTAGCAACATCTCCACCTACTTGACCGCCGAGGCACCGCCTGCGGTACTAGGAATGATGTCCCTTCTAACTCCTCTGCTAGCTAAAACTCCACTTCGAAAGCTGATGGAAATGGCAATAGACATGTCGGAATCGAGTCCAAAACGCACTGAGACGAAGTTTAAAATTTTCTGTAATGGTTCTTCCAAACCGGTCCCAGAAAAGAACGGTGTTGAGCGAATCGCAATTAACATCTCGGGTACGGATCCTTACTATTTAACCGCATTGATCGCAGCTGGTTGCGCCAAAGTTTTGAACAGCGAATCTGATGCACCCAATGGTGTAATCAGCGCCTCGATGTTGAGAGGTCCTCAGTTCATTCAATCACTGGTGGAAAGCGAGAAGGTGAGATGGGAACGAACATCAACGCCTTAGGAAACGCATCCGAAAATATTGAACTCGTATAAAGCCCTTCGACTAACCCGCACACGGCCGTCGTTCAACTTGCCTCCTCGGCCACTGACTCGTCTACATTTAGCCGCGGATTATTTGCGCGATGCCCTCGGCGAGCCGCTCCGGGGTACAAACGAGAATATCCATACCGACCTTGCGAAGCTTTTTTGCAGTTGTTTTATTGTATTCAGGACGAGCGTCATATCCCAGTGCTCCGATTCCGACCATTCTCACACCGGAGTCGAACATCAATCGTGTTTGGTCAATCAAGTCGCGCTCATCGCGCCCTTCATAGAAGTCACTGATCGTCACAACAATCGAGCGGCCTGGTTCGCGCACTAACTGATTGGCATACTGAAGTGATTTTGTAATGTCGGTGCCGCCACCCAGGTTAATGGAGAGGAGGACATCAACAGGTTCTCCAACCTTATCGGAGAGATCGACTACCTGAGTGTCGAACAAAATTAGAGACGTTCTAATCGCTGGCAGCTCATAGAAAATTGACGCCATCACTGCGGAGAAGATGGCTGAATCTAACATCGAGCCGGATTGATCGACGTTGACAATTATGTGCCAGGGCTTTTGTTTTCTTTCGGAAGCGAAAAAGTAGAGTCGTTCGACAAAGAGTCGATCTGAATCATGATCGTAATTTTTCAAATTACGTTTGACCGTTGTTTTCAAATCAAGGTTACGATAAATCCGGCGAGGAGAATGGCGATCGCGACGCAGAGCTCCTGTAATAGCCGTTTCCACCTGGATCTTGAGCTTGTCTTTAAGTTGATCGACTACTTGTTTGATAATCTTTCGGGCAAGCGTTCTAGCTTTCGGATTGAGAAGATCCTTGTGAACAAGCAGGGTTTTCACAAGCTCCTGGTTCGGCTCAATCTTCTCTAAAAGCTCAGGCTTCTCAAGTAACTCAGCCAAACCTCTTCGTCGCACCAGCTCCTTCTGCAACACCTCTTTGACCTGATGAGGAAAGAGCTCCGAGACCTCATCAACCCAACGCGGAATGGTCATCTGCGAAGCGCCTGGTCCACCTTGCCGCTCTTTGGGAGGAGTCGGACCGAAGGCGCCTCCGTCTCCTCCTTCAAAGAGGAAACCGACCAGCTCCTCAATCCGATTCAAATCCTCGGCACCATTGCCCTCACTCCCACCGGAACCATTGGAAAGCGTGATTCCATGCCGTTCTGCGTCCTTGCCTAAAACAAGACGCCAGCGTGAGAGCATATCATTATCGTCTTCGGGAAGTGTCATGGTCGCGTTATCCTAAATTCCACTCTTTCATGATGGTCGCTACCTGTTTGTCGATCAGTGCGACGGTCACAGCGGCTGAAGCAGAGATGCGCAGCTCAGTAATCGACTGACCTTCCTTCAAACCATAGAGCTGTGCCACTCGTGTGGATAGTGAGTCTCGATGAGAAGAATGCATTCGCTCGAACGCTGCCCTCATCTTCGGCAACATCGTTAAAAACGGATTCCATTCACTGGCGTGAAGAAGCTCATCGATTGCCTGAACAAGCGACTCCGCACCAAGCATAATCGAGGTCCGCGAAACTGCCATTATTCCATCAAGAAAATCACCGGCGGTGACCATGACTTCAACCGGTGCTTTTGCCAGGGCGCGAACTTCATTGGCAAGTTCAATCGGATCGATCTGGCGAAGTTCAGACAATATTCCCATCAGCGCGCCTCTCAAGAAGGGCACGGTGGTCGTCTTGGCCGCGCCAAGAACGTGCTCGGAGAAGAGATTGCGATCCAAGCCTTGCTTGTCACCTTGCTGGGCAGTTTCTGCAAGTGAGACTAGACTAGCGACTACAATTTCTTGTTGATCTTCTGGGACTGATACCACATCCAATATCGCGAAGCATGCCCGGTCATAACACCTGACAATCAATTCATTTAGCAATCCATGACGTAAGTTGCGATACACGAAATACCGATCGAGCACCATCAGTGAGGTCAAAGCCCGCGTCAGCGAAACAAAACGAGTATCGTTATCGATTGCGTGACTGAGAGCCTCTTCAGTTGCTCGAATTAAGTCGGGTAGATCCATATCTATCGCGCGAACCAGGTGAAGACTGGTTTCGCCGGCGCTGTTCTCATCATCTTTCAAGGCTTTGCGCAGACGAGACAATGCGGCAGCCTCAATGGTGTCGCCATAAAGATTAAGATCGATCAACGACGCTTCTACAGCTGGACTCCACTTTAAATGCCATTTTTCTTTAAAAATTTGACCAGTCGAAAAATCACCGGAGGGTGCCTGAGCCAACCCGCAAACGGGAACTTTCAAAAACTGTAATCGATGGAAGAACACGCTGCGGCGAGCATCGGTAAGTTCGCGCTTATCTGTTTCAACAGTCAGACGTTTCTCTTTTCCTAAAACCTCATTCAAATCGAGAGCTTCCATATTCGTATAGAAGTCTTTCACCACAGGCAATTGCCCCAGTGCAGAAGTGACCTTCCCGATACTCGAACCGATATCAGCAGCATCCATCGCGCGAAAGAGCACGGTGCCTTCTTCTTTAGGATCGCCCTTGCAACAACAGGTGACCAGGGCATCATGAAGATCATCGAGCACCGGCATCGCGCGTCCACGCAACCGGCTGAGCATCTCGGTGTGCTGAGAAACGGCGATGGCATCGGCGGAGGATAAGATTTGACCTTTCTTTCGTGCTTCGGTGAGAACACTGACAATGTGCTCGACAACAATGTCCTGAGGGCGATTCGCCATGGACAGCTCCCAGACTCGCTGATAGAACTGAGGCGCTCTCGTTCCAGCGGCATAGCCGGAAAGTTCAGACACCTGGAAAAACGAATATGGAACTATGGTGTTATATACGGTGCCTTGATGAATCGGTGGAGGCGGCGTTGTATCAGCTTGATCCAGGAACAAGTGAAATCCGCCGCAAACGACCATTGCTTCAGAGGGCTTCAGTCCAAGCGTTTTCAGATGATTTCTGATGCTGAGCATCATGAAACGTTCGCGCTCTGTGGTGCCATCATTCTCCATGCGCTGCCGAATGGTCGTGGCTCTTGAAGCGCAACAGAAAGAGGCAATTTCGCGGCGAAACTCTTCGGAATTTTCGAATTTGCGCATCTCGAAAAGACTGTCCCAGGCTTCATCGAAAGACCGATATCCTGCAACACTGGCCAGCTGCTGGTAGAACTGACTTTCAATGATCAAATGCTCGGAGCCGAATTCTAATTCCTTCTCGATTTCTCTTTCTTCGTCAGTTTTTTCCGCCGCGGGTAAATTAGCGTTATCGCCTGCTACTGATTCTACGCCGTCGCCAGCGTCCGCGTTCTCGCTGCCTGTTTGCTCTTCACCATCCGGTTCATCTTTATCGCCCTGGTCACGCGGTTGCTCCTCTCCTTTTGCCGCCGGAGACCTACCAACACTTAGCTCGGTTGAAGCAGAAACATGAGGCTTGATCCGGGCGTAATGAGGAAGGTCGATGAAGAAAACTTTTGCTCCGCTCTCTTTCGCCATTTTCATAGCGAGATATTCCGGGGAATACTGGAGAAACGGGTACCACGCAGGAAACACGGGAGCGATATCTTCTGCTGGACTAACAATCCCAGCCAGGTTCAAAACATTTTGATCATCTCGAAAAGATGTATAAATCGCGACAGGTGGTTTCGTCTTAGAATCTATTAGAAAGGGTATTAAGTCTGTCGCCTGGCTCGGTCCCTCGATGAAAATCACTTTCGGTTTCCGTTCCTGAATCACGGATTTCAAATGCAAAGCCACATTCGGAGAATGATGCCGCACGGGAAACCAATACAGTTCGTCCGAGAGAATTTTCTCCACTCGCGCTTTCACGACATCAATATCAAGATTGATGCCGGCTTTCTCCAGAGATTGATCAGATACTACAGATGGTGACACGAGAAACCTGCTATGAATCTACTTAATCGCGGCGAGCACTGTATCGTGGAAATCTCTCCAATTCTTATCCTTCTCTCCACGACGCTTGGCGACAAGTACAGCATATTCTTTTAGAACGGCCAGGTCGTTTATGTCTTCCTTAACTATGGAACCAACCAAATTTCGTGCGATATCGCCAGCGCCCACTTGCCCGGAACCAAAGAATCGGGAATAGAGCGCCGCGTCAATAGCCACGCTGATAGCTTCTGCGGTTGAAACAGTAGTTGTCGGCTTCTTTACGCTTACACCGTCGTCCGTTTTTCCTTCTCTAATTTCGCGAAAAACTGTAGTGAGCAGTTCAATAATAGGCGGCGGCAACGAAACAGGCATGTCGTATCGTTGCAACAGCTCGCCCGCGCGTTTCTGGACAATCTCGACTTCCGTTTTATGATCGGAGATTACCGGTATGTGAATGTAATTGAAACGTCGTTTCAGGGCAGCCGACAATTCATTCACACCTTGATCCCTGGTATTGGCAGTAGCGATGATATTGAAACCGGGACGCGCCCAAATCATATTTGCATCAGGCAGCTCCGGAATAGCAATTGCTTTATCTGAAAGTATTGAAACCAGAGAGTCTTGCACGTCCGGAAGACAACGCGTGATTTCTTCGAAGCGCAGCAAGCTACCGCTTTTCATTGCCACCATCGTCGGTGACGGAATCAAATTGCCCGGATTGGGACCCTCGGCTATCACTCGCGCGATGTTCCACGAATACTTAATATGCTCCTCGGTAGTTCCAGCGGTGCCCTGCACGGTCAAGGTCGACGTGCCCGAAATGGCGGCGGCTAGATGTTCCGACAACCAGCTCTTACCCGTTCCAGGCTCACCAACGAGTAATAGCGCCCGCTCAGAAGCCAGAGTTACAATCGCCCGTTCGACAACAGAATCGTCTCCGAAAAACTTCTTGGTGATTGGAACGTCAACAGTCTTACCGTCGATTTTCGCTTTAATAGCTTTACTACCGAGCACATACATGAGCACCGCCCGCGGTGACATTAACCATTGCGGCGGTTTAGGATCGTTATCGTTTTGTTTTAACGCTTCCAACTCATGGCGATATAAAACCTCGGAGGGTTGCCGCAAGACATCCTCAGCATCGATTTCTATGCTCGGTTTCTCATCCTTTTTGCCAGCCATTTCATCCTCCCGGGAACTGTTGTATCGTTTTAAAACTTGAGCGCAGCCAAGAGCGCTTTCGGATCGACCTTATCCGGCGATATCATCAAATGCTTCGGTCCATCCTTTTCAAAGACCGTGAGCGGCTGAAGGACCAGCTTACAGCGTTCGTAATGCAGCAGTCCAAACATAACGCCAGGAGGCTTCTTTGCCTCTTTGTATTTCTCCATATGCTCACGCAAGATATTGTTCTCAGCCGACTTCGAGACGGTCGCCTCGCACCGGAGCGTATCCGCGATAACGGAATAAACGGTCCAGCCCTCATCATTTTGCCAGGTCTCCTCGATCTTCCAATTCCTGAAGAATACCTCTTCCTGGAGCTCGACCTCCAGGTCGAAAGGTCCGGGTGAATGATTGCTCACGCGTGCAAGAGCAGCACTCTGATCCCACTTCAGCAGAGAATCCCACTCCGAAAATTTCTCTCCGAAACCGACCAGACTGCCTTCGCTGAGCGTGATACGCTGACAGCCAGTCATGTCCACGGATGTATTCGCCTTATCGATTGAAATTTTCTTACCGTCGAGAAACGATACCGCTTTAAACTTTTGCTTTTGCGGCAGATGCAAATAGCCCTCCGGCGGAATTTCACTTTACGGCGCTCGTGGAAACACGCATGACCAGATGATATTCTCGCCCTTCTTCAAATGGCCTGCGTCAGCGAGCATCCGCAGACGAAAATCAAAAGCACAGAAAGTTGATGCGACTCTTTTTGCAACGCCGATCGTAACGACTTCGATGTTTTCGATAGGCTTCGGAGAAGGCGTCAACATGAGGCGTTCGAACACTTCGGCTTTATTCTCCACAATCGCTTGTTTAATCGCACTACTTAACAACCACGAGCGATTCAAGAAGAAACTCAATCGTTTCCTAGAAAATTCCGGATCGTTTTTGGTATACCGGGCAACTTCCTCATTCACGGCCCGAAGAGTGGTTCCTAACCGAAGAAGCCCCATGCGAGAAGATTCTTGAAAGGTGACATGGAGAGTCTGAACGGTCGTCTGCGAAGCTGTAGTCAATCCAGTGACAAGCAAATCCTCAACCGCGGCTGTAAGTTGCTCCAACAGCGGCAAAAGTTTTTTACGATCGACTTGCTCTAATTTCAAATCAACTCCCACAACTACAAAACCCTTGAGACCGAGCGAAATCAAGGTAGGAAAATCTTGTCAAAATGCGCGCTTTTTCGCACGTTTTTCGCTCCCCCATTTTCCTATTTCTCATCGTCCTCATCTTCAATAGTCTCCAAAATGCCCGCGCCTTGCAGAGTAGCGCTGAGCATATCTGAAACAGTCAAAGCCTCACGCGCCGCATCCAAAGTCAGTATTCGATCGAACAAACGCAGACTTGTCTGCGCTTTCATGAGCGCCTCAGCACCTGTTCGACTGTTGGACTGAATCGCTTCAACAATGGCACCAACTCGACTGGCTAGATGATAGGCACCGATGCGTTCGCATTCCTCTTGAATATTCGTCAGGGTGTTTATCTCCCCAGGACCAGCCGCCTTCAAACCGCGCAGCATCAGGTCTTCAAAGGTGCGTTGAAGATGTTCGATTGTTTGTACGATTTCGACGGTGTCTATCATTGTCTGCCGCTTCAAAAGGTTGCCGTGAGCTTCAGTAAAAAATCTTCTGTTCAAAATGCTATTCGAACGTTATTTAAAACGAATAATAATCCTCCGGGATGGTCTCTGTCGGTCTCCAGTCAATTTCTCCGGATTCGGCACCTTTGTATCTCAAAAATGTTTCGCTGAGAATATCCTTGTCCATTTTCGGTGCTTCAGATTTACTAGCCTGCGCCCAGGTATCAGCTACGGTGGCATCCAATTCTCCGGCTTGCGTCAAGCCCAATAACAAAACCAACAAATGCTTGCATAGAGCGCCGCGCAACCCACCACAGGCATTGAGATTCTGCGTAGCACAGCAGAACTTTCCGGCAGAATTGAGATGACATGAATACAATAAATCGGGATCGTTTTGACTTTTGACTATACCCAACATCGAATCTGGTTTGACCTCGGCGAAAAGTTTAAATCTTTCAGCCTGGAGCATTTTGATCGCTTTCTTCAAACGCGACTTATCAATACTCGCTTCCAGGTTCTCTACAAATACCTTGAAGTCCAGCGGTTCCGAAACCAAATCGCTCATAATTGTTCTAACCCTCCCAGATTCATCGATACAGGCGATCCACGAAAAATGGGAGCGCCCCGCAAGGCTTCCAGTAAAGACTCTCGCATTATATCTTGTGCCGCGAAAGGTCGCATCGTGAAGTCAGTATCTGACAGTCAAGGTCGAACGACCGAAATGCATTTCAAAGTAACTATTGCCAACAAAAGCGCCTATCAAAAACGCACCACAGGTACTACCTGCGGTGCGTTCCGAGTATTCAATCGTTTTTGGGAGTAAGAACTATATTTCCATTGGCTCCATCCACATTAAGAGCGGACCGTTCCGCGAGCGACCATCAAATTATGTTTCCTTACTACCAGCAGCCGGTGGATTGTCCGGTGGCACATCGCCTCCGAACCCCGACGGCGGCGGCATTCCAGGACCACCAGGACCTGGCGGATGCCCCATTCCGGGAGGTCCAAAGGGACCAAACATCAGATTACCTGGCCCACCCGGTCCACCAAAGGGAGGCATCATCGGCGGTGGCATCATCCCCATACCAGGACCCATAAACGGCATCCCGCCGGGTCCAGGTCCCGCATGATGTCTAAGCATCATCTGGTGCAGTTTCTTTCGCTGCTCCGGCGTCAAAATTTCCGCATTCGCCGTCATGAATTTGAAGTGTTCATCAGACAATTCGGCTTGCAGTTTTGCCGACTTTGCCTGCAGCACTTCAACGCCTTTCTTATCGATATTCGGTTCTGCCAGCTTCGCACCGATCTGGTGAATCAGCGCTTTCATCTCTGCCGCCTTAGTGGCCGTGGCAATATGAAATTGATCGCGAAGGTTCGACATCTTTTGCAGTTGTTCGTCGGACAACAAAAGCGATTGCATAAAGCCATCCTTCTTGCGCAAGCAAGCATCAGGGGAAAACGCCAGGGCATTCTTAGGCGGAAGCTTCGCGGCGCTGACCCTACTTGCAGCAGGCTCTACGCGTACATCCGCCCAGACCGGAGACTCGAAAACAATCGCACCCAGTACCATCGAAACCAGGCCGAGGTTCCTAATATTTCTTTTCATCACTAGTAGCTCCAGAGGATCTCTTCACTATCTGACCAGAAACCGAAGTCTCCGCCTGGAGAACTCTGTCGAGATACTTTTTGTTAGTCTCGAACATCTTCGGAGTTCGTCCGCATAGTGCAGTGAGCCGCTCTTTCGCTAAGATTCCGTGATCCTCGTCTTCATAAAATTTCTGAAGACCGGGAATTCCGACACCTTTGAAATTCATTCCTTTCTCGAATCCAACAACATTTCGATGGATCGTGAGCCAGGTTTTCACACACTCATTAAAAGTGGCAGGATCTTCCTTCTTGCTTCCCGTCACTTTCTGATAAAGCGCTTCTCCGAGGGCGACACGGGCATCAATATCGTCCGGATCGAGCTCCACAGCCCGCCGTCCCATTTTGATGGCCCGATTCACATCGGAAACTCGCAAATGCATCTCGGACTGCATGGTACTGAGGGAAGATTCCTTGCGCCCCTGACCGGCAGTGAAAGCATCGTAGTTTGAGACTGTGTGCCGAGGAGCTTTCTTGACAGGATCTGAGTCGGCGGCCAGAGCTGACTGAGGTACAGTCAGAGCCACCGCAATTAGCAGTCCAGAGTTGAGGATTTGCCTTGGGCTTGGCATTAGCAATTTGAACCTGGTGAAAGTATTCGACTTCAAAGATGAGTACACTTAGAGTTGAGCATTTTACTCGCTGCAATGCAGTACGTTCAATCATTGTCGTCAAAATACGTAAAGCGGGTATGTGGGCTCTCTGGTTAATGTAATGGAATTGTAAACGTCACGGGTAGGCGTTTTACAGCAAAACAACGACTCACATCGGTGAGCTGCAAAAACCTGAAATGCCTCATGGATAGGCACTGTAAAGCAATTGTAAAGATGCCCAAGCCGCAAATGCTATGATCTCAAAGTCCGCCGCTCGCAATGGGGCACGGTTTTGAGAATCGAGAGCAAGCAAAATTGGACGCTGTGAGCCACAAAACCCGCCTCCTGATTATCGACGACGACACCAAGTTTTGTCGCCTAATCTCGGATTACCTCAGCGGTTTTGGCTACGAGGTACAATCCGCGCACAACGGCGAGGACGGTTTACGGCGCGCCCTAAACGAGTCCTGGCAGGCAGTCATTCTGGACGTCATGTTACCGGTGATGGATGGCTTCGCCGTTTTGAAGCAGTTGAGAGAGCGCTCAGGTATGCCTGTGCTCATGCTTACGGCTCTGGGCGATGATGCAGACAAGATTGTCGGACTGGAACTGGGAGCTGACGATTACGTGCCCAAGACTTCCTCTCCGCGAGAATTGTTAGCGCGATTGAGAGCGTTGATTCGGCGAGCATCATATCCGATACCAGAAGCGACGCAAGCGGAAATAGACGAGCTGGCGATTGGCCCTTTGAGTATCAATATGGCAGCTCGCTTAGCAACATTGAACGGAATCGAACTTCAATTAACTCCGGTGGAATTCGATCTACTGGTGGTGCTGGGACAGTCAAAGAACCGAGTAAAGTCCCGCGAAGAATTGCTGAATGAAATTAGAGACCGAAACTATGAGGTGTTTGACCGGTCCATAGATGTCCACGTGTCGGCTCTTCGGAAAAAACTGGCAGATGATCCCAAATCGCCACGCTTTATTCGAACCGTCCGCGGTGCTGGATACATGCTGGTTATGAAGCAAGAGTGAGCGAATGAAATTCAAGTTTCCCCTCTACGCTCAAATTATCTGCGTGTTTCTTCTAAACCTCGCAGTATTGCTGTTTGTGCGTTTCGCCTTTTTCAGTAATCACTTGAACTTCGGTTGGGACCTGATCGAACGGCCAGTGGCTGAACGAGTTCAAACAGTCGCTTTTCTAATATTTCGCCAGCTTGACGGTTTACCGCAAGAGAAGTGGGACAGTGTACTAGAAGAATATAGCGATTTTTACAACGTCAAATTTTGTCTTTTCGATGCTGGTGGAAAACAAATCGCAGGCGCAAAGATCGACATTCCTAACCCAGTTTCAGACAAAATCAAATTGACACCAGCTGCGATGCCACCGAAAGAACACACCAACTTGATGATTTCTTTTCAAACACCGCAATCTCATCCGGAAAGTTCATTCAAAATTGTTGAAGAACCGCAATTTTTTGCGACGCTGGACAAACTTCTGGGCGGTCCCTCACATCCAATGCCACCACCGCCACGTTTTTTCTTACATACAAAAGACCCGGATTGTTTCTGGATCGGAGCAATGTTTCCCCTTCTACCAAAACCAGGACACGGTGGTTCGCCCTTTCCGGGACATCCGCCCCCGCCGACAGGACCGGAGAATTTAACACCACCAACGGTGCCGCCTGGCGGTATGACGCCGGACCACATACCTCCGAGATCTGGTCCGCTGGATGGCATGCTCTCTCCAGGGAGCACCGGTTTAAGCGAGTCGACTGACGCCCCGGGGGTTCCTCAGCGCCAAAAACTCGATCAGCGCCCGATACACGGGCATGGAAATCCCATTGGCTTTGCCTTTCGAGTGCCAGCACCGGGAACCCTGCTAGCGGTTACACCGAATATTTGGCAGACCCGCCTCGTGTCTGACTTTGGAAATTTGTTCGTCGTCGCGCTCGGCGTTCTTGGCTTATCACTCTTGGTCTGGTGGCCATTTGTTTTCTTAATCACTCGGACACTCGGCAAACTGACAATTGCTACCGAAAAAATTGCCGATGGCAATTTCGACATTCGAGTTGGTGACAGGCGTTCTGATGAAATCGGAAGACTGGCTCAGGCAGTCAATATAATGGCTGGAAAATTAAAGGCATACGTGACAGGGCAAAAACGATTTCTCGGTGACATCGCTCACGAACTCTGCTCCCCCATAGCTCGATTACAAATCGCGGTCGAAATTTTGGAACGAACGGCAACTCCAGAACAACAGGCACCGCTCAGAGATATCCGCGAAGAAGTAGAGCAGATGAGCGCATTGATAAATGAGTTGCTTGCCTTCTCGAAGGCCGGGGTGAGAGAAACGGAATTACACGCAGTCGATCTGGTAGAAATTTTGCGATCAGCTTGTTCGAAAAGCGGGAGCGACAGTATAACGATTACAACGCAAGAACGGCTTTACTGCCTTGGCGACGAGGTTTTACTGGAACGCGCCTTCGGCAACATTTTCCGAAATGCAATTCGCTACGCTAGTGACGCAGGACCAATTACTGTTACCTGCTCTAGAGCCGGAAAAGAGATAACTGTAGTGGTGCTCGACTGCGGGCCCGGCGTCCCACCTGAATCTATCGAACTCCTCGGTCAACCATTTTACCGACCTGAAGCTTCAAGAACACGCACCTCTGGTGGTGCCGGTCTCGGTCTTAGTATCGTGAAAACCTGCATCGAAGCGTGTCAGGGAAAGTTCACGGCACAGAATAATTCGCCCAAAGGTCTACGAATCGAAATACAGTTAAAGACAGAAGCACCCGCAACTGCAGAGCAAAATCCGTAGACGCCCGAAATTACAAAGAGGACTAGCGTTTCGTAATCGACATGCCGAGAACTTCTTGATAGATTTTGCTGTCCATCACAGCAAGAAATTTTCTGCCGTCAGTTAGTTCTATCAGCGCGCAAACGGATTTTCGGTTGCCACCAAAAACGACACCAGCAAGCAAACCCATCGGTCCGAGCGCCAGACCGAGCAAGCCCCAAGCGGCAGCTTCAGGCAACTTCTTGACGCTCTCTTCAGTTTGAGGCGTCACGCTCTTCACGTCAGAACGCAATTCAATCTGTTCGAAAGCGCCCCAGAGCGTACCCATGCTGTACTCCCACTCGCCAGTCGCGACATCGCCACCGAGGATTTTCACTTTGTTATTGTTAAAAATCTTACCTAGAGTGTCCATACTGAATCTCCGAAGCAGACTGAGGTTTTTCCTACGAGCTGAATTATACCTTTAACTAAAGCGGTCGATCGTGCTCTTGCTCCGGACGGCCTTTTTTGCCGACGGCGTAAGACGAATACTGGATTGGCGGCGGCGCGAAGAAGGTTAAACCTGCGACTCGGCTAGCCAGCCAGACGTCCCTGGCGAAGTCTCGAGCCACAAACGGTCCTGATTGCTGCGAGCTGCGATGGAATTGGAACCAATCGGGCCACAAGCTCACATATGGCTCGCACGCCCCCGCCCACTTTTCAGAGACACCGAGAACCATCGCGTAAGCCAAGAGGCGGTGAAAGAGAAAATCGTCCTTCTGTATTTGCTCGGCAAGATTGCGAGATTCGGAGGTTCGCATCAACTCGGCGAACTCATGCGCGCGCTCGATTGTTACCTTTCCTTTTTCCGTCAACAATGGAAAGAATTGCAGTGCCACCGCAATTAGTGCACCAGCGACAACGAAACCGAGCCCTGCCGCTTTGGCCTGTACTTCTTCACCATAGAGAAACAGAAGGGCAATACCGGCACAACACATCGAAAATGCGATTGCGTAAAAACGTTTGCGATCCTTCTCAGGGTTCTTCATCAAGAAGCCGTTAGAGACCAGGTTGGCATAAATACTATCTTTGATTTTTGGTACGAACTGTCTGAATACACCCTGCACGTTTGACAAATAAGAGGTGCTCGAATTGCCGAACAAAGCTTCCAGGAAGATGACTTCGTAATCGCGAAGAACATCGATGTTAGGCGCGAACTGTTTCTTAAACTCATAGTCGCGGTCGGAGAGATTGAAAAATCCCGTCGCCGGAATTTCACGAATCGTGTAGTGGCCACGAACAGATAAATCCAACAGTATTCCGGTCAGATCCTGGACATCGCAGCTACCATCAATTAAGGTTCCCAGCTCAACCGGAGTCAAGCCACTGGGCGGCTTCCAGCTCTCTTCACCGTCTACAGCTTTAACCGCGCCACGCGATCGAAGCAATCGGTAGCCACCGAGCAAAGCCACTGCTATTAGTGGCAAGACAACCAGCAAATACCAATCATTTGCCAACCAATCGAAACTATCGAGAAACCCACTCCGACTGACCGTACCATTTGGGAAATCGACTTCCAGAGTTAATCCCGAACCTGGAGGAATTGAAGAAGCGGTTGCTAAAACGTGGTCGCCTACAAGTTTGACATTCGCCGCATGCTCCACTCCTGGTGGACCATCCCAGGCTTTAAGTTCCGATTCTACGACGCCCGTTTTCGCCGGTGGACGCAGCACTACTTCAGCACGTTCAATGGTGAAGGGCCAGTTGTTTCCAGTAAATGGGAAATACAATTGCGGGTGTTTTTTATTGAAGTTACAAACGCCTCGCGCTTCATAACTGACAACGAACTTCTGATTTTCGGCACCATGAGCGGTGGCAATATGAACCGTGACAGCGCCGCCATGCTGCTTTGCAGAGAACTGAACTCGTCGACCATTTTCGTCGGTAACGCTATGCACTCTGACATCAAAGCGATGCGAAATCCCTTTCTCTTCGATTTCAGATGGAATTACGCGAACAATTCCGTTTCGAGAAGCTCCCGAGGTGTCGATATCAAGCGTTTCTTTGACAATTAAACGTCCATTCTCTTGAAGCGTCGCATCAGCAATCAATGAACGAATCTTTTCAGCACTCGCAGACTGCGCAGAGGAAGCTAATAATGCAACGGCAAAAAATACAGCAACGAAGCTTTCGCGAGAGAAGCGCGATATAAGACGTTTTCCACTAGGCGGCTGTATCAAAGATACGACTCCACAATCTGATCGGAGATATCCGCTATCGCCGGAATTCGCCCATCTTTACCATTAAAAATCGCGAACGCGTATCTAAAACAAATTGCGTAGACGATGAATACCACTAGCCCCTGGAGCAACGTGATCATTAATCCGAATCCGTCGCCGATAACCGGAAGTATCTTGACGATAGCAATTATCGTTCCAGTTATAACGTTGAAACCGATTATTCCAACCGTGATCACGAGACTCTGCACCGCATGAAATTTCAGATATTTGTTGTCACCTTTCTCAGTGACCAACCAGAGAATCGACGCGACACCGGCTAATGGAAAATAACAGAGCGCTGCCGCAATGTTGAAATCGAGATCGAAATACAGAGTTTTTCCAGCTGGAACCAAACCGGTATCCGCCGAACGACCTGCAACAGTCGGAGGTTTTTTCGATGAGCGCTTCGCCCCTGACTCAACACCTCGCGAAGGCGGCTTGCGCCGAGGAGGCGGTTTTACTTCTTCTTCGTCTGATCCGGCATCATCAGGATGCTCGCCTTGATTCCTGTCCATGAAGAACAAATCTCCTGCCACTGGTCGACATATGATACCACTGACGGAGATTGTAGTCGGATTGCGACGAATCAATACGGACGAAATCGTGACCGTCGAAGGCCGACGACCAAACAGCCAGAGCAATGAATCGCGCCCTACTTAAAAGCGTATGCTGAAATTACCGATTCGCAGTCCAACTCCGCTTCCACCACCGCGATACCCGTTGAAATTGTTAAATCCACCACGGTTGAATCCGTTGAATTGGTTGAACTGATTGAAGCCTCCGCCGTTGAAACCTCCAGGAAAGCCGCGGTTAAATCCACCCGGGAATCCACCAGGAAATCCACCAGGGAAGCCGCCGGGGAAGCCACCCCGTCCGCGATTTATCAACGAAAGCGCCAGCGGCGCCAATCGCAAGAGTTGATTCATACCATTGTTGCCACCGTTATTGCAGCCGCCGTCGTTCCAGCGCTGATTCTGATTGCATTGTGGTCGATAATAATCCGGCGGATAATCGCGTGGATAATTAGGATCGTTGTAATCCAGATAGTTCGGATTAAACTGCTGCGGATAGTTCGGATTGAACTGCTGCGGATAGTTCGGATTAAACTGCTGCGGGTAGTTCGGATTGAACTGCTGCGGGTAGTTCGGATTAAACTGCTGCGGATAGTTCGGATTGAACTGCTGCGGGTAGTTCGGATTAAACTGCTGGCGCTGATTGAATTGCTGCGCGATTGTCCGAAGGATTTGCTGTTGAATGTTTTGATTCGGCCGAAAGTTTGGATTGAACTGTTGCGGGTAGTTCGGATTAAACTGCTGCGGGTAGTTCGGATTAAACTGCTGAGGATAATTTGGATTGTACTGCTGCGTCCACTGCTCTTGCGGACACCTGCGGTTCGCCCTCTGTGCAGGCATATTCGGATAGTCAGACGGACACATTCCTCTGCCATCAACGCAAGAATTTTGGTCCATTAATATGCGAGCGACGTCATATCCCTGCACCTGGGATGGTGGCACGCGACCGGGTTGGTACATCGCGAATTGCGAATTGTTCCAGCGGCTCGGCTGCATTCCGTTCATATAAGCGCCGTTGGCAGCAAGAACAACGCGAGCCAAATCCTGCGGCCGCAACTGCGATTGTTGAATACTCGCTACGGAAATCTGATCGTAACCACAACCAGGTTGCGTGATGCAAGGTGATCCAGGATTTACATCATAAGTCGGAATTTGAACCTGCCCGGAATTGTACTGCACTCGCGACATATCGACTGGATAAAAGCGACCGTCGTCACCACGAGAAAACAGCTGATTCAATCGCGTATTGCCATCATGGTTTCGGTAGCCAATATCAGAAGTTGGCTGACACACGTTGGTATTATCACAACCACCGTAGACCAGACGCGAAACTTCCGCCTCTAGTGGAAACGGCCGGCTCTGCGGATCAGCGCCACAGGCGCCTTGCTGTCCGTCAGAAAACACTTCGTATGACATCTAAAATTCCTCTATCAGACTCACCGTTTTTTTGATCGATGGCAGCGACTTAGACCGCGATCGACCACTGAGCGCAGCTTATTATCGATGTGTGACCAATTTGTACCCAAATCGCGTGCCACCAGGGAGGACTACGAACAGCGCTGTGAGGTTTCCACGTATGAAGTCACCATGCGACTTTTGATATTGATTGAAGGCTACATTTATGTGTCAAATTTCATCTCGCGGTTTGAAAAATCACTGACTCGGACCCAGCAAAACCTCCTTAGAGAGCAGACTTTCACAATATCAAAAGTTGGGTTTGTAAGAAAACAAATTGCAAAACGATCGGCACCATATGCGGTACCAGAAGCATTTAGTTCAAGAGCGATTGTCGTTCGAGCGTTAACGCATAGCAGTTCGAGCGTAAATCTAGTTTTCACTATGCTCTACAGAACTGGTACTGAACCCGCCAGTCTGATAGGATCAGATTCTCTTCTATATAGGGAATCCGTTTTCGGAGGATTTAGCCCTGTCTTCTTCAACGCTAATCGGCACAGTTCTCTCAGACCGCTACGAAATCACGTCCGAAATCGGCCGCGGTATTTTCGGCATCGTCTTCAAGGGCTGGCACAAGCAAATCGAAAAGCCGATCGCTATCAAAGTCCTTTTCCAGGCGGTCGAGCCGGAGAGCATCGGCTACCAGCGGTTCAAGCGTGAAGCGCAATCAGCGAGCATGCTCAACCACCCGAACATAGTCAAGGTTTACGACTATGGTGAGCGGGACGGGCGTCCATATATTGTCATGGACTACATTGAAGGCAAGAACCTCAAAGAAATTTTGAAAGAAGAAACGCGCTTGCCAAGCGAACGAGCGGTGCCGATTTTTGTTCAATTGGGCTCGGCACTCACGCATCTTCACAAGCAAGGCATTCTGCACCGTGACATTAAGCCGGACAACGTGATCATCCACGACACGAAGTTCCAGAAAGATTTTATGACGTTGGTCGATTTCGGAATCGCAAAACAACTCAATGAGCCAAGCCACAAAAAGCTGACCATGGATGGAACTGTGGTTGGAACGCCTGCATTCATGAGCCCGGAACAGATTCTCGGTCAAGAACTCGACCAGCGCAGCGATATCTACGCATTCGGCGTGTTTATGTACACAATCGTCACGGGCGTGCTGCCGATTCGCGGAAAAGATTCAGTGGACACAATGAAGAAACACGTGACTGATGAGCCGCTAGAGTTCTCAAGAGCGTGTCCTGGCGTGAGAGTACCACTTTCGTTGCAAATCGTTTTGAGAAAAACGCTGAAGAAGTCTCCTGCTGAGCGACACCAGAACATGGATGAGCTCATGAGAGAACTAGAGGCTTGCCTCTAATTCGGACTGTCGGGTTTCGACCACCAGACGCCGAGACTTCCACCGAGTAAACGGCTGGGCTGAATGACATCAAACTCAACCAAATATCACAGAGACAGTTGCAATCGCAGTCACCAGAGCCGAGAGCATCAACACAGTCGCCGCAATTACGCGGATTCCTTAGAAGAGATCGAGCCGGATGCTTAGAAACATCATCGTAATCTTGACACTACTACTGGTAGCACTCCTTCCATTCGTTACCAAAGAGCACGATACGGATGAACCTACCGGAATCCGCATCGTCCACGACATATCGTATGTTGACGGTTCAAAAAATCCTAGACAACAGTTGGATCTGTATCTGCCGCGCGGTAAGGCAGAACAAAGACTTCCTCTGGTTGTCTGGATTCATGGCGGAGCCTGGAAGATGGGCGACAAGAAAGACGGTCCCGCAATGGCACTAGCCAATCAAGGTTTCGCAGTCGCCGCCATCAACTATCGGTTTAGCACCACCTCAATTTATCCCGCTCAGATTTATGACTGCAAAGCCGCCATTCGCTGGCTGCGTGCCCATGCAGCCGAATATTCATATGACGCCAGCAAGATTGGCGTCTGGGGCGTTTCAGCAGGCGGACATTTAGCAGCCATGCTGGGCACTACTGGTGGTGTAAAGGAACTGGAAGGCGACGAAGGCAATCCCGATCAATCAAGCGCCGTGCAAGCTGTTGCTGACTGGTGTGGTCCAACCGATTTGACCACATTCAATCAAGAAGCCATGCAACCAAGATTCCGCGAATCGAAACCAGAACAATTCATCAACGAACTACTGGGCGGCACACCAGAAGCCAATCTCGAGTTAGCTAAAAGTGCAAGTCCGACATTTTACGCCAGCAAAGACGATCCACCTTTTATAATCGTTCACTCGCTAGAAGATCCTGTAGTTCCCTTTGAACAGAGCAACAACTTCGCCAAGAAACTAACCGCAGAGGGCGTAAAAAATCAGCTCATAAAAGTAAACGGCGATAATCATGTGCCGATGACAGAAAGCAATGTGAATGCAGTTTTCGAGTTCTTCAAAAACACGATTAAGCCGCCGTCTTTGCTTCCAAA
This sequence comes from uncultured Candidatus Obscuribacterales bacterium, assembly GCA_964600935.1. Taxonomy (GTDB): domain Bacteria; phylum Cyanobacteriota; class Vampirovibrionia; order Obscuribacterales; family Obscuribacteraceae; genus JADYXR01. The sequence goes on from CAZRMH010000038.1 coordinate 20,925, forward strand.
ACCCTAACCTTTCCAACGCTTAGCAGATTTGATCTGTGGAACACAACGGTTCTCGCTAATAGCCAATCCTTTTCCTTCAAAACGAATAGTTCCGTTCCAACAAACCAGGACCATAAACAGGGGTTTTCACTCGACCTCCTCGCAATCAGCCAACATATCTACGGCACGCAGAACCCCAAGTTGAGCGGCTTTGTCGAACCACACCTTAGCCAAACCCGAATCTTGTTCTGTTCCAACTCCGTCGAGGTGCATCGTCGCGACATCGTACATAGCTCTGGCAGAGCCATTCTCCGCAGCCTTCAGAAACCACCTAAATGCTTCCGTATCCGATTGCTCCACACCTTTACCCTGGGTGTAGATCAAGCCCAAGTTGAATTGCGCATCGACGTCGCCTTGCTCTGCAGCTAGCTCGAACCAATGCCGCGCCTCTGAGTAATCTTGCGCCACGCCTGCACCTCGAAGGTACAGGTCGGCCAGATTGTATTGTGCGCTGACCATACCCTGCTCAGCCGCCTTCTTGTACCAATACGCACAACGAGCCGTGTCACGCGGTACGCTGTCGCCTTTAAGATGTAGAAACGCGAGCTTAAATTGAGCGCGGGCATCGCCGTTTTCCGCCATCTTAACTAATTTTTTGACGTCTTTCGGTTCCATAACTAAATCCACCGCAGCTAACCAATTCCAGTCCCCGCCTACGCATCCACACCCTCCGGCAGTCGTTGGTTTATTATCCTAGTCGCTCTCGTTCACAACTTCAATCCGCGTGTATACTGAAAATTAGAACAAAGTGACAAGTGGCAATTTTTGGAAACCGGAGAACTCATGTCAGACTTTGACGGGCCGGGCGACCTCGTTTCAAAAGCTGATCTCATTCAGGGAATCGGCGACTACGTAGGCGCTGACAAGCTCCTGACCAGAGCGTTTGATGTGCAGCTGACTAGTGCACCACACGACATCGCTATGCTGCGTTTTCTGACATCACGGCAAGTGGAAACCAATCTATTGGCAGGCAATTTCGAGAAGGCTGAAAAATGCTGGAAACGTCTGCTGTCGCTGCAGAAAGGCAAGCTGACATCAGGTTCTCGGGAGATTGCAACCACATTAGTAGAGATCGGAATTTTCTATCGAGGCGAAGGAAAATGGCGCCAAGCGCAGATTCGTTTTGACCAAGCCTTGGCGTTGCAGAAACAAGATTTCGGCACCAGTTACTTTGATTACGCAGTCACCATCTCTGAAAAAGCCATTCTATATGCGCTTCAAGGCGATCAGAAGAAAACTTTAAAGCTGATCGATGAAGCACTTCAGCTTGCCGAACATGGGACCAATAAATGGCACGAGTGTGTGGCGCTCGTTTTACGACGAAAGGCGAAGAGCCTGAGTGAATGGCGGACTCCAGAGGTTCTCGAGCCTTACTTAGAACGCGCAATCGCAATTTTGTCGGAAGAAAATGTGATGCCTCACCCTGAGATTCGCATGTGTTTGAGCGAACTTGCCGACCTGGGATTGGCTCGGGGATTGCATCGACGAGCAGAACGACTTTACGTTCGCAGCTTACAATTGACGGAACCGTTTATGGGCAGCAAACACCCGGATGCAATTATGCTGCTTGAAAAACTAGCTCAATTGAGACGCGACCTGCACAAATATAATGAAGCGGAAGCGCATTACCGCAAGCTTTTGGCAATCCACAAACAAACACGCGGTTCTGCAGCACCAGAGGTTGCACACGCGATGTTTAGTCTAGGCTCTCTGTTAAGGGAAACTCGCGAATTCGATCAGGCTGGCATGATTCTAAATCAGGCCCTCGAGATGCAAGAAAATCTGCATGGCATAAACCACGACAAGGTCGCATTGACGCTGTTCGAACTCGGCAGTTTGCACCAATCAACAGCGGATTACAGCATCGCCGAATCAGAATATAAGCGCGCACTCAAAATTCAACAAGACAGCGAAAGCTGTGCACCATTATTGGTGGCAGAAACATTAGCAGGATTGGCAATGGTATACTTCGCTCGTCGCGAGTACAACTCGGCGGAAAACATGCTGGTCAAAGCATTGGAGATAAAAGAGCACGAACTCGGTTCCGAAAATCCTCTGCTACTTGAAACGCTAATTCAACTCGCTAGAATTTCCGATGTCCAATCAAAGAAAGACCAGGCAAGCGGCTATTACAAACGCGCTGACGCCATCGAACAATAAGTTAGGCGTTAGGATTAGAGCCGAAGAATCTTGCCGCCGTAGGTTTCCTTGAAAGCGGCATAAACATCATCGACGGGGATATCAAATCGCTCGAGTCGCGCCGGAATCAGCTCCATACCAATGTGCAGTCTTGCTGCCTGGCGGCTAATTTCACTGGTGCGCGGATCAAACGAAATCTCTTGAGACAACTCCTGCCCGCTTTCAGTTCGCGCCTCAGACGATTCTTCTAATGTCATTTTGCTCGGTGCCACTGCATTCGCTACCGGTGTCGAGATTGATGCAGATTGGTTTGTGACTCTCCGAGGTCGCCCCCTCTTAAACCGCGCCGCTAACTTGCGTGCGACTGCTTTGTTCAGCCAGGGCGCCTCTTGTTTCAATAACTCCGCAGAGATTTTGCTTATCACAGGTTCGCTTTTGCGAAGTCGTTTCATGACCTCAGGGTCTGTTGTCATCAACGCATCGACGAGAGAGTAAGCTTCATCATACGAAGGGAAATAACCAGCTTTGCGGCGCGTTTTAACCCACTCGGGGAAGACCTGAGGGATCTTGTCCACCCACCGTTCTTGGTACCAACATGCGATTCCTTCCTCTAAGACAGTGGAACCACCAAAAGGCGTAATCAGATGCACACATTCATGCGCAAGTTGCCACAATGCATTACCTGGATCTTTTGAAGAACCTGCGGCTAACCGGATCTTAGTGAGGTGCCTGAACCCCTTCTTCCTATACTCCATTTGCGGATGCGAAGAAGCAAAATAAATTCCAGTGAACTCATAAACCTTATCGGATAGTCGAGGACCTATCAGCCGCTCAATATCCTCGACCATGAACGTGCTCACGGTAAGCAAATCACGACGTGCAAAGCTGTCCTTTGACAGTCTGCGGGCAATCATCTGGTAGGGATCAAATTGAGGCATCTGTGATCGAAAGTGGTGGCAACTTATTATGTTCATTGCCAATGAATTCGTCTAGAGTTTTCTCACAAACCGACAGCGAATGCAATCGCGATGCTGTTTCCTCCCATCGCTTGTGAAAGACTTTCGCACGATAAATAACTAGACTCAGGCGGTTCCATTGAGATACCATTGAGTTAGATATCGCACCGTTTTTTTTTCGGAACTTGGCTATGCGCAGAAAAGCACTGCTAGCAATCGTCTTCGCAGGCAGCATCATGAGTGCCGCGCCCGCCGCAGAATGCAAAACGGCAATCGAGACTACAGAGTCACTCGTCCAGAAGATCTCACACAATTCAAAGGTTTCACCTGAAAATCGCGCCTACTCCTTGCTATGCCTTGCGCGCGACTATCTCTCCGAAGGCAATACGGCTGAGGAGGTAGAAGCGCAGTATGCAAATTTGCAGACTGAAAAATATTCGTATAAGAACTCCATAGCCTGGGAGAACGCTTTGGGCAACTGGCTTGACGATCCTTTCGCTAAAAGGCGTTACCGTAATCCTCAGATAGATCAAAAACCGGAGTCTCCATCGACGACGGCGGAAAAAAAACTCCTCGCGGGGTTAGCAATCCGCTGCGCCTTAAATGAATTGGAAAAAAGCTCAGCCCAGTTTGCAAAGGTTAATATGTACTTTCTGGCGTCTAAGTTGTTGGAACAAACAGGAGACACTGCTCAAGCTAACAACTGCAATAAAATTCTTGAACAAAACTTTCAGGCTTGCGAGAAAAATCCAAAGGTTGATGAAGAGCAGATCAAGGGTGCGGCGTCAGTTTTGAACGCAATGGCGAATCAAATTATAGAGGTCGAAATTCCCTATCAGCACGATAAAGGTAGAGGCGGATGGGGCTCGGCAAGGTCAGAGGGTGTCCGTCCCTGCACAGTAGTCGATTTCAACGAAAGCGAAAAACTCAAGCTAAGAGCGCTGGCAATGTCTGACCGTTTACCAGAAGACAATCATCATAGAAGAAAAGCACATCGAAATTTGGTTCTTTGGTATCAGAAGCTGGGCAAGACCAATCTTGCAGAACAGCAGAAGGAGATTTTGTTTAAACTAGTGGGCGCTAGAGATGACCTTTTTCTAAATCCCACCTCGATCACGTGCGGTTCCGTTGTTTGGTGGCAAGCTAGAATTGGAGGAGCGAGATTTTGCGGCATGGGGTAGGCTACGCCGAGCCAAACTCAATGTATACGCAATCGAATGAGATACCATAGGCAGTGCAAAAATTTATATCCCAATGCAGACCTGAGAAAATACTCCAAACACGACTCAGTCCATAGACCTGGAGCCTCACATAACAAGCTAACTGCAACTAGGCTATTATGAATTAACTCAGAAAGAACTGATCGAAGACCTTCGCCAATAAAAAACGAGACATCGCCTGAATGGCTGTACTCAGTCATAAAGCTTGCTCGAAGACGGGGAACAATGCGACAAAAAGTTTTAATGGCAATTGTTTTCGCCAGCGGCATGATTGGGACGCCAGTGCAGGCGGAACCAGAAAAAGCTGTCGTTTCGTCGAGTTCAGCTTCGTCAGGTTCAGTCGCACAACAAATCGCCAATAACGTGATGCTCGGCTATGACGTCCGGGCGTTTTACCTGCTCAAGCTCGCGAGTTCGTACTTGAACAATCCGTCTACTAGTGAGGTTGAAGAACAATTCAAAAGCGCAACGACCGAACGAGGCGACTTCTCTGCGCGTAACGCAGAGAGATACGCGAAGCTCCAAGACTACTTTATCGACCAGGTTTTTCTGCAAAACATTAATCGGAAAAACAACGAATCAAAAATCAAGAACACAGAGAACGTGAACGCAAAAAGCCGCTGGAATGAAACTCTTGCAAACACTGCGCTACAGCAGGCGCTAACACAATTGGAGAAATCCGACAGACCCTCGAGCATCAATTTGTATTTCGCTGCTTCGCTTCTTTTTGAACAAGCGGGAAACGAGACTGGAGCAAAGAAGTGCGAAGAGGCTTTGGAAAGCTACATACAAACGTGCGAGAAAGCAGCATCTCCGGTTAACGAACAGGCGATAAGCGCGGCGACCTCTGTTTTAAACCTAATGTCCAATCGATTCATCTATCTGCCAATCGGGGACGCAAATCCGAATTCGAAGTCAGCAGTGCCAATATTAGTCGGCGCCTTCAGCGATGACGAATTCAAAAATGCGGAGAAACTTCGAATAAGAGGCGTCGCAATAGCGGATCAATTAAACGGGGCCACTCATACAAGACGAAAGGCTCATCGAGATTTAGCTCTTTGGTACAAGAACCTAGGAAAGACAGATCTCGCAGATAAAGAAAAGAAGATTGTTTTCGAATTAGTCGGCATCAATGACGACAGCATTTTGTACCCACATCGCGGCGGATGCGGTATGGTTGTTTGGTGGAAACCGGCCTCGCTACCGGCATTTGCATGCGGGATGGGCTAACAGGAACTCCGCCGGAGAACGGCTTTGCAAGGCGTTCTTAAGGAACAAAAACTGGATGAGTGGAAACAAACCTAAGCTCGGATTGTCGGTAATGCCGACCGAAGATTTTCAGACTGCGACACATGAGTTGTTTCAAAAAAACCTCGTCGAGGTTCTGGAATGGAGTTTCGACTTTCCACTCAACGGTGTGGTCGTCGATGAATGGTGCGAGGATCTACTAAACGAGTATGCCGAACGTGACGCACTGACCGGGCATGGAGTCAACCTCTCGCCGCTCTCTGCCCGGTTTTCTGAGCGGCAAAAAATGTGGCTAGAGTATGCACGCAAAGAGTTTAAAACAAGAAACTACGTCCATGCATCAGAACATTTTGGTTACTCCGAAGCAGGACCGATCAAACATGGAGCACCACTATCGGTACCACTCAATGAAGTATCATTGCGCCTCGGACAGGAGATGATGAAGCGGTATTCCGATGCCACGCAGCGCCCAGTGGGACTGGAGAATTTAGCATTCGCATTCTGCCTGGACGAAGTAAAAAAACAAGGCGAATTCATCAATCAGCTGCTCGCACCGGTGGATGGTTTCTTGTTGCTCGATTTACACAATACCTACTGTCAAATTGAAAACTTTGGAGTCAGCGAGCTTGAACTTCTAAAGTCCTATCCACTTTCAAAAGTACGTGAACTCCATATCTCAGGCGGTTCCTGGAGTGCTTCAGTTTCTGGAAAACGACACAAAGTTAGACGCGATACGCACGATGACGCGGTGCCTCAGGAGGTTTTCAACCTCGCAACACTGGCGATCAAACTCTGTCCGAACATTGAATTTGTGATTTTGGAAAGACTCGCAAATACAATGATGGATACCGAATCGCAGCAGGAATTTCGAGAGGACTTCGAAACAATGGGAGAGATTCTGGAGGTCTGCTATGCCTGACGAACGAGACCTTAGGCCTGACGAACAAGAAATTGCCATTTACCAAGCCGCCCTTGCTGAGCTTCTTTCTAGCGGGCAATCGCTGGAGGCAATTCTGGAAAATTTGAAAACCGATTCGCGTTTTGAAAATTTTCGACACCATATAAATGAATTTGATCCTGACATGGTCGAAGTTGCCTGCGAGCTAATGGGCAAGTGGGCTGTTCGGAACGAGCAGCCGCCCGATACTTAACGCGTGATTCGCATTCGCAGACCGATACCGACTCAAACGTTCAGCCGCTCAATTTAGTGGTAGCCCAGATGTCTAGCGAGCGATTATGTGGCGTCCAGACAGGCATGAAAGTTTCGAAGCACCAAAAGGTTTCAGCAGCAAACAAAACGAATCAATATAACGACATCGAAAATACAACAACCGAATACAAGAATCGATTTTAACGATCGGACAGAAATCTTTGACGTCTTCTTTACGCCTGCCTCGGACATGATGGTTACATGTCGACCGAGACAAACTTAGTAGAGAGGACAGAGCGATGAATACTTTATATACGAAGACCAGAGCAACAAGCTTGACCGTCGCACTCGGAACCATCCTTATCTGCGGGCTCCCAGCCCAAGCGCGCTTTGACTACGACAACTGGCAACCGGTCAAAGGTCCAATCCATCAAACGGAGAACAGACTCGAGCAGAAGCTCAATAGAGCATACAACCGGGGAATGATCGATTCGAACGAGCTTGCGCAAATGCGTCGCGACCTCGATGGAATTAAAGCTCAAGAGGACGAATTTCGCTGTGACCACAATGGGCTGGGAGCCAAGGACATGCAGTGCATTGCGAATAAACTCAATCAGTTTCAACAAGACCTGAATCGTGCCGAAGCGGACAAATAACCTGGAGTCAGATGGCCGGCTGTTCCGAGTGCAGCCGCTGAGCCGTCCCTGAACTGACAAGCTTTCTCGATGCCAATCTCGGATAGAAAAGATCGATCCTGCACACGGGTCGATCTTTTCGCTTACGATAAATTTGTTGCGCCAACCAGTTCTGGATACGCAAAGACGCATGATCTACAACCAACGCATAGCGATTACGCCCCAACATCGACACTTAGAGATATGGCATAGAAAGCCGCCTTTGTAACAACCTAAGATAAAAAAACCCTGCAGACGTTTCTCCCCAGTCTGAAAATCGCGTAAGCTTTAGGCGTGTCGAATCCGCGCAGTTCAGTTGCTGATCGGTGTTAAACGGCGAAAGCCCGCTAGCAACCCGAACCAACCACTGAATCCCATTGGAATTCTGATATGTGTGGCATCATAGCAATCACTGGAACCGTCGGCTCAGCCTACGAAGTGTTCTTCGGCCTGATGAACCTTCAGCACCGGGGGCAGGATGGCGCCGGTATCATGACGGTCGACGGCAAGAACCCGCCTGGTTTTCATATCCAAAAGGGCAGCGGGCTCATTGATACGGTCTTTTCGGAACGGTCATTTCAAGCGCTGAAAGGCAAAGCAGCGCTTGGACACTCGCGTTATGCGACTGTCGGCAGAAACGACCCGAATCTGCTTCAACCGTTCCTCGATTCCGATAGTGGCATCGGACTCGGTCACAACGGAAATATCGTCAATTTCTATGCTCTGCGCGACAAGTGGCTCGCCACCGAAGAATCGAAGAACAAAGAAATCGTCTCCGATTCACAATTGATTTTGAGATTGCTCAGCGATCATTTAAAAGGAACTGGCGAGCTCAGCTCAGCAACAGTCTTTCCAGCGTTGGCTAAACTCATGGATGATCTGGTTGGCAGCTATTCTGTAGTCTGCTTGACCAAAGAAGGCGATCTGCTCGGCTTCCGAGATCCGCATGGTATCCGCCCTCTGGCGATGGGTACCAAGGTCAATGAAATGGGAGAAACAATTTACGCTCTTGCTAGCGAAACAGTTGCTCTCAGATTTCTCGGCTTCGGTGACATCGCTGAACTCGACGCGGGCGAGGCTGTCTACATAACTCACGACGGCAAAGTTACTCGGCAAACGATTAAGAGAGAATCTTCCTCGCCTTGTATGTTCGAGTGGGTTTACTTTGCTCGAGTGGAGTCCGAATTCGCTGGACAGTCTGTTTACAAAGCTCGATTCCGTTTGGGACTTTTGCTCGCCGAGCATTTAAAGAAGTCAGGCGTGACTGCGGACATGGTTGTTCCAGTTCCGGAAACCAGCCGTGCATCAGCAATTGCTATCGCGGAAGCAATGGGACTTCCGTTTAGAGAATTGTTGATCAAGAACAGATACGTTAATAGAACATTCATTCTCGACGACCAACAAACCAGACAGGAAGCTATTCGACGAAAACTATTCCCGATTATGGATGAGTTCGAGGGCAAGCGCTGCTTGATCGTCGATGATTCAATCGTCCGCGGAAACACTGCTAAACAACTGGTTAAACTGGTTCGGAGCGCTGGCGCTAAAGAAATCACTCTCGTCTCGACTTGCCCGCCAATCAACAATCCATGTTATTACGGAATCGATTTTCCTAGCGCTGATGAGCTTATCGCC
>CAZRMH010000039.1:0-12200 GCA_964600935.1 uncultured Candidatus Obscuribacterales bacterium
TCCATCAAAGCCAGACTGGAGCCGCATGTTGAAGCCATCGATGTCGAACCATTGGACTCGAGAACTTCAGAAACGACACGGAGCGTATAAGGAAACGAAGCTTGATCAGGTAGCACTGGAGCAATCGCGCGCTCAGCAAGTGCACCGTGTCCGATTTCGCGTCGACCTGGTCCACGCATCGGTTTGACTTCACCGACTGAAAAGCCGGGAAAATTGTAATGATGCATCCAACGTTTTTCAGTCTGCGGATCGATCGAATCAAGTTTCTGAGCATCACCGGCGATACCGAGTGTTGCAACTGACAATACTTGAGTAGTCCCACGAGTGAACAATCCGGTTCCGTGAGTTCGCGGCAACACACCGACTTCGCAAGTGATTGGTCTGATTTCGTCGCATTTACGACCGTCAGCCCGAACACCGGTTTCCAAAACCTGGGCACGCATCAATTCTGCTTCGTACTCTTCCAAGTAAGCTTTGATGGTGTTCATCGAAACTTTCTTGAGTTCATTATCTTCGGGAAGCTCAGCGATCGTATCAGTGACGGCTTTCAAAGCGGCTTCGATACTGGCGGCTCTGACTGATTTGATGGTGACCCGATCCATCGACTTTTTCAGATGTTCTGTTGTTTTCGAATGGATGATTTCGTTTAACGCATCATTCTTAGGTGGTTGTTCATAAGCTTTTTTCTCGATACCGAGTGCTCTCACCAATTCGTTTTGCACTTCAACTTGCTTCTTAATCAGCTTGTGAGCGTAATCGATAGCAGCGAGCACATCGCGCTCAGTGACTAATTGGCAACCGGCTTCAACCATCATGATCGAATCTTCGGTTCCGGCAACAACAATATCCATATCGGATTCATCGAGTTGTTCATATGTAGGATTAGCGACGAGCTTGCCTTTGACTCGAGCAACTCGAACAGCTCCGAGTGGACCTGCAAATGGCAGCCCTGCGAGGCAAGTAGCGACTGAAGCTCCGAGCATCGCCAGAACATCCGGTGGATTTTCCTGATCTGCACTCATGGTGGTGGCGACGATCTGTACATCTTTTCTATAGGTGTAATCGAACAATGGACGGATCGGTCTGTCGATCAAACGGCTGATGAGAATTGCCTTGTCAGGCGCTCTGCCTTCCCGTCTCATGAAACTGCCCGGGATGCGACCGACGGCATAGAGTTTTTCTTCGTAATCGATTAGAAGTGGAAAGTAATCGATTCCGTCACGAGCATTGTTGCCGGCTGTGCAGGTGACCAAGACCATCGTGTCACCACAATATACTTCGCAAGCGCCGCTGGCTTGCTTGGCTAAACGACCGGTTTTGATGACGATCTTTTTGCCATCAATTTCTAATTCCACATCTTTTATAGCTTGTTCAGTCATTTGCACAACCGTTACCTCTAAGCGAATACGTTATTTACTCAAACTCTTTTTCAGGCGCGGCAAAATCTCGAAAAAGGCAAAAACTGCCCGAGAGCCCGCAAAGGCCGCCCGCACAGTTTGCTTCTTCACTGATTGATGTCTCAAGTAGGCTTGAGTTTCGCCTGACGAAAACTCAGCGATTCCACAAAACAGGCGAGCTTTGTGCCCGCCTGACTGGTTATCTTCTCAAACCTAATTTTTCGATCAATTTTTTGTATCGTCCGTGATCTTCACGGTTCAAATACTGCAAAAGACGGCGTCTTTTGCCGACCATCATCAACAACCCACGCTGACTTTGAAAGTCTTTCTTATTGGCTTTCAAATGGCCAGTGAGTTCGTTGATACGCTCGGTGAGCATCGCGACCTGAACTTCCGGCGAGCCGGTGTCCTTGTCATGGACGCGGTTGGTATCGATTATGTCTTTCTTTTTCTCTACAGCAAGTCCCATTACTTCATTCCAATTAAGTTATAGTTCTCATTTTCGCAAAGCTGATCATAACATATGATGACTAGCGGTCCTTAGAGAGTGTAAGTTCTTATTGCATTGAAGTTACACTTCTTGAACACAGCCTGGTGACTGGGATGGGTAAAACAAAACGCTTCCGCTTCCGTGATCTCTTTCTTAAATATCCAATACTCGACGAATTTCGCGTCGAGGGATTTGCCAGTTTGATAGATTTCGGCGTCACGATGCTGGACGATTCCTGGCGCACCACAGCCGTGATCAGCCCAGGCGCTAAACCTTATGTAGTTGCGGTTAACATGAGTCGCAACCCCGTCAATATAGAGGACCAGAAGACCTGCCTCTTTGCTTACTTTCACGGACAGATGTCCACATTAATGGCACTGGCTCCACGCTCTCGCATGACAACCATCGCAAGCAACAGTCGCGACGGAGAAATGATCGGTCGAGCGGCTGCCCGCATGGGCTTCGGCACAGTGCGCGGTTCGAGCACTCACGGTGGGGTTAAGGCGGGTCGTGAACTCGTCAAAGAAAGCAAAGACGAACGCTGCGTGCTTTTCAACGTTGACGGTCCTCGGGGACCCAACCGCATTGTCAAGAAATCAATAATCCGCGTTGCCGAACTAAGTAATCTGCCAATAGTGCCGGTCGTTTGCGATGGCAGAAGCAAGACGAACATAAAGAAGTCATGGGACAGCTACATGATTCCGCATTTACACTCGCGAATGGTCTACATCTTCGGAGAACCTATTCATCTTGGCGAAAATCTAAATGATGAAAGTCGCGAATATTTCCGTTCCCTTCTTGAACAGCGGTTACTGGCAATGGACGAACGCCTTGCCGATTTCTGGTCGATCGGTATCGTTTGATTAAATAGGACTCGTCCGAAAGACTGTCGATTGTCCGAAAGCCAATTTTATTGACCCAACATCTTAGACAAGAAGAACAACCCAAAACCCAATATGACTGTCACAATCAGAGAAACAACGACTCGTGGCAATGACGCTTTGCTATCCATAACCGGGTTCCACCTTTAATGACTTACGGATCGATTGTATATCCGGCATTTATACAAGGCGCTTGACTATCAACAATTCCTAATGAATGTCGCATAGAACCTTGCCATAGCTTGCAAGTTTCTGCTTAAAAACAACAACAGGTCCAACGGCTCAATGAGTCGAAAGACCTGAAGGTCAGACTTAGTTGTTCTGTCAGTTGAACGGACTAGGGCTTTTGTAGCTCTGGTTTCCACTCGTCGAGAATTGCGCCTTCAATTGGGCAAGCCGAGAGACAAGCTCCACAATCGATGCATGTTGAATCATCAATATATGTGTAAGCAGTGCTCTTGGCGTTGGTTTTGCCATCAGCCCAGTGAATGCACTCAACGGGACAAACCGGAATACAATCGCCTATTCCTTCGCAGACATCAGCCACAATGGTGTATGCCATTTTTCGAACTCCTCATTAGCATCCATTAGTAATTGTGAATCCACTCTTCCAAAGATGCAAGTGTGAATCACGTTCTAACGGAAAATAGTCTAACTCATCTGTTATGCCCATCAAACAAATTTCAACAATGTTGATTAGGACTCTTTCTTAATCTGAAACCAGGATTTGATGAAAAGAGGGGACAATAATACGTACATTGAGTGCGGCCGAAAATTTGGGAGCAGAAAACAAGTTATGAGCGACGTCAAAGTTAATGTTTACACCCCAACCGGGACTCATGTCGGTTACTTCTTAAATCCCACGGTGCAAGCCTTTCCAGAAGGCGACTACGAACTGTCCGGAGAGTTTTTCGATGGCGACGGCGAGAGAATTCCTAAATTGGACTTCAATCCTCAAGCGTTTCCTTACACAGCCGATTTGAGCGAGCATCCCGGTTCTGCCCATAAGAAAATTGAAAACGTTTACGTCCAACGCGGCAGACAGCCAGTGCGCATGTCCGGCAATGCAGGCATCCAGGACTAGAAGCAAAAGTTAGATACAAAAGTTAAGGCAGCCCTCCAGGGGCTGCCTCTAGTAACTTCCTCATCTGTTTGAAAGGCGTGTCTCACATAGTGGGGGGCTTGGTGAGGGATGGTCGACAAATCAAACGAGGCTTCAAAACAGTTCAATAATCAATATATATCAGTACAGTAAGTGCGAGATTTATAGGTTAGACGGTAATTCAATATGGGAATTCCTATGGTAAGGAAGCTGAAAAATGCCGATAAACCATGGTGAGGAAATCGCAAGACCGTCACCAGTGAACTCAGTAAGAACAAAACGAAAATGGAATCCGAATCGAACGTAACGGCTCCAGAGAGCCCACATCCCGCAGAGCACCATCGGGAGCGGATCGTTCTTCTCATCGAACCCAAAGATGAGGATAGAAAAAAGTGTGCCAGAGCAATCGTTTCGCAATCCCCCCTTTACGACGTAGACTCGGTGTCCTGCGGCGAAGATGGGCTTGCCAAGTTCGCAAAACGAGAATACGACGTCGTAGTTATGAATTACGACATCCCGGATTTGGCAGGTGAAGAGCTGATCCGTAGTTTGATTCAGATTCATCCCAACTGTCCGATCGTGGTGATGACTGAAATCGACAGCCCTGAGCTCGCTCTAAAGATTTTGAAATCAGGAGCGATGGATTATTTGCCAAAGATTGGTGAATATCAGCGCTTTCTACCAAGAACCATTACAACTAACTTGCAGCGTTCGATGCTGCTCGAAAACTTGCGCGAAATGTACAATCGCGTCGAACAAGCATCCCGTGATGAAGCACTTCTCAACAGATTGATTGTCAGTATTCATAGTTCACTCGATCTGGCTGACACCATGGAAAATGCTTGCCGCAATCTACTTGAAGAGCTGAAAGTTTCGCGCGTGATCTGTTGTCTGTGCGATGGACCGGAAAGCAGCATGCGCATCAAACGCCAGATGACACAGGATAATGTCACTCCGTTTTCTAATAAGAGTCCACTATTCGAGCACTACCATGATGTTCTCCTAGATATCGGAGAACGGCGTCCACTCGTGGTTGTACAGGACGATACCTTTAGTTTCGCGCAAGACGTGCGTCCGGAGATGGTGGCATACGACATTCAGTCGATGATTATGGTGCCACTTTTGTACCGTGGAAAACTCACTGGTCTTCTGCATCTAGACCAAACTGACTCGATGCGTTTGTGGGCAGTTAGTGAAATTAACTTACTGATGCGCATCGCGAACCAATTTGCGATCGCATTGAGTCAAGCCCAACTGCATCAAATTGTAGAAGCGCAGAGCACAAGTATTCATAAGCTTACGGACCTCTGCACGCAACTCAACGACGTTGTAAAATCAACGAAAGAACTGACTGAACGCACCGAAAGCAGAGAGAGAATCAGAATTCAATTGAGCACGCGTGAAGTCGAAGTTCTGAAAAAAGTTTCACTGGGTCTTTCGAACCGAGACATTGCAGAATCGCTTCACATAACCGAAGGCACAGTCGAAGTGCACGTCTCACGCTTGAGAAAGAAACTCGGTCTCGGTAGTCGAGCAGCGATGGTAAAATACGCTTACGACAACCATATTTCTTGATGCCACCGTGAGTGATGGCAAAGTTCTAAGCGACGGAGTATGCCATGACGAATGAAAAATCAGATTTAGCAACAATCTTCGAAGCATTGACCTATGCATCTAAGATGCATTCGAAACAACGAAGAAAAGACAATCAGGATACGCCTTATATAAACCATCCGATTGATGTGGCTCGAATGCTTGCTACTACTGGCGGTATCAGCGATGCCAGTACATTAGCGGCCGCGATATTGCACGACACAGTTGAAGATACAGAGGCAACAGCTGAGGACATAGAGCGATTGTTCGGCTCTAAAATCTGCAAGCTTGTTCTCGAATGCACCGACAACAAATCACTGCCGAAGAGAGAGCGAAAACGACTGCAGGTTGTTAACGCACCACATAAATCGAATTCGGCAAAATGCATCAAGATGGCTGACAAGATTAGTAACGTTAGAGACATAAGCGACTGCCCTCCTGCGTTTTGGACAATGGCACGGATGGTTGAATACTTGGACTGGGCAGAAGAAGTGGTGGCAGGTTTGCGCGACGCGAACACCCCACTGGCAGAACTATTTGATAAAACGCTCGAAACAGCAAGAATTTCGATAAAGGAAAGAGCGGAACACGCCGCTGACTAACTGGTTGGCATTTTATGTTGCCGACGGTTTTAAGTGCGCGAATCTAAGGTTCAAACACGCGAGAGTTTAAACCTGCCTGAGGAAACAGTTGGCCAGGAACGATTTCACAGGCGAGTTCGAGTTCCATCCCAACCACGCCGCGGTGTTTTAACGGGCAGTCACTAGCAAAGAATATCGAGAATACACCAATCCATTAAAAAGTCACATTCTCAAGCAAATGTTCGAAAATGTGACACCGGGGCACACTTTTTCGCAAACTTTGTGCCGTAGTGTCACATCCTACTCTACCGCTTCACGGACCGGATGAGGAACCACGAAGACTTCTTCAACTCATTTACTGATTCGTTAGAAGTCGGTTTCATGATCTGCACGGGCGCTGATGGCTTCGCCGCTTTATCCTCTTTCATATCGACTTTTCTCGAGTATTGATACCAGACATCACCATCACGCAAGCGAATCGCCATGGCGAGGAGCGAGGTATAGTCAGGGTCTTCGGGATACGTCGAAACCAATTGGTTCAACAACGAAATCGAATTGAGCAAAGTACCGAATTCTAATTCTCTGACCAGGCGCGCCAGCATTGCCTCTTCAGCAGAGGCTTTAGTCACGGGAGCCTTAACTTCCACAGGCTGAGTGCTGGTTTTGATCGCCGGCGCAACTGGTGGCATCCCGGAATCTTCCTTACCGAGCGCCTTTTTGACTTTGCTTTTCTTACTATTTTGTTTCTTTGAAGATTTCTTCTCTTTGCTAGGCGGAGGCTCGTCATCGGCTTTTCTGATTTCTACCGGCGTTCCATCATTGCCATCATTGACTTGCGATCCACTCTGAACAGAGTCATCCTGAGCAGGTTCAGGAACAATGTTGCGAGGAATCCGATTAGAAGGTTCGGTGATTTGTGGCTCTGCCTGTACCGGAGTGGAGCTCGCATCGCCGGAATAGGGAGCAACCACAGGCTCCTGTGCAGGCGATGACTGGAGAACCGGATGACTACTACGGTCCGGCAGTCCAGGAGAATCATCGGTGTCGCTTGTACCGGTTTCAGACTGATCTACTTTTCCTTGCTCAATTTCCAGAATAGAAGAGCCGTTCTGAGCTACAATTTGGGCACCGGGGGACATCTCTGCTCCAGCTAGCGATTCGCGGGAACACACGGGAACCGAAAGCAGTCCATCACTAAGACCGTGACTAAATGCTTTTTCTTGCGAGCACGAAAGACTCAGGGAAACCGCTAGTAGTAAAAAGAAATGTTGCTTACGCGACCGCATCATGGAATTAAAAGTCTTATTCTGAAGTCTCTCTAGCTTATCATGACCAGAGGTGTCAGGGCTCCAAGCGACAAATGCAGGGTGGAATACAAGAGAACGCATTAGTACAGGAGACGACCACCGGCCGTCCGATTTCGTTCATCATAAGATTTCTTCTATTGTGGTTCGGCAGCTTAATAGTGGTCCTTGTTGTCACGCTTTTAAACAACGTGAACTGGACGAAGCCTTACGCGGAACGCACTTTAAGTGCTGCCTTCAATCGAGATGTGAAACTCGGCAAAATGAGCTGGAGTATCGGGCTCAACGGTCTGGCAATTTCTACAAAAAGTTTGACAGTAAAAGAACTTAGCGGTGAGCCGTTTCTGACGGCTGGACACAGTGAAATCGGATTTTCGGTTCTCGGATTAATCAAAAACGAAATCGTCATCACATACATCGAGGCAGACCAAGCCGATCTTCGTCTTGTCAAAGTCGGACAAGACAGCTGGAACATAGATGGTCTACTGGTGCCCGGTCCGGAAATTCGACTACTGCAACTCACATCCGGAAAAATCGGAGTGTTTGATGAGTCAACACCAATCGTCGAAAAGCGAATCGCACCTGTTCAATTAGAAAAGGTCGAATTGAAGTTGAACTTCCCAAAGAAGGGTAAAACCAGGCCATTCTTCCTGTCGTTCGCTATGCCGTCAAAGAACTATTCAAGCACGTTCCGGCTGGATGGATTGGGTGTTGGGGAATTGGCTGAATGGAAAGACAATCGTTATACATTTAAAGCTGACGCAAAGCGAGTAAACCCGCGCGACCTGGAAAGACTGATCAAACTGATCCAAGTCGAACCTGACCCGACCGCGGTCGCTTCTGCAGTGAAGGCTGATGACAAGGCTGTCATTGGCAGAGAAACAGCGAAGAAACATGAGGTTATCACCAACACAAAAACGAAAGTGGTGGCAAACACAACTCAAAAATCGCCGAAAAATAGTAAGACAATCATCAAAAAGATTGCCACCAAAACCGATATCAATACCTCGGTAGTAGGCAGTGTTGCGCCAACTTATCAGATTGCCGTTCCAAAAGTAGAAACGGAATTGCTTGACGTATTACAGCCGGTCAAAGGACTATTTGATTTAAAAATTGATGCTGATGGCACGTTCGATAAAGGCATCAAAGCTACTATTGATACGACAGCAGACGGTTTACAAATTAACCATCCGACACTCGGTCAGCTCAATGCTGGCAAAACGCAGACCTCATTGGCCGCCAACCTCAGCAACAGTAAGTTAATGTGGTCAGATTTGGTGCTCAAGGTCAGGGGAATGCAAATGCGCTCATCAGGCGCGCTTTCCAATTGGCAATCAAAAATTCCTTCGGTGAACGCAAACGTTAGCGGCAGCCTCCCTGATCTGGGTGCATTACAAGATTTGGTGAAACCAAATTCGGAGATGATGTCGCATGCAAAAGGTTTAAACCAATTCACTGAAACATTGAAACCAGCACGTCTTACCGGTAGTGCTGACATTGAGATCAAAATTGAAGGCACCGCCAATGCCACCAATCTAACGACAAAGTTAAAAACAAAAGACCTGGCAATAAAGGACATGCTGACAAAAGCCAATCAGCGTTTCCCAATATTGTGCGCGATCGGTCTGAGCAATCAAGCAAAAATCGAAACCGACATTCGAGTCGAGAACTCAGACAGAATCGAGATTGTCAACGGTCGACTGGTTGGGCCTGGTACGAAACTAAATGCCAGCGGCTGGCTCGATCTGAAAAACGACAAAGGCGATTTCACCGTGATTGGCGACAAGATCATGTTAAGCGATACCGGCGTCGGTATCAGTAATAACGAAAGTGCTTATAAACAGCTGCTCGGATACATGAAGTTACCTGGAAAAACCAGCTTCACGCTCGGCGGAACAGCTGGCGCAACGGCGCACCTGAAGACCGACGGCGACCGTTATGCGCTGGATGCGAAATTGAACCTGCATGACGCTATCTTCGCGCTCAAGGACGACTCTCTGCGGCTGTACAACGTCGATGGGTCAGTTGGAGTAGTCCAGAACAACCACAACGGTCTGCTGACGCTATCAGGGATAACCGGGCATATGGGCGAAGGCAGCTTCCAGCTCGATGGCAGAATCGCACTTGCTCAAGCAGTCCCGGTTGTGGATTTGACACTCCATGCAACGCGTTTCGACATGAAGCATCTGAGCACGTTGATGAAACTTTTTCAGATTCAACAAATGCCCGTATTAACCGAACGTCAATTATATGGGCGAGTCAAAGATGTCGTGATGAAAGTCTCTGGAACTAGCACTAATCCCAACATTTTCTTCAGCGCCGTACCTGACGATTTGTACTACCAGCCACCAGGATTGGCGAAACCACTGCGGTCGAAGTCAGGGACAATTCTCTATGATAAGGATCAATTGATACTGCGAGAAGTGGCACTGATTTCGAATGGAAAAACCATCGTAACGAGCTGCACGATCGATAAGGTTTCCAAAGAGTGCATTCTCAGTCGCGTCAAAGCAAAAACCGACAGCATCGAACTTGCCGACATCAACTATTACCTCTCCTCGACGGCGATGCCTCCGCCTATGAGAAAAACATACCTCGATTTTCTGGCGAAGTATAAGATCACCGGGTTCACGGGAAAGGCATACGGTGACTTGCTTTGCTTGATTGGTCCGAAAGGCGACGTCGTTTTCGATGGACTTATGGGTTGTTATAAAACGAGCGCAAACGTTTTTGGATATCCGATTACGAAAGTCGAAGGAATTTTTGCAGCATCGGGAGATCAGCTACTGCTGCAGGATTTAAGCGGTTACGTTCGCGGCAGTAAGTTTTCTTTAGATGGCTATGTGGACAAATATCGAAGCAAGTCACCATCCTGGCGAGCCGAGGTTGCAGCGAAATTAGCTCCACGAGAGCTGATCGAACTTATACCTCATGTCACCGAAGAATTGAACACCGCAAAAGTTGAAGTGAAGAGCAAAGGGGCGTTGGCTCTGCGAGCTAAGGTTCAGGGTAATTTCGACTACAACAAGATTCAGTACACATTGATTGCCGATAAGAAAGACAAACTTGTAGTTGAAGGTCCATTCGGAAAGCTGCACCAACCGGAAGACACCCCTCTCACACTGGATGGGCTAATCGGATTTAATAAATCATCGGTCGAACTTGGTGACACTCACCTTCTCGCCGGACAAACCCTGATCAGCCTGGATGGACAAGTAATTTTTCCGGAAATTGAAACGAATCTTGCCACTGGCAAACCGATAAAAACCGAAGGAGCGCAGCCTTCGCCCACAGTCACTTTGAACTTTAAAATCCCACAAAAATCGCCCGTCGATACATTGATTGCCATGGTCAATCCGGCTATGGCGAAAGAAGTGGAAGGCACCATCAGTGGTTTCCTGACTGTTGCAGGCGACCTGCGAAATCCGAAAGTCTTGACCGACGTCACCGTCAACGATATCAATGTCGCAGCCTTTCAGATAGCCGGTCTCAACGGCAGAATAAGAAGCACCAACACCACCGCAGGCCGCTCCAAGGAAGCTATACCGACTATTGAAACACCACCATCTATCCAATCGGCGTCCCAAAAGGGTAAATCTTCTACCAGTCGCGGCGCGATTTTAAGCGAGAAGCCTCAAGATAACGCATCTAGCGGGACTGCTCGAGGCACAAAAGCAAACGCGATTTTAGGAGCGACAGCAGCCTCAAAATCACGGGCAAACGACAAAATTGAGACGGCTAGTTCCAAGAACGAACCGACAGCTAACTCGACTTCAGAGCAGGCAAAACTAGCATCAAATAGAACAGACCAGGTGACTGCTGCGTCGACGGAAAAACCAGCCAACGACTCGATCCTGGAAGTCGATTCGGTCAAAATTCGTCAACTTACAATCACCAATCTAAAGGCGCACGTCAATCTGACGAACATCGTTGAAAATGGAAAGTCAGAACCGATACTTAAGATTGACAAAGGTGAAGGCCGCCTCGCCGATGGTGTCATGACTTTCAACGGGAAAATCAATCCCGAAGAAAACCACCTATGGCTCAACGCCGAATTCTCGGATGTTTCGGCTGCTCGCATCGGCGACGAACTCATGGGGTCACCTGACGAGATATCAGGGAAAGGCAAAGCCTCAATCGTGCTTGAAACCTTTGGCGAAGATCGTCCCAAAATGATCAAAAATTTGAAAGGACACGGACGCATCGACGTAGAGAACGGAATTGTTTCTCGATTCTCAGACTTGGAAACGCGGCTGACCCAATACAACCTGCTCACACAAGGTATCTTCGGTTTCAACTTCAATAACCTGGTGCAGAGTGTCTGGCCTACAAGAACCGGCGAGTTCACTTCACTCAACAACAAATTTTCGTTTGCTGACGGATTGCTGAAGGTTGAGGAAATGCGTTTCAACGGCAAAGATATGCGCATGTGGGGAAGCGGCACAGCGAACCTAGTGAACAACAAAGTTCAACTAGATATAGCCGGCAAAATTCCACGAGTTACAGGCAGTAGATTGGGCGGTGGACTCGGTAACGTGTCTCGCAAATTCACTTTGCAGAAAGCTATGAAGATGGTTACCTTGGGCCGATTAGAGAACTTGCCTACACTTCCCGTTCTGGGCGCAATTGCGACAGATAAGCCGAGAACGTTCACATTCAGCGTAAATTCAGAACTGGATAATCCGAAACTGATTGCCCGCTCGATCGAAAAATCATTTAAGTGGCTTCAAAGCAGACCAGACGCGACTGCTCACCCTGTGCCCGGTCTAGTCACACCAATGTAGTGCAGAGAATGAGGATGTGACACTACGGCACAAAATTTGCGAAAAAGTGTGCCCATGTGTCACATTTT
>CAZRMH010000039.1:12300-29944 GCA_964600935.1 uncultured Candidatus Obscuribacterales bacterium
CTAGTTCAACGGCGACCGGTCGCACGCTGAGCGACGGTTTTAGTCACACCAATGTAGTGCAGAGAATGATGTGACACTACGGCACAAAATTTGCGAAAAAGTGTGCCCATGTGTCACATTTTCGAACATTTACGTGAGAATGTGACTTTTTAATGGATTGGCGTATTTCCCATCGTTTTTTGCTAGTTCAACGGCGACCGGTCGCACGCTGAGCGACGGTTTTAGTCACACCAATGTCGTGAAGGCTGATCACAAAGGTGAAGTTATCGGATCCTGAATTAAATTGGTCGCGGCATCATATACGCCACTAGTTTCGCCAGTGGTGGCACAGCAATTGCATTTATCAAGAAGCTGTGTATTATATATCCCATGAGCACAATTGAATATCCCTCTCCGGCGGGCGACCAGGCCCGGCGTCAGCCTGTACTTGCAGGACCTGCGTCGGCTGGTGTTCGTGAGACTCCACTTTCGGTGGCAATCTCATTGACCTGCGGGGACTCTTCCGTCCCCACGATGACCGGACATGGGCCCAACGAGCAGAGCCACCAATCTGCACCTTCGACCGTTTCACTCGTGTCGACGGGCTTCGCCCCCGGCTTGGGTGCGAGTTATGGCGGTACTGCCTATGGTGTTCAAGTAGACCACAATATTGTTCCAGCCTCGCCTCGCGTGACACCCGGAGAGCGAACCAGTCAAGAGAAATCCCCAGTTTCCACAGGAAGGAAACCAAAGGAGAGGGTGGCTCTGCCATTCGAGAAGCAATTCAAAGCTTATCTAACTTATGTTCAGTTCGAACGTTCTCTGTCACCAAATACAGTGGCAGCGTATCGTCGCGACATAAAGGCGTTTTTGCAGTGGTTTCAAAATTCAAAAACCAAGTCTGCTGACACCAAAATTTCAGATCTCCCATTTCCGACCCGTCTCGACATCTCTGACTATCTGGCGCATCGTCGAAAGAATGGTGACCAGCCCTCATCTTGCGCACGGACGCTGGCGAGCTTAAGAGGATGGTTTGGCTGGTTAAAGGATTCAGCGATGGCGAAAACAGATCCTTGTGATGCTGTTTTCAATCCGCAAAAAGCCAAGAAATTGCCGACTGTCCTAACCACTAACGAAATTAACAGGATGCTGAAAGCTGCGGGTTGCACTCGCGAAGTCGCGCTCATAGAGATGCTCTACGCTGGCGGTCTGCGCGTCTCGGAATTGGTTGGCTTAAACAAAGAAGACTTGAACCTCGATCAAGGATTCGTTCGATGCATGGGCAAAGGGCAGAAGGAACGCATCGTCCCTATCGGAAGATCAGCTGTTTCAGCGCTTCGCGCATACATAGATGAGGAGAAGCGCAACAATGAAGCGGCAGAGTTGAAACGGCTTTCCACACCGGCGAAGAGAGGACGAAAGCGTAGCGCGGAAAAAGACAGGCAATACGGCAGCCCTGAGAACGATCAGCAGAAGGAACCTGTCTTCCGAGACTCACACAGACAGCGGCTCAGCCGTCTCGTCGTTTGGCAAACCATCAAGCGACTGGCAACTAAAGCCTCGGTTAACAAGGATATGTCGCCACATACATTGCGCCATAGCTTCGCTACACATCTTCTGGAGAATGGCGCTGACTTACGTTCCGTACAAGAATTGCTGGGTCACTCGAGCGTTGTCACGACACAGCTCTATACGCACGTGAGTCGACAACACTTAAAGAAAGCATACGAAAGCGCTCAAAGTCAGTTCGTCAACACACTCGCCACAGAGCCGATTTCTCCACCGTTTTGAACGACAATGACGAAAATTTAATAATACCCTTTATCTCTATTGATCCTTTATGCGATAACTTTAGATGAGACTTTCGACTGATTGTCTACATCCGCCGCGAGGAGCTCTTGAGTGCAAGGCTCTTGCAGGACGTCCCGCCCAGTTTCATCGCAACCGTAACAGTGAGTCTGACAGACCAAATCAAGGCGTAAACAGTTCATGCCAATGACACAACAGGGTTGTGCCAGACATGCGGCCGATGACATCGAGAATAGAGTTCACATCAAAGTACAGTTCACAACCAAAGTTGTGCAACACATCGAACAAAATAACTAGGATTTAGTGCATGCGAAAAACAACCAAAGTCACCGGTACTAAAATTGCTCAAGCAGCTAAAGATTTAAACGTCACGAGCGTCACGATTCGTCGCTACATTAGTGAATTTGCGATTGAAACAACGACCGACGAAAACGGTATCAAAGTGCTGCCCGATGCCGCCATGAGCGAACTGCAAGAAGTTCGCAGACTGAAAGAAGAAGGCAACACCAACCCTCAAGTACTCGAGTTTCTCGAAGAGACACGAGCCAAGGGCGGTTCCGAAGCCAAAGCTGAAGCAAAACCGGAAAAAGAAAAACCGAGAGCGACAAGAATCACCAAGTCTCCTGGCAAAACCAAAGAGAAAGAAGTGGCTCCTGCTGCGGATGATGAGGAAGAAGAAGAAGCTGCCGAAGTAGAGGAAGAAGAAGTTCCTCAAGCTCGTCAGGTTAAGAAACGTCCGGCTGCGAAGCGAGTAGTCCGCGAAGAAGTAGAAGAACAGGAACCCGCTGAAGAGACAGAAAGCGAAGACGAAGAGTCCAGCGAAACTTCATCAGAAGAGGGTGATTCGCAAGGCGACGGTCGTCTCAAACACGCTCTCACCTGCCAAACCTGCGGCAAATCATTTGAACATATGAATCCTCGCTTGAGAGATTGCCTCGACTGCTACAGAGCGAAACGCAAAGAGCGTCGTCGTGGTGGCGATCGGCATAAGAATGTCATTCAGCACCCGCTCGCTCAGCAAGTGGCCAACAAAATGGCCGCTCAGCAAGAACAAGGTCAAGAAAGAGAAGCTCGTCCGGAGCGTCCTGAACGCGCCGAAAGACCAGAGCGTGGCGAACGCCCAGAGCGTGGCGAACGTCCCGAACGCGGCGAACGGATAGAGCGCGTAGCTGCTCCAGCAGCGCGTCCACCAAGACGTGACAGAGAACAAATCCAACCTTCAGCACAGAATGTTGGTGTTACTCAGCCGATCATTGGTGGTTTGAAAACTCAAGTCAGAAGTTACCGAAAAGCGATTGAAGAAACCAGAGCAATTACTGGTTCGTTAAAACGCCGCCTGGAGCGCCCAGATCTGCCGGAAGGCGATCGCAGATGGCTCGAGCAGATCTATGCTTATCAGTTGATCTTGCACCAGGGATGGCGCCACCTTTCTGAATACCGTTCAACAACAGCGGCTCAGAAAGAAGACTAGTTTCGGGCCTGCGCAAAAGATTCAGTTTTGCGCAAGAGAATCAAACTCTATCAAAAGGATCCAGGCCTCAAAAGCTGGGTCCTTTTTAGATTGTTGTGGCATATTTAGTCGTGCAACTCGGGGTGGCGCAAAGCCGGCTGGAAGCCGGCGCTCCAGTCGAGCAGCCAGAGAAACGCTGGCGTTCCATTCGCAGGTCACTAACGTTCGAAACGATGGCGCTAACTTTCGAAACGGCGCTTCGAACGACGGGCATCGAAGAATTTAGACTACTGCGTAAAATTAGAACGGTTCTGGCGTAGAGACTTGAGGCGAGGATATCGGTGCTTTGAAGATGCTGTTAGGATCTGTCTCAAAGCCTGATGGTTCTTGGGTTACGCCGCCTGAGGGAAGCTGATTCGGAGACTGAAGGTTGTTTGGAAAAAATGTTCCGCCCTGATTGACTGGTGGCAATTGTGGAGAAAGACTCGGTACCGCACCTGGTGCCTGTTGGGCTAAACCGGGCATCGAGCCGGCAGCACGATACTGTCCCTGCGAGCCACCACCGAAACCACCTGGAGCAAGTCCAGGAATGTTTCCCATTCCTGGAACAGAACCAATGCCTGGTATTGAACCTGGTGCCAGACCAGGAACACCAGGGACACCAAAACCATTAGCACCGGAGGTCAGTCCGGGCACTCCACCGGACATGCCAGGACCGCCCACGAGTCCGGGAACGCCAGGCACCGCACCTGGTGGCAGAGCTTGACCAGGCATACCGCTAAGAGTGGCAGTGGGATTAGTCATCTTCGCAACATCCAGCGTCGCATTCAGTTTGACAGAGACAGGATCTCCCATCTTCAGAATGAACTCTTTGCCGCGCATTTGCTTATTATGGACCCAGGCGATACCAGATACCGACGAATAGAGCATCCCTTTCACGGCTTGCCCATAGTCTCCGAGACTCTGGCCAGCCATTTTCACTTTCGGCTCCTTGAGCTGATCGTGAGCTGGATTATGATCGATAAAGGCATTTATTTTAGCCGTGCGTCCATCTGGAAATACAATCGTTTTAAGACTGATCGAAAGTCGTCCAGGCATGCCAGATCGTTGGAACGCGGCTGGTGATGCATCAACTACCACACCGAGTATACGAGAATTTGGGGGAACAATTTCCTCACCTTCAGTAATCAGTCCATGTGGCAATGCAATCGAAAACACATCGCCACGTTTGCTTTTAACAGACGAAAGATTCGTTTCAGAGACACCGCTCAATACAGTTCCCGGGTTGATTCGTTTCCCTAGCATTCCTTTAAAGAAATCAGGCATCACTCCGCCTTGACCTTGCTGCACCGGCAGTGGTGGCGCGGCAGCGCCAAGTGAAGAACCCGACTGAGAGCCTGGCGGAACGTAGCCACCAGCAAAACTTGATTGACCGTTGCCATTCATGCTACCAGCCGCGGGGGCACCGCCGAGACTACCACCAGTTAGAAAGCTCGGCTGCCCGGTTCCCGTCACCGGCTGACCGGTGAATCCCGGCGTGTAGCCATTTGAATTTCCACCTTGATATGGTGTCCCGCCTGTGTAGTTACCCTGGGACTGACCCATGTTGTAACGAGATCCGTTCATCGGAGCGGTTGGCGGGGGATCAGGACGTTCAATTTGCCATTGATCTCTTGCATCACTGGACTGCTGCGCAAACGTGAGCGCAAATCCAACTGTGAGAAGGAGTTTAATTGAAGGCATCGTTTTGTTTTTAAAAGCCAAAGATCAGTTCCTGTTTAGCATCTGCAGTATCTTTCCCAGGTCACGATTAGATCTTATTTGAACCTAATAATACGATCAATGTGAAGAATACGCAGATAACGAGACAAATGCGGTCTTAACACATGATAGAATTTGCGATTGCTTCATGTCCACGAGCGAATTCGTTCGGGGTCGTGAGCATTGTTATCCCTTGCCGGTCATCGGGCAGCGCTCGCATGACTGGACGCAGACGACCAGAAGGGGAAATTCTGTGGCCGAACCAAACAAGTTAGAACAGTACGAAGTCGTATACATAATACGTCCAAACCTCGATGAAGAAGGCGTTGACAAGTCTGTCGCCCAAGTCGAGGAATACATGAAGAACCAGGGTTGTGTAATCGAATCAACCGAAAAGAAAGGCCGCAAGCGCCTTGCGTATGAAGTCAAAAAGATGCGTGACGGTTACTACGTCCACACAGTCTTCAAAGCTCCAACGCAATCCATCGCGCAAATTAAGCGCATGATGGGTCTTTCGGAAGATGTTATCCGCAATCTGATCGTGCAACTGCCTAAAGCAGCACTCTTGGCGCCTCCGCCAGCACAAATCTAAAAGCACACCCTCAGCCAACAGCTCGAAAAGCTAAGGTAGGTTCAGCATGAGTTTAACCAAAATTGTTGTTTCTGGACGAGTGATAAAGAGCCCTGAAAAGCGCTTTACTCCCAATAATAATGTCGCAGTAACCGAGTTCGCTATCGCCGTCGAGTCTGCACCCAGACAAGACGGAGCGAAAGAAACCACTGCCGTTAAGGTTGTTACCTGGCGAGAGCTTGCTGAGAGATGCTCTCAGGAAATCAAAAAAGGCGATCTGGTATGCGTCGACGGACGTCTGCAGATCAACACGCACACTACTTCTGAAGGACTGAAACGCAGAGATGCTGAGATCGACGCCATCAGCGTTGAAAATCTCTCGGCTGCCGGCGCAGGTTCCTCTGGTGCAGTGTCAGCGACTCAGGAAAAGGTTCCGCAAGGAGCCGCAGTTGGAGCGGCCAACGCACCTGAAGATCTCGATATGATCTTCGCAAGTGACGATGAAATCCCGTTCTAAACCCTGATGAGCAGCGCGTTTTAAACAACCATTTTTTAGACTAGGAGATACTGACAATGGTACGTATGCATGGCGATGGACCGCCGCGACGAAGAAAGACCTGTAATTTCTGCGCCGATTCACTCGAGTACATCGATTATAAAGATCCAAGCAGATTGAAAAAATACATCACAGAACGCGGCAAAATTTTGCCACGTCGCATCAGCGGAAATTGCGCCCGTCACCAACGCGGTTTGACCGTCGCAATCAAGCGAGCTCGGGACATAGCCCTTATGCCTTACATGGCTGACGGCTAAATTTAATAGATCCTTTCCGTCGGCGGCTCTGCCACCGACTCAATGGATTGGATTCTAGTTTTGTTTTTTCATTCGATAGACTGTCAGAAAAACCGACAGAATTTCTGACAGTTTGTCGGTGTGAAAAAAGATTGACTTACTAACAGGCTGATTCAGCCGCTCCCAGAATTCGCAGGGAAGTAAACAGGCTGGCAGTAGTTGAATGCAGATTAACACCTGGTGTAAGATTTGCTATAACGTGCCGAAGTGGTGAAATGGCAAACACGCTACGTTCAGGGCGTAGTGAGCGCAAGCTCTTGTGGGTTCAAGTCCCACCTTCGGCAGATTTTTTTTTACTTACAGAGAGGTTAGGCATTGACTCAAGATCCCCGGCTACGTCAAGACCCGCGCAAGGAATTGCCGCTTTTGAACGAGCGCATTAGAGTCCGCGAGGTTCGGCTTATTGACGAGGAAGGCGGTCAGGTTGGGATCGTGCCTACCAGACAAGCGTTGGCACAAGCGAAAGAGTCCGGACTGGATCTTTTCTTAGTGCAACCAGACGCCAATCCGCCTGTAGCCAAGATTATGGACTACGGACGATATAAATTCGATCTGGACAAAAAATCACGAGAAACGCGAAAGAAGCAGCATCAGCCAGATATCAAAGAAATCAAGATGCGCTACAAAATCGAAGAGCATGACTATCAGGTCAAGCTTCGTAAAGCGCAAGAATTTCTCACCCATGGCGACAAAATTAAGTGCGTAATCCCGCTCAGAGGGCGGGAAATGCAGCACAGCAACATCGCAATGGAATTGGCAAACCGTTTCTTTGAAGACGTCAAAGAGCTGGCGACTATGGATAAAGACGCCAAGATTGAAGGGCGCGCCATTATCATGATTCTTTCGCCGATTTCCCCAAAGAAATAAAGCGCTGACTGATTGCCCGTCGCCTCAGACGACTTCTCTAAATTTGGTGTGTCTGGAAACCGTCTGCTCCAGCTCATAGATCAGTATGTCGACTGTTGAAGAGGCGTATGTCGGAGTCGTTACTGTTGAAGAGGCGCTGGCCAGAGCCAGAGCGCTCAAACTCGACCTTCTTATAATCGATCATTCCGAAGATCCACCGATCGCTCAGATCATGGAATACAGCCAGTATAAATTTCTTCTGGACAAAAACTCCAGACGGTCACGGAAGAAGCATCCCCAGGCAGAACAGAAATAAAAATGCGTTATAAAATCGAAGCGCATAACTATCAGGTTAAGCTCCGTAAAGCGCGAGAGTCACTCGCGCAAGGCGCCTCGATTAAGTTTGAAATCCCGCTCAGGGGTAGGGAAATGCAGCATAGCAACATCGCGATTGAACTGGCAAACCGGTTTTTCGAGGATGTCAAAGATTTAGCAACCTCAGACAAAGACGCGAAGATCGAAGGCCGAGCCTTTATAATGATACTCTCGCCAATCTCTTCCCAGAGATCGGCGCATTAGAACGTAGTTTCGCCTGCCAGTCAGGCTACAAACTTGGAATACAACCATGCCTAAAATGAAAACAAATAAGGCAGCTGCCCGCCGGTTCAAAATCACCGGAACAGGCAAGGTCATGCGAACTCAGTCGGGAACAAGACACATCAACGAATGGATGTCCCCTTCTGCAAAGCGTAACTTGCGCGGGTTTGCTTCCGTGAGTGAAGACGTAAAAGAACACGTTCTCTCAATGTTTCCATACCGCAAATATCTCAGATAAGCAGATATCCACGGTGTTGATTCAATGTGACCAAGTCTAAGGGACTCTCCTCCCCGACGGCGGGCACGCTTGAGTGACATAGATCCTTTTTTCTCAATCAAGTAGGAGATTGAAAATGGCCAAAGTAAAACGCGGCAATGTGCTGAGAAATCGGCACAAGAAAATTCTGAAATACGCAAAGGGCTTCCGCGGCTCTAACTCAAAACTCTTTATCGCTGCTAACCAAACAATCATGAAGGCATGGAGAAATGCCTTCCGTGACAGACGCAAACGCAAACGCGTTTTCCGCCGTCTGTGGATCTCCCGTATCAACGCAGCTTGCAGACCGCATGGAATCGTCTACAGCAGACTGATCAACGGACTTATGAAAGCCAATGTTGAAGTGAACCGCAAACTTCTTGCTGAACTCGCCGTCAACAATAAGGCTGCTTTCACGAAGCTCGTAGAAGTTGCTAAAGAGCACGCTCCAAAGAACTAGGCTATTTTGAATAGCTGAGTCGACGCGACCGAGCGAACGAAACGGTCTACAAAAAATTGGAAATAATTCCTGTAACCAGCGCCGCGAATTCTCTGCTCAAGCGGATTCGGTTGCTTCACACTGCATCCGGCAGAAAAAAAGAGAAAAGCTTCCTAATTGAAGGAGTGAAACTCTTTGCCGAAGCTGTTAAGCATGGCGTCGACTTTGAAGACGTAGTCGTCTCCGAAAGCTATCTCGATAGCCGGGAATTCGATACTCAACAATCGGAGAGCACGCTGCGAGGCGCGCTCTCCAAAATTGTTGTGGTCGACGATAAACTATTCGCCCAGCTCGCCACCACTGAAACGCCACAAGGTATTATTGCTGTCGCGCCAGTGAAGGCGTATAAACTGGAGCACCTCTTCACGGGCAGCGCACCACTAGTGGTGGTAGCCGATCGCGTACAAGATCCAGGAAATTTGGGAACCATGCTCCGCACCGCATTAGCTCTTGGTGCGACCGGGATGATTTTGACCAAAGGATCAGTGGATGCGTTCAATCCGAAAGTGGTGAGATCTGCAGCAGGCGCACTGTTCGCTTTGCCGTTCGTTGAAAACCTACCGATTGAAGATTGCATAACATCTTGTCGAAAACGCGGACTGAAAATCCTGGCGTTATCCGCTGACGGCAAACATGTTTTGAACGAGACAGATCTGACGAAACCAACTGCATTGCTGCTCGGCAACGAGGCAAACGGCTTGGAAAAGGAAGTAGAAGACAGTGCTGACATCATGGTTTCTATTCCGATGGCAGGACAAAGCGAATCGCTAAATGTCGCTATCGCCAATGCAATCGTCCTCTACGAAGCATCGTCACAGCGTAGCAAACGTACTTGAAGTTAGTTGCCCGCCACGAAGAATTCAGCCCCCCGGTTGAACCGCTAAGTTAGGGTGCGGAATTCTGTTGTTTACTAACCAGGTTTGCGGACTGGAATGGACGGCGTTTAGCTGCGCTGATAAGGCATCCGGCGTTTTTCGGATCGACTGGGACTGGATTGTTTAAGGAAAAACGAAAGATTGGCGGTAGCCAAGAGGCTATTGCTATAGTAGTTAGACGTTCACATCCTTAGTAACAACCTCTCAAAACGAGTCCAAAGCAAATGAGTACGCTCTGGCGCGGTTTCGCGTCGCTGTTTTTCCTGGTAATCGGCACTTCAAATCAAAACGCTTTCGCGTCCGATGCGCTCACAGGCGGGATTGCGAAGTTCGAAGTCGGTGCGAGCAGTCTAGACGCCGCGGCGCACTCTAGAAGTTCAAACGCCTCCGCTCAGTCTGGACTAAGTGGTTCGACCACTCGTTCTGAAGCAGAATCAAAAAGTGCTGCAAAATCCGCTGGAGACCTAAAAGGTTCGACCGCAAGCGTCGTATTGCAAGGTGGCATCGAGGATGGCGGCTCGCTCAATAACTCAGCGAAACTAATACCTGACAAAGCTTCCAAACCTACACTTCTCAAAGGCGAGACCAAGCAAACCAACTTTCCGATTGGAAACGTTTACGAGCACGTGCTACCAAAGCAACCAGTGGCACAGGTTCCGATGATCGTTCCGTCGACTACAGTTTACACACCGCACTTCATTCCACCGATCTCCTCCTACGGTCTGTCACCGAGAATCGGCATCATAACTCGCCCTGGCTACAGCACACCGTCGACGCAAACAATCAAAGGAGTTACCTCTTACGTCCCTGGCTTCGAAGTTACCCAAGTAAAGACAAACGAACACAACTTCAATAACCAGACCATGCGACACACGGAAGCCATCACTAGTAGTGGCGGCGTCAGCACGTATGTCCCAGGCTACAGTGTAGACTCCATCAAAGACCGTTATTTTGGTTCAATCGGTCTCGGACACAACGTCATCTCCTCCCGCCGCGGCGTGGTAGCCTATGTACCCGGATACGAGACATCGACAGTTCCCGTCACGACTTACAGCACAAGCCGCAGTTCGAGTTCCGACACTAACATTATCACCACCCGCAGTGGCATCAGTTCCTACGTGCCAGGATTCGAAGCGACCACAGCGACGACAACAAATACTTCGAGCACCTGGCACCCTGGGCAAGTTGAGGTGGTGGCATCAGCCGATTACACCAAGAATACTCTCTCAGGCGTCTGGTACTCACCGTCTGCGGTTCAAACCATTCCTCAACTGGTTGCCGGAACAGAAGCGCTTCCGGTCAACAGAGAATATGCTCAACCAGTTAACCGGGAATACGCGCAGCCAGTGGTCGCAGATGATCACCAGGGTTTAAAGGCTACCGCTCAAATCCTCAGCAAACCAAAGTCCTCTATGGGTTCCGACTGGGATGCTTGGTATGACAAAATCGGTCGCGCCATATACAGCAGATGGGAACGCGCTGAAGTTGGACCTGGTTCCGCCAAAGTTCGCATAACCATCGACCAATTTCGTAATATGTCATGCGAAGTAGTTGGCTTTCGCCCAGCAGCATTCACCGAGCACGACTCGATTTCGGAAACAGCATTTCGAGTTACGGCTTTGCGCGCAGTTCGCGACCTGAGCCAATATGAAATCCCGGAATTACCGCCGCTAGCACCACATAAGTACGCTGTAACCTTCGACCTGGAGATGACTCGCGCGATAAATGGACCCAGTGGCTTCATAGTCGCAGCACCTCGCAATTAGGCTTCACGGTCGCAGCGCCTTGCAATTTGGAATTGGTTCACATTTTTTGACTCAGTAAGCCGGTCAGACTCCAACGTTAAGCCCTCCACGGAAAGCGCTTCTTTCTAAAGGAAACTCCATTCATCGAATTGGTAGAATGTCGATAACAAAGACGGCTACACGATGACAGTAGGAAACGTTTGGCGCCAATGCCCACTGAGAGCGACCCATCCTCCAATAATTTGAAAGCGGATGAGCCCGTCTATGATCTCACGCCTCGTGAGCTGGCGGAAGAATTTAGTTTCGCGACAGATGCGGAAAAGGCAGCCAGCCGAGAGCTGCATGATGAGCCGAAAGTACTAGTCAGCGAAGAGAGCGAAACATCTAACTTCGAGAGCCAAGCCGATTACAATCGCAACCTGACTCCTTCCGGGGACGACGAAGAGGCAACCTCCAGTGACGTTGGTGAGCCGGAGGAAGAGAGCGAACCGGGCGCGATGACGCTCGTAGAGCACCTCACAGAGTTGCGAGACCGCCTGGTCAGATGTTTGGCGTACGTTGGTTCAGCATTTGCTTTATCTCTATATCTCGGTCGACACATCATCGAGTTTCTTCAGAAGCCTGCCGGCGATATGAAATTTCAAGCGCTGTCTATTGAAGAACCGCTCATAGTCTACTTCAAGGTCTGCTTCTATGCGTCATTGATCATTGCGTCTCCATTTATTCTGTCGGAAGTATCAAGATTCATCGCTCCAGGTCTAACCAGGAAGGAACGACAAATCGTCACCCCGGCTCTAGTCGGTGGACCTATACTATTCGTCTGTGGTGCGGCTTTCGCGTATTACCTTTTACTGCCGACCATGTTTCACTTTTTCAATACTTTCGGTCAGGGCATCGCGCCGATTCACCAACGTCTTGATTTTTACATGTCACTGGTGGCATCGATATTGCTTTACATGGGACTCTGTTTCCAGCTGCCCATCGTAATCTTTGCGCTTTCATTTACTGGATTGGTGACATCGAATCAACTGATCAAGATTTGGCGGTACGCAGTTTTCGCTGCATCGCTTGTCGCGCTTGTGATCACTCCTGACCCAACCGCATTCTCAATGCTGCTTGTGATGGGCGCTCTAGTAGGACTTTACGTTATTTCAGTCCTGATGCTAAAACTTTTTGGACGATAGGCTCTCAAGATGAGAAGTAGGACGACCTAATTGGAAATAGAACCAAAACATAAAGCTAGCGATCACCAACTGACTATGGCAACGGAGAACCGCTGCAATGGATGATCTAGACCACATGAAGTATCAGGATTGGCAAATCCTGATTTGGATTCCACTGGCGATAGTCACCGCCATTAGTGTCAAAAAGAATTGGCGCGAGATTTGGGATGCTGATTTAAGTTCAAAGGATCGCTCGGAGCTGCAAAGAATCAACTACTTCTTTACGCTCCCACTGTCAGTTTTGGTACATGAATGCGGGCATGCACTTGCCACTATCTGGGTAAACGGTAAGGTTGTAGAGTTTCACTTCATGTTCTGGTCCGGCTACGTCATCGCCACCGGACTTCACACACCGGAACAGAATCTAATTGTAGAGCTTGCTGGAACTGGATTTCAGCTAATTATGGTGTTCGCCTTTTTATTCATCGCGATAGCCTCCAAGTCACCGCCAATAGTGGCATTAATGGTTTACTCCGCATTATATGCACTTGGAGCTGCAGTGGTGGCGTATCCGCTACTCAGCCTCTTTGGCATGTACGGCGACTGGCTTCACATCTACAGTTCGCCGCTGACCAATTGGCTCGTTATCGTGGCAGCAATTCATGCCTCCCTCGTTGCGATGTTTTTCTACCTCTTAAATGCGAGTAAACCGCGCTTATGGTACTCGGGTAAAACTAGACCCAAGTGGCACAAGGATTACCTGCAAGCTCTGGCGAACGTCGAAAAGGACCCGTCAGCGGTCAATTACCTGAGCTTGGCCTGGGATTACTACCTGGTCGGATTAGACAAATTGGCGTGGAAAACTCTGGATATCGTCGAACAAAAAGATCCGAACCTCATGGAACGGTACTTCCTGGCAGCGAATCTGAAGAACAACAAGGGCGACGCGAGCGGCGCCATTGACGCTTACGAGGCTGTAGTCGACTCCCCGCTTGCGCATTCGCTCGCCAAAGCCCGCGCCCTGCTATGCATCGGTCATACAATGGCATATACGGTTGAGGATCCTAACGTCAGGCGGGGTTCCAAACCCGTAATAGCTGACTACAGCCAGGCATTGACCGCCTACGACCAGTCGGCCGCGATGCAGCCAGAGTTCGCGGATCCCGGTTTTTACAAGGCCACGATCCTTAATAAAGTCGGGCTTCACAATGAAGCCGAAAAAGTATTGAAAGATTTGCAAGGAAAAAAATGGCTAGACCCGGCGCTTTCTGAGTTATACCTGCAGGAATTACAGGTTGCCAGGAAGTCCGATAACCCCAAGAAATAAAATTCTCTCAGACTTGTCATGAAAGAGGTCAATATAATGTCAAGCTCAACCGTAGCTCGTACTATTGACAAGCTGGAATCATGTTTCCCGACCCAAACAACCTATCTTTATGGTGCATCTCAGGAGTCTCACTTCTGGTGGCACTCGACACAGCGGTCCGCCTCTGGACAGAACGACATCGCATGTCGAAGGACGATCTAAACGATGAGGATCGCTCGCTAATCTGGCGTATCGTTCTTTTCCTCGTCTTCCCGGCGCTGACACTATTAGAGCTGCGCAGCACGATCGTAACTTGCGACCTGTTCGGTGGTCACATTCAAGACTGGAAATACGGTCTTATGTGGTTCGAAGCAACTCCAATCGGTTTGTCGGCACAACAATTGATCCAATCTTTGTTCTCCGGCGAAGTCTTACAAGCGCTGCTTGTAGTCTGCCTTTTCGCAACACTCCTTTTACGTCCGCATCCATTTCTTGCGACGTTGATCGGATATTCAGCCTGTTTCATTCTTGGACTAAACCTTGTTGTTGAACCGCTGCTTGCACTCTCCGGATTGGCAGGCAACAAGTGGGAGCTCGCTCTCAGTCAAACATCATGGGAAGAGAAGTTGCCACTAATAGCGGTGCACGCTGGATTGGCGATTGTCTTTCTACTGACGGTTCGCAACAGCCGAATCAGAATGTGGTTCTCCGATCTTACGCGTCCGGATGCGAGCGAATGTTTGAAAGCAGCACTTTCGGATCATTCGACCAACCCTGAAAGTGCTCGGCTTACTTGCCGATTGGGCTTGATGTACGACCGGGCTGGTCTGCGTCGCCAGGCGAAAAGACAACTCAGAAGTTTGAAACGCGACTATCACGAATCAATTTATACAGCGTTTCTCGACGCCTTAATGTCGTATAAACGGCACAATTACAGCCTCGCTTGCAAGCAATTCACTCGAGCATCCGAGTTTCCTGAAATTGATGGAGAGCTCAAAGCCAGCTTGCTCGCGGCAGCCGCATGTGCATCGTTTGCCTCTGGCGATACTGTTGGAGCGCTCAATCTTTCAGAGCGCGCGCTGGAATTTGACGATAGCTCGATGGTGGCTCGCATGGTGAAAGTCGATGCCTTCTTAAAGCTGGGTCGCAAGGAACAGGCTGCTGAAGAGATTCTTGTGGCAATGCACTCAGGTATGCCCCTTGATCTGGAGAACAAAGTTCCTCTCGATATGGATCGCACTTTCGAATCAATCGTTTTAATTGAAGAAACCAAACGCGGTCGCCGCCTACTCGAATCACTAAACACGAACGAATTGACGACGAGCGCACGCGGGAAATAATTGGCAAAAGAAATTCTTTTCTTTCGCCCTGAAGTTTCCGTTCCTTACTAATAAGTAAAAACTAACGTTGAAAACCCTTGTAGGAGCCAGATCTTCGAAAATCGCCAGAGTTAAGCTGGAATCCCGTTTAACACCGGTCAATACGTAAGAACCCCATTTAGGCGCCGAATATCTAGTAATTTTGCGCATTTTGCCCATATTGTCCTTTGCTTTATGGAACTATAATTTTCATCGGCATCCCATATAACTCAAACCAGCCACCGACGATCAAATCTACTTTGACGACGATTTTTGAAGGTCAGAGGAAGATCGCGAGAACCGGAATAAGATGCACCCCAGGTCATAAGCGCAGCCCATGCTAAGCAAACTCACCTCGAACTTGAATATCAGAACGCGTTTGCTGCTGCTCTGTCTCGGCGTCGCCCTTCCGCTTTTAGCGATTGGAAGTTTTTCGATATGGAAACAATACGGATCGCTCAAGGACGAAGCGCATCGAGCCACGACCTTCCAAGCAGCCATAGCGGCCAGAACACTCACGCAGTGGACAAACTCTCAAATCAAAACACTGACGGCGTTGTCGAACCTGGGGCAATTGAGACAGTTCAATCCGACAACGTCTAAACCTATATTCGTCACGGCGCTGCAAGCGCAGCCGGACTGGGACGAACTAATCCTTATAAAGCCGGATGGAAAAACTCAGTTCGCCGTCGGTCAAAACGAAACCGCAGCAACCGGACCAGCCTCACATCAGCATGTAGAAAATACGACCTGCAGCGATCGCAGTTCCATCGACAAGGTTTTAAGAACAAAACAACCATTATTGTCAAACTTTTGTCATTCACCATGGACCGGTAAGCCGGCACTATTGGTAATGGCGCCGATTGTTGAAGCCGGCAAAGTAAAAGCCATTTTGGTAGCCACAATCAGACCGGAATCAGTCTTCCGAGTGTTTCATGGCTTGACGAAAAACGGCGCTGTCATAACAGTAGTCGACATGAACAAGCGCGTTGTGACTCGCACGCTGCAGAACAATTACTGGCAGGGCAAAGACTTCTCAAACTCCGTCACAGTGCGTGCAGCTGGCAAAAAGCAATCTGGCAGCCTGGAAGCTGTCGGAATTGCCGATCCGATCGCACGAGCATATGCCTTCGACCACGCCGCTAACGGTTGGATTTTGATCGTTGGAGTTCCGAAAACTGAAATCTATGGAATTGCGCATGACTGGCTGTATACGATGCTCACGCTGGCATGCCTGGCCATTGGAGTTTCCGTCGGGTTAGCCTACGCAGTCACATCACATTTCACAAGAGTAATTCATTGCCTCGTAAAAGAGTCATTATCTATAGGCAAAGGCGACTTCACAAAACGAGTGCACGTGCCGGCTCGCGATGAGTTTGGTCTACTCGCTCGAGCATTCAATGAAATGGCAGACATGCTTTTGTTCGATAAAGAGCACAAAGCGATGGTACAAAAAATTTCAAATTCGATCAGACAATCACTCGACCTTGACGACATTCTCAACACCACAGTTCGCGAATTGGGTAGCCATTTGGAAGCGAGTCGCTGTTGCCTTGCTCTGTACGATGACCGTGGAACGAAAACCGCTAACGATGATGAACTAGTATTCGATTACGTCTGGTACGACAAAAAATTGAACGGCAGCCCGCTCCACAATCACTCTATATTGATTACGGAGCACAGTGTTCTAAACACGATTTTGAAACATGGCGGCATCATTTCGCTCGATGTTCTCGACGAATCCAAAGGCATGCCATTGTTCGAAAACGCAGACAGTTCACCGCCTGACTGGAAATCAGTCAAGTCGCTAATCGCATGCCCGATTGCCACTAAAGACGGTCCACTCGGAATGATTCTCGTACAACAGTGCGACACCCTGAGAGTATGGACAGAGTCAGAACTAGGATTGGTAGAAGCAATCGCCGGTCAAGTTACTATGGCGATGGACCATGGCAGGCTGTTCGAGAGAACTAAGCGCATGGCTGAACAGGAAGTGCTGATCAATCACATCGTTAAATCAGTGCGCAGCTCACTCGACCTCGACACCATATTGAATACCGTGACTAAGGAACTTCTCAGCGCCCTCGGTGTGGAGCGTGTTCAAATTGCTCAACCGCGTTCGGAAAATCCACTCGTAATCACCCATGAATATACTGTTGAAGGTCTTGAGTCGTGCGTAAACGCGACCATGTATCCGGACAATCTAGACTTCACGCCGAAGATGTCTTCATCCCGAAACAAAGGGACCAGACGTAATACCGTACTCGGTATCAACCTCGATGGTCTGATCGATGCCAGCGGCGACGAAGAGCAAGAGATCGAGGTCAAAGCGATGTCGGCGATCGATCAATCGACGACGATGCGCGAAGCTCCGATCGCTGTCATCAACGATGTAGACAAAGATAGCCGATGCCTACCGTTTAACGGATTCATAGAGAAGGTCGGTTCAAAATCACTTATTGCCGCACCACTTCTGCATGAGAGTAGATTGGTCGGATTGTTGATCGTTCACCAGTGCGCAGGCACGCGTGAATGGCAACACATGGACATTCAACTTGTCACCGCAATTGCCGACCA
>CAZRMH010000040.1:0-20721 GCA_964600935.1 uncultured Candidatus Obscuribacterales bacterium
CTGCGCGAGGCGATCCGTCTTCCGACGGAACTGGAAAATCCGGTAGCTTGTTGACGTAACTCTCGATTGAGGGGCTTGGTATCACCGGAAAAGTTTCCACACCTTCAGGCATCGAGAGATCGAGCAAACAACCTTTGCTACCGTCGCGGTTGTTCACTTTGTAGGCTCCTGCAAGATTGATTTCGCGCTTATCACCCAGCGACACGATTGATGACGAGCGTTCCAGGAAGCGCATTCGTTTCATGCCTACCAGGTACGCTAAAACCAACACAAGCGGAATTTGAACGATGAACGCCACCATAACCGTAAGCAAGTGTTTCGACAGGTAAGCGATGCCAGAGTTCGAGCTGTAGAAAATGAAAAAAGTGACTGCCGGAAGTATCGAAGAAATCACAAGTCCAGCCGCGAAAATCTTATATCGCTGATGCTGTTGAACTAAATCCGGATGTATTCTGGTGCCTGCCAAGCTGCAAACCTCTTCAAAATTCGGCTGGTTGGTTAATCATACATGACCTGTCAATCGCCGGATTTTATTCGTCGCCCGCCACAATTTGTTTCAAACGGTTCAGCAGAGCGATTAGTTGAATGGAAGCGCGCCTTTTGTCGCTAGGGCAGCATCAAAATAGAATTCAATAAATTCGCGTGCTGAGCAATATC
Source organism: uncultured Candidatus Obscuribacterales bacterium (assembly GCA_964600935.1). Lineage (GTDB taxonomy): Bacteria > Cyanobacteriota > Vampirovibrionia > Obscuribacterales > Obscuribacteraceae > JADYXR01. The sequence goes on from CAZRMH010000040.1 coordinate 658, forward strand.
AAACGAGAAATTGTTTTTCTCACCATTAAAATTGATCTGTTCCAGTGTTGCAATCGAGTTTACCCGTTCAACGAAATGAGAGACGCCGATCGTCTCCATCTCGGCGGCATGCCTAAGCACAAGCGCGGGCAAGCGCTCCTGCGGCTCCAAATCCCGATCGATTCGAAAGAAACTTTTGGTGTTGATTTTTTCGGAATGCAGAATGGTATCAGACAGGATTAGATTCAAATCTTGAAGATTTAAACCATAGAGATATGCCACCAAAACATCGATATACGATCGCAAAAGGCGGGATTGCAGAGAATTCTGAATGATCGATGGAAGCTGCTTAAAACCAATCTGATGAAGTTCTCGAGAGAATCTCAGATGTCCAAAATTCAAAAGAGCAACCAGACTTGCAATCGTTTTGAACGCCTGGATGTTCGAATCAACCAGTTTCGGAAGGGGACATTCTTGCAACACAAAATAGTTCAAATTATTGCCGGCCATTTTGCGTCTGATTACAAAATCAAAAACGAAACTGTTTAGAAACCCGGTCAGAACAAGCTGCAGCTCGATAGGCGAAAGCGAGTCAAGCGGTTTCTCAACGTGAAATCGCAAAACCGGAACGGAATTACCACAGGCAACAGAAGAGAGGCATGATGCGATCATCGTTCTAGCGTTGGTTGCACAGCCAACAGCGAGAAACCCGACTTTCAACTCGTCAACGGTTCCGCTCTCCAACAACGCCGATTTACTAATTAAATACTGTGGTCCTAAAAACGCTCCAACGCTTGGTTCCCAGACAGCCCTCCGGCCTTTGCCACTCCGCCATTGTTTTTCATTCGCGGTAAATTGACCGATCATGCGACCTTCATACAGTGGAACGTAGACATCGAGGACATCCTCCACATCAATCAAAAATCTACCGCATGATGAACTTACTTTGTTATGCCTGGCGCTCAATTCATCAAGGTTGGACGTTCCGCCAGTTGCGCTTTTCCATTTACCCAACAACCAGTTTCCATAGACATCTTGGACGTACGATTGTGATTCCAGCCGATCCCTGGTTTGAAAGCGATGAGAGTCAATGGTCATATCAAATTCGCGAACGTAGCCAAGTCGGTTGCCACCGTATTCAGTGCTTGCTAATAGAGTCGAATTTTGATTGATTCGATCGAGAAGGACTAATGTTTCCTTGTTCTCAACCTCAGATAACACAAGCCATTTCGGACTTAGAGCTGCAATCGTTTCCCTATCATAAACGCTCTCTTGCCCTAGAAACGATGTCTTAATGGCAATTGACTCACCACCCTTGATGGCAGCAAAAATGCAATATTTAAACGAACGGTGGATATTAAAGGCGGAGTCAGAGTTATCAAAACCAGACAGATAGTTCCAATCAGTTTTCTCCAATAGCAGTCGCCTCAGTTCACGAGCACCACTATCTGAATAAAGTCCGGATGGGACTATCAGCGCAATCGACCCACCCTCGCGTGTAAGGTGAAACGATTGCTCGCAAAACAACTTATATAGGTTCAAGTCTCCGGAACCCTGATGCTCAAATGCCTGTGTTGCCCCATCCAGCTGCGCAGGCGCATTCTTAATCCACTTCGCCAAGCACTTATGCTGTTCTTGAACATCAGTCCATTCACGTGTCAGCTGCGGATCGATTGCAAGCAACTGCTTTTGCGCAGCCAAGGCGTCTTGTTTCCCCAGTGACCAAAACTGAGAATCAACCATTCCAAAAAATTCACGAGAATTCGGTTTGACTATCTCCCAAGGTGGATTGCCGATTACCGCATCAAAACCGCCTCTCGATCGATCACAAGTCTGAAAAACCTCAGGAAACTCGAATTGCCAATGAAAAAATTTCTCGCGCCTAGCAATCGCCTCTAGATTTTTGGAGGTGTTTAAACCGGTATCCGTGCGATTCGGCAAGAACCACTCCGCACAAAAATTATCAAGCCGACTTTTAATTTGATCATCTAAGAGACAAGAAGCGCCTTCCTTGCCAGCCAAGACTCCGTCTGACGTGCGCCGGTCCCTGGGAGCGCCGGCTTCCAGCCGGCTCCTATCGTTTTCAAACTCCCTGCTTCGCGCACCTATCAAGCTATTTCCGACGCGAAGATTGGGAAAATCCAAATCCGGATCGAGTTCATAATCCTGCATCGTCAACCACAACGAAAGCCGTGCAACTTCGACAGCAAGCGGATCCACATCAACGCCGTAAAGACATCGACAGGCAATTTGACGCTCCTGTTCCTTTGTAATACTTGGAAGTGCGTCAACCAAATACTTATAGGAATGAATCAAAAATACTCCTGCACCTAATGCCGGATCTAAGATCTTGAGATTCAAAATTTCGTCTAAGGATTTCAGCTCGCCAGTTTTCCAGTCAAAAACCAGCGGAGCTAAAGCCCTCTCTACGGTCAGCTTCACGAGATGTGCCGGGGAATAAAAACTACCCGAACGTTTCCTGAATTTGTCGATTCGTTTTGCCACCAAACGTTTCTGCCCAAAGCTATCGATCTCCAACCTTGGCACCATATTCAATACCAAAGAATAAATGGTCGATAGAAATTGATCGGCGTCATCCACGGTTATACTGGCGGCTATCTCATCGACTCCAGTCAATAAGAGAAGCATTGGTTCGGTCTGTGTATCATCGATCGGCAAGAAGGCGCGGCGCCTGGCGAGCAGCGACTCCCAATCGTCGCCCTGAAATGCGAACCTTAAGGCACACGACCGCAGCAGCAATCGAACAGTGCAAAACCAAACATTATCGACATCATTCGAATCGCTGGATCGGCCACTGAGAGTCAGCCGTCCGAAAGCTTCGATGACCGCAGGCAGCAACTCCGCCGCTTTAGCCACTCTAGTGTTTGTTAGAAGTTTGGCTGCTCGAACTTTCACAAAAACACCACGCCATCCTGACCGATTGTAGCCAGGTTTCCGAATTTCCACCACACCCGTCAACTGCAAATTCGGGAGCCCGATATTTCAATTCACCCCCTTGTTAGACATACCGGTAGCTGCTAAATTGGCCTTAGAGGCGCCGCAGCCTTCGCATGTCGCTGTTAATCAACGGATGAACGAATGGGCATCAAAAAAGTGTTAATCGTCGACGACGATCCGGATATTAGAAAGATTGGTAGGCTCAGCCTCACAGGGCTGGGTCGGTGGGATGTGTGCCTGGCGTCATCCGGCAAGGAAGCGCTGCAAGTCGCGACCATGGAGCGCCCCGACGTTATTCTCCTGGACATAACCATGGCAGACATGGACGGTATGAGCACACTCACCAAGCTGCGTGAGCACCCAGTGACTCAGGCGACTGCCGTGATTATGACAGCTGCAAGATTCGAGCAACAAGAAGTCGACATGGTCGTTCAGGCTGGCGCGATCGGGATGCTCGGCAAGCCCTTTAATCCGATGACGTTGCCTGGTGAAATCAAGTCTTTGATTGATTCGCTAAACGCAGAATAGCTAGCGATTCCACGATCGCCCGACACAGTTTCCACAACAGTCGCACCTCTTGACTAGCACCACCGCTGGCATTACCTCAGATCGCCTGCGCTACTAGAGAAGAGTCAGCAACTGGACTGCGGGAGGAATCAATTCCTTCTCGTAGATTGGCGTGGAATCATGACGACAGCTCAAAGAAACCTTGGATATAACACAACCAATTTGAACCTGCCGGATATCGGCCAATTTTTGAATTCGGTACTCGATGCACTCAGAGACCATAACGGCAAAGCACCCCGTGAGCAGGTCACATCAGAAGCAGAGTATTTGCTCCGCAACCGTTACAATCTGCTCGCTTCATCTCCTGCGCTCGACATTGAAATCAAAAAGCGCGTAGAAAGAGCTCTGGAGCTTCTCTCACGCACTGGTTTGATTTGCAGAAAAGGAATGCACTCGCTGAGCTTGACGTCGAAAGCGCTTATCGTTTCACGGGAAGAACTTGATTCGATTGCCGAAGAAACACCAGTTAAACAGAAGATCGAACGACAACTTGTTCTTCCCCTACCGAATGAAATCGCAACTCAGATCATCCATGAGTTGAGAACTGCTCAGCTCACATCGATCGAGGTCGAAGAGCATATTTTAAGACACTATGTTCGCTCTAGCATTCTGCTATCAGTAGAACAGCAAGCGCTGGATGAACTTCGCCGTCGAACGGTTGGAGCAAGACGTGTACTGGAAGCGAAAAATTTGATCGAGCAAGACGTCCATGGACTGTACGCCCTGTCAGATCGTGGTCGCGCAGTCTCCGACACCCAAATTGAACGAATCACATGCCTATCGGCAGAATCATTCGTGAGAAGGCAATTGATCAAGCTTCGCCTGACCACGGAAAGCCGCGCTCAGGTCGAAACACGCAAATCAATTTTGAAAAAAGTACTCGAACTGGTGGCAGGAGTGATTCACAGATTTCATAAACAAGCCATCAACCCGTCACTACGAAATCCGGTAGCAGTTAATCCGACTTCTCAGCAAATGCTCGAGCAGTCCACTGCACAACAAAGATGAGGACTGAATAATGAACAATAACATGACCGTCGATAGATGCGCCCCCGATTTCAAGGATGTCGCCGCCGCAACACTCTACAGCGTACTCTTAGTTTCGCTAATGATGATTGTTATTTAGTTGACACCATATATGGTACCTGGCAAAAACTCATACAGAGCCGGCCAAAAAATTTCTAGAGTACTACTAAATCTGATACCGCACTCGGCGGCGCAAGGAGCTTAAAATGACCCCGATGAAGCAACAACTACATAAGATTACTGACGCAGTCACAGCGGCCGGTGAAGCAGTGTCCTCCGCTGGCGATGTGTGTTTCACCATTGTGGCTGGAAAGATTGCCGGGATGGGAGCAACATGTCTCGAGAAGATGCTTCTGACCGGTGAAGCTCCGGCAAAAAATCAAGTGGAAGGTACCAAGGAAAACAAAGCGGAAGCCCGCCAAGCAAAGAGCCGAACCAGCGCCAACGAACCAGTCTCGCTCGATCGCAAAAAAGCTCAAAAGATGGCTGCAGCTATGTCTAAACATGTATCTACACCGGAAGAGCCAGTCGTCTAGCTTATTCGATAAAATTGTTCACCGAACAGAAGAGGCGACGCATGGCGTCGCCTCTTTGTAATTTGTTGATTTCTGCCTGACTAGTTAGGCTTGCCCCAATACCAACCCTGTCCGTAAGTCACGCCCATGTCGATCAGCAGTTCAAGCTCCTCTCGACACTCGATTCCCTCCGCTACCAGATCAGATCCGAGCGCGTTCACGACTTTTACAAGTCTTCGAAGAAGTCTCTCTTTTGTAGGCTCCTGAGCAATTCCGGAAACGTATTTACGGTCGATTTTAACGATGTCCGGCTCGAGAATAATCAAACTCTCCAACGAGCTACGCCCGAATCCGACGTCATCAATCGCGACGTGCACACCTCTTCTCTTGAGCTCTTGAACGTGATCGCGCAGATAAGTCGGATCACCTATAAATTGTTGTTCGCTAATCTCGATGCAGAACTTACCGTCAGAAGTATCCGCCGGGAATAGCGTCATCAGCCGATCTATCGGAGTGTCGATAATTGTCGACGGAAATAAATTGACGTGCACACGATTGTCGCCGTTGAATTTCGGATCTGTATTAGCGGCTGCCAGACAGGTTTTCAAACAACGCAGATCAACAATGGTCAGTAAGTTGTACTCGACACTGACTCTGAATAAATCAACCGGCATCTCGAAAGCGCCTTCCGGTCCGCGGCTAAGAATTTCGTAGCCCACAAGTTTCTCATCGGCAAGGTGCAAGATTGGCATGGAAACGGCTCGGAAGCAGTCGCCTTTTCTGAGTTTCTCGGTCAGTTCTTCAAGAGCATCGCGATCCGGTTGACCTTGAAGTTTGTGCTTTTCACCGGACGACACGCGGTTTTTACCGAGCAACTTGCTCTCTCTGACCGCCAGACGAACCAGCGAAAGCACTTCTTCGATCGAACAAAACTCATAAGGCAACGCCAATACGCCTAAACTCGCAGTCACTCGAATCGTTTCAGATGCCAGCCTTAATGGACTTTCCGCCACAGACAATCTGATTTTTTCGGCAACCAGCATGCCTTCTGCAAAGCGGGTATCGGGCAATAAAAGAAGAAATTCGTCGCTGCCGATGCGGGCGATGTGGTCGGTCGGACGAACGGTTTCTTTCATTCGTTTAGAAATTTCTTTCAGGACAACGTCACCGACACCATGACCAAGCTGTGCGTTGATTCGGTCGAAGTCATCGCAGTCGAGGAGCACCGCGACAAGGTTCCAACCACCGCGTCGAGCACGTTCGAATTCATGCTGCAACGATCGCTCCAAACCGGCGAGGTTGAGACATTCAGTCAGAGGGTCGTGATTTGCCAGCGCTTCAAGGCGCGTGGTGGCTGCTTCCAACCGGTCCGAAGCTTCTTTCAAAGCCGCTTCGGCACGTTTTAAATCGATTGCATATCTCATAGACTGCACAAGCCTCTTGGCGTCGATCGACTCTTTTACGAGGTAATCCTGAGCTCCATGTTGAACAGCGTCAGCCACGTCCTGCTCTTCCCTTGTGTCACTGAGCACGACAACTGGTACTTTCGTGTTGAGCTCTCGAAGCTCGTTTAGCACTTCCAAACCTGTTTTGTTCGGCATAGTGAGGCTCAGAAGGACAACATCAAAACCTTCCTCACCCAGTTTTTCCAAACCTTTCGCCAGCCCATCGGTCCACTCCATCAGGTAGTCGGAGCCGGACGCCGCATCATCTAATACTTCGCGAAGGGCCTTTGCCTGACCCGCATTGTGTTCTATCAATAGAACTCGCGTCTTTTTGTCATCGACCATCAAATGTCACCAAAAAAATTCCCGAATGTTAGTAAAAGAAACTTCCTCGCTCAAACTGGTTATCAGTCGTTCGCGCCTCCCTTTCCCTTTCCTTGTGCCCAATTGCGCCAACCTTTACCCTGACGCGACCGTGTCGCAAACAGCCCGGGTCATGTACTATGGTGCCGTAGCGCAGGCTCCACGGGTCATTAATTCCCAATTCCACTTCGTCTGAAACCACTCTTTGTGATTAAGTACTCTAGATAATCTATCTATGATCAACAAAAACCTCGACCCAGATCTGTCCAATCCATCTCAAGAAACCCAACAGCAACCATCATCCCGCCAACCGATCTGGAAGCTGATCGCCGCTATCGCGATCGGCATAGCCTTCCTGTATTTCGCGTTTAACGGCTCCGACTGGACGAAAACCGCACACTACATGGAACAAGTCAATCCGCTCTTCGTCGGAATCGTTTTTATTATCGGCGTTTTCAGCCACTATTTACGTGCCGCACGCTGGACGATTTTCTTGGAACCAGTCGCCGGAAGAAAGGTAAGCCTCTGGAATTCCTTTTATGCAGTCATGATCGGATACGCAGTCAACATCGCCATTCCTCGAGGCGGAGAAGTCGCTCGATTAGTCGAAATGAGTCGGCTGGAAAAACTACCCTGGGCTGGCGTAATGCCAACAATGTTTATCGATCGTTTGATCGACATGGTTATGCTCGCATTGTGTATTGGCTTGACCTTAACCGTGCTGCCGAAGTCGATTCTCGACGCGCTTCCGTCGTTGGTCCCAGGTGGAGTAACAATTGCTGCCGGCGCAATTGCTGGACTGATCGCATTGCCATTCACGTCAAAAATCGCGCGATTTTTCACAGAGATGCCAATGGTGCAAAAGGTGATTCCTGCAAAAATTCTGCAGATTCTGGAAGAAAAAACGCTTGAGTTCGACAAAGGCTCTCGCAGCCTGACGAATCCAGTCACCTATCCGTTGATCGCAGGATTGAGCGTGCTGATGTGGTTCTGCTATTGGCTAAACTTTTACTTGATGCTTTTTGCTTTCGATCTCCAGGACAAAGTCAGTGCTAAAGATTGTCTGATCGCCAACACCATCGCAACTATGGGTGTGCTGGTTCCTACACCCGGCAGCGCAGGTGGGTTTCATCTACTCTGTCAAAAAGGTTTAGAACTAACTTCCAATATTGAGAAAGAACAAGGGCTGGCATTCGCAACCGTTCTACACGTGATCGCGTTCCTCGCGGTTCCCATTGTGACAGCAGCCGTATGCGTGTTAGTGCAACGATTCAGAAAGAAAAACAGCAACTCTTAGTCGCCACCACATGCGATACCGCCCCAGTTATAACATTCGAAAGATTGCGGGCGCCAACTAGACCCCAGAAGAAAAACTGATCACCACAGCCATCCAGGTTGCAGACAAGTTTAAACTTGATCGCCGTCTCGATCATGGACGCTTGCGCGATTTTGCTGCCGTCTTCTTCATAGTCCCTGTCGTTTTTTTGGAACCTATCTTTCCGGACGGTCCTGGTTTCAAGCGCTGTTTTGACGATAGTCTCTTGTTTTCAAGCTCAGACTTTTTCTGCGAAATCAAACTATTTGTTTTAGGCTTGAGAATCGGTTTTTTGGATTTCTTATCCGAGACTAACTCGTTTACCTTCGTTCGAGGCACGCTTTTCTCTTTCTGCTCGCGCGAGTCGAGAAGCGCCTGAGCAGCCGCCTCGTGAGCGCGTCTCAAAGCCGTACTGACAGGTTGACATTTCGGACAAAAATGCGACGAACGTCCAGCCAATTTTATTCGCTCAATCAAAGAACCACACTCATGGCACTTTTCGTCTTCTCGCCCATAGACATTGGCGGCATTCTGATAGTTACCGTTCACACCGGTCAAATTCTGATAATCGCGCAAAGTCGTCCCACCAAGCTCGATTGAACGGGTTAAAACTTCAATCACACGATCGCGAAGCACTGAGATTTGATCGCGTTTCAATTTACCAGCGGGCACCAGAGGATTAATACCAGCAAGATATAACGACTCATCAGCGTAAATATTTCCGATACCGGCGATTATTCGTTGGTCGAGCAGCGTATTTTTTATTGGTTGTTTTTTGCCTCGAAAAGCCTCAACCAAATAATCTACAGACAAGTCAGTAAGCGGTTCTACGCCAAGTGCCCCAATGCCGGACACGACAGACTCGACGGACAGATCGGCGGGCACATACCACAGCCGCCCAAACACTCGCATGTCTTCGTAGTGCAGTTCTCTTCCACTTTCCAATACGATTCGCACGCGGACAAAATTCGACTGCTTCGCAGTCACCGGTTTTTCTCTTAGAACCAAACGTCCGGACATACGAAGATGGACTACCAGACTGGCATCAGACGACAAAGAAATGACGATGTATTTCCCTCTTCTGGTCGCTAACCCAAAAGCATGACCTTTCAAAAGCCGCTTGAACGGCTCGACTTCAGGGTAGCCGACTGAGTCGTCGCGGAGCACTTCGACCGATCGAACGACCTCACCTTGAAGATGAGCATTGAGTCCACGGGCGACGGTTTCTACTTCTGGAAGTTCTGGCATAGTTCACCTCGAAAGAAATCCTCAGCTCGCACTTTTTCAGGTCTAATCGAGGCAGTATCAATATTGATACGAATATTCGATTTTTTGTATCAGTATTGATACGACCGTCGGCCTGAAGAGCAGACCGTTAGAGGAAGAAAAACGTCGCGCCTAAAATTATGTAGACAGCCAGCAACTGAACGCCTTCCATCCAGTTTGATTCACCGTCGAAAGTTATGAACGGCAGAATGATAACTGAGATGACGACCGCCATTACTTCGAATTCGGAAAAACATAAATCCATCGGTTTGCCGATCACAAAGCTGGCAAAAACGATCACTGGAGCGACAAACAGTGCGATTTGCGTTGAAGAACCAAGAGCGATGTTGATACCAAGATCCATTTTGTTTTTCATCGCCATCAGAATCGCTGTACTGTGTTCTGCTGCGTTACCGATGATGGCCACTACGATCACGCCGATAAACATATGCGTCAAGCCAATCGCTTTTGCTGTTCCTTCGACCTGCTGTACGAGCAATTCGGAAAGCAAGGCAACCAATATTGTCGAGACAGCAAGAACGACGATGCTTACTCTCACCCCCCAATTTTCAGTACCAATTGCCTCCTCGAACTCGTCATCGACTTCGCGCACGTAGAGCGTATTGTGAGTTTTCAAACTAAAAAATAAACTGAGAAAATAAACAGCAAATTGAACGATCGAAATCGCTAAAGCCAGATAGTGCTCTTCATCGGGAGTGATTAATCCGGCTTTCTTGCCATAGAAGTGGAACACCGCCGGTACTACCAGACCGATTGCAGCGAGAGCCAACAAAGTCGACGAGGTTGTCGCCGCAGTTTTGTTGAAACTCTGAGTTTTATACTTCAAACCACCACAAAGCATCGCACCGCCCATTACCAGGAGGACGTTTCCGATAATAGAACCGGTGATCGACGCTTTGACGACGTCGATTAAACCGGCTCGCAGTGCCGATAGTGCGATCAATAATTCGCAAGCGTTGCCAAAGGTGGCATTGAGCAACCCACCCATTCCGGTTCCCAGCTTGTCAGCCAGCCCCTCTGTAGCCCGCCCCATCAGACCGGCAAGAGGTGCGATAGCCAGACAGGACATCAAGAAAATCACCTCGGCATTCCACTTCAAATACTCGCCGAGAAAGGCGAGGGGCACGAAAATGAGCAAGAATTGCAGAACCGTTTGCGGACGAAATGTCATTTAATGCAGACCAGGAGATACCGAAGACCTAACACAGCCACTGAAAACTCACGCACCAGTATTTCGGCGGGGAGGTTATCATACCCGCCGAAAAGACAGGGTAACCATTAATTGGCAATGCGTGGACTCTTGGCAGCACCATTTATAGTGGCAGCCGGAAGATCTGGCCTGATTTCAGGCGATTCAAATGGCAGAACGCCCATTTCCGAATGCCTCAACCCATTTTGAAAATATTCTTATCTGAAGATTAGATGGATATTTCTGCCAGTCACCAGTACTCAGGCCTTAACATATGCAGACATGATCTTATTTTACTGGAGGTAGCCTCATGGTAGCCACGATGCCGCAAGGCAGGCTGAAAATGGAGTGCGAAAATGCGCACTTCTTGCGAGCACAACAGCAGCTCGATGAAATTGCTGCTGAGATGGGCTTGCCGTCACAGTTGCACGAACGCCTGCGCTACCCGAAACGTTCCATGATAGTCACCATTCCAGTGCGAATGGATGATGGCTTGGTTCAAACGTTCACAGGCTATCGCGTTCACCATGACGTCGCTCTTGGACCCGCTAAGGGCGGCATCCGCTTTCACCCTGAGGTCAATCTCGGTGAAGTAGCCTCACTGGCTATGCTGATGACGTGGAAATGCGCGTTGATGGGATTGCCATACGGCGGCGCCAAGGGCGGCATTCGTTGCAAACCATGGAATATGTCTATGGGTGAGCAAGAACGGCTGACGAGACGCTACACCTCAGAAATCATCAACCTGCTCGGACCGGACAAAGACATCCCGGCTCCGGACATGTATACCAACGAACAGACCATGGCATGGATCATGGACACCTACAGTATCAACGTCGGACACACCGTCCCCAGCGTCGTCACTGGTAAACCGGTATCCATCGGCGGTTCGCTCGGACGCCATGAAGCGACCGGTCGCGGTGTGGCGTATTGCGCGCGGCGTGCCGTTAAACACCACAATCTGACAACGGAACAACCAACAGTGGTTGTGCAAGGTTTCGGTAACGTCGGCTCGATCGCAGCAAAACAGCTTCACAACTCGGGATACAAAATCGTCGCCGTATCCGATGTGCACGGTGGCGTGCGCAATGAAGACGGTCTCGACATTCCAAGATTGCTCGCTTACCTGTCGGAATTCGGCAGAGTAACAGGCTTCCCACATTCAGAAACTATCGACAACGCCGAATTGCTCTCGACCAAATGCGATATTTTGATTCCTGCCGCTCTCGGTAACCAAATTCGCGAAGACAACGTTGAAACACTCAACTGCAAAATCGTAGTCGAAGGCGCCAACGGGCCGACCAGCCCAGAAGCCGATGCCTACCTGCATGAAAAGGGAGTGCTCGTTGTTCCGGACATTCTGGCTAACGCCGGCGGTGTAACCGTCAGCTACTTCGAGTGGGTCCAGGGATTGATGCAATTGTTCTGGGCTGAAGAAGAAGTCAACGACCGTCTCGAACAAATTATGGGACGCGCCTGCGACCGAGTATTCGCTCTATCAGCAGAACGCAATATTCGTCCACGGATGGCGGCTCTCAGACTGGGCGTTTCAACAATTGCGGAAGCCAAGCGCCTCCGCGGTTTATATCCATAAGAACTGAGAGGCATCAGCCTTTCAATCGAGTTTCCCAGACGACAGGTACGCCACGAGCGCACCTGTCGTTTCAGGTTTGGCAACGTTCAAATAGATGTTTGAATTTGACGTCGAAACGGTAAATATTGATTCAAGCCGGGAACAAGAATTGGAGGTCTAGCAGACCTGTTCTCTGGTAGTCTTATTATCAATCTCACTCTAAAATCGAATTGGAATTTAGATGTTCGGCAAAAGTCCTTCAGGTGGTCCTCCTCACTCGCAGCAAAAGACGGTTCGTCTGCCAAAGCAGATGGCGATTCCGAGCTACGGAGATGTTCAATTCCTGATGCAGGAAGCGCAAAAGATGGCGGGGCGAGTTGTCGAACTGCCGTTTTCCAGTGCTGATAAAAAAACCGATTTTGTTCTGTCCGTTCGATATGAGACTCGTGACGTTGATCCCGATCAATCGATGGATCCGGAATGGACGTTGACTCAGTACACCGGCGGACCGCCACGAATCATGTGGAAGCATCCATGCCGTGACTTGAGTTTGATTTGCAATTTTATTCTGCAAGCCGGCGGCGGAGATGCGCTCGGCGACGTATTACCATCCAACGCCATGATGAGCGCAGGCGGCATGAGCGGTGGCGGTGGCGGCGAACCACAATCAACCGGTGCATACAATCCAGTCGCTACAACCAGCGGATTGGCGCCGACGCGAATGGTATTGCCAGGCGGCGCGGCTCCGGTCGAGAGTCCGAATATCAGTTTCGATCCTCCGAGATTGGGCGCGAAAGCCACTCTTGAAGGTGACCTCAATAAACTTCAGGTTCCCAACCTGCTGCAATCTATAAATCTGGCAAAAATGACCGGACGTTTGGACATCAAAACCAAAGTCGATGCCTGTCAGGTTTTCTTCCAGGAAGGAATTCCGCTGCATTGCTATTTGAAGGATAACCAGGGCGATTCGGCCCTTGCTGAACTAATTACCTGGACCTCCGGCGAGTTTCGTTTCTGGCCCGATGAAAAAACTCATGACCGAACAGTCAATCGTCGCCTCGACGCGATCCTTATGGAAGGCGTCACGCTTCTCGACCAGTGGAAGTATCTTGAGACAGCTGGACTGAAACAAGAATCATGCCTGGTTAGAAAAAACGCGATGATGTCCGAGCAAGAACTCAGTGCTCGCCTTGAAAAAGGTGCTCCTCTGCCGCTCGAGCAACAGATCGAATTTTATGACATGGTCGACAACCGCAACACATTGTCAGACCTCCTGCGCAAACGCCCTATGCAAAAAACACAGTGGGTGCCGTTGCTGTTCAACCTCGTAAGCTGTGGTCTGGTGCAAATCACTGACCAGGCTCCTGCTCAAAACCGGCTTGCCAGGCTGAAATCCATTGGCGTCGATGAAAACCAATTCCAGAGCGTCATCAAAACACTGACTCGTTCTGAAACCGGAATCTTCAACTATTACGCATTCATATATTTTCTCGAACAGGAGTATCTCAGATATGAGTACTTCAACTTACCGTTCTCGTTAATCGTGTTCAGCCTCGGCATTCGCAAGGGTGGCGACGACAGTCCGGTTGTCGAAGCACTGCAAATGATCGCTATTCGTCGAGCGATGCAACGTATTGGTTTGGTCAAACGACAGATCGACGCACTGGGACACTACGAGACTTTCGACTACGCCATTCTTTTGCCTAACACAAACGCCGCTGCTGCTGCCGCTCTAGCAAATCGGATCAGCGACGTATTGAGAGAAGCGCCGCTGGCATCCGATATGGACTCGCGCGCACTTGCTCTCGCTTTCGGCGTCGCTACCGTTCCGGAAGACTGTGTCGATCTGGATCGATTGATCCAGGCAGCGAAAAAAGCGCGCGATGAAGCGAAGAACGGCAAGAAACGCGTCGTGCTTGCTCGCGATGTTCCAGGACTTAAGGGCGAATAGAAATTCGCTGCAAAATATTTTTTCGAAAATAAGTGGTGATTTCATCACCCACTTTCAGCTCGCGAAAAGGCAGCTGGATCAGCTTTTCGATGCTTCACTATGAAACTGCAAAACGCGCGAATGCCGCATCTAGTGAGCCTTTGTGCACATTAAATATTCTTGACATCGAATTTTGTTGCCCTAATATAAGAGATGCAGATAACGTGCTCTCTCGCCTGATTAAAACTCACACTACAACGCTCTAAATATTTCCTGGAATGGCATACAACTCTCACCATTCCGCTGGCTACTCCGACGGTCTTGCTGGAAACAATTCAATAGATGCTTCCGGAAACTCCGAAACCTTTAGCTGGGCGGACATAGAAAAGTCACTCGATTCGTCGGTTCTCACCGGTCGTGCAGCTCCATCGACTGAGCTCGCAAGTCCAGCGGCGGATGCTAGTTTTACAACTGGGTTCGGATTGGTTCAAGCAGGCACCTCCCCGTTCCGCGGACTGGATGGTGACTTCTTCAGCAATTCGGCAAAACGAGTTCAACCAACCGATACATCAGCTCCAGCTCTGGCAGAGCCAAAAATCGGTACGTCGCATAAACTCAACCCGGCACTAGTCAGAACACTCGGCAATCTTCAACGCAGAGAATCAGCTGGTGCTGTCGAGATCACATCAGTTCAAACATTAGCTCCCGAGTCGACTCAAGCTCCACAAGCCAAACTCGAAATCGGATTGGCAATTCCACCAGGAGCCGACACTCCTCATCAAAAAGGTCGCGTGGCACGCGCAGTTGTCAGATTAGAGCCAGCGGTCGAAGCCAGTCCGACTGAAAGAGTTGAAGCGCCGACTGCTGTGGCAGAGAGACGGATTGCCAGCCTCGACGCCACTCCTCCAGTCGCAGAAGAGCGCGGCAACCCGCTGGAAAACCCCTACAAATATGTAGGCGATCAGCACGCCGCCATCAAAGAAAAATTCGATGGCAACAACGTCAAATACGGTCGCACCACGCTACTGCCCGACGGTCGCGTAGTCCAAGTGCAAACAGCATCCGACAACACCACATTGACAGAAACGAAAGGTGAGAAAGGCGCCAATTCAATGGTCGTACACGATCGTTATCGCCGCCCAGTGACCGAACAACACACCGACAGCGACGGCACCTGGTCCTTCTCGAACCTCACCTACAACGACAGCAACGGCATCAAACCGTTTTGCTCTGAAAAACTAACAGTCAATTCCGATGGCTCGGTAGTCAAACTGCGCTTCTCGACAATGGGACAAATTCAGTCGCGCGAGACCTATCCGTAAAGGCGTTCGCGTGAGCTGCACGATCTTCGTTTGCCGGTACGCTGATTTTCAGCAGATATTGATACGAAATTCGTCCTTTTTTCTCAATACTGATACGCCTAGTATCTAGACTTCAACTGGCGAGCGCATCGCCAATGATTTAAGATACTCGTGTCAGAAACCGCTGAGTGCCCGATAAAAAACGAGATGGCAAGTTGTAAAGTCAACGCAACAGAAATTTCACTCCATCGCGGAGACATCACAAGACAGACAGTCGGTGCCATTGTCAATGCAGCGAATTCCTCGCTATTGGGCGGTGGTGGCGTCGATGGCGCCATCCATCGAGCCGGCGGCAAAGCCATCCTAGAAGAGTGTGAAAAGATCCGCGCCGTGCAGGGGAAATGCCACGCCGGCAAGGCTGTAATCACTGGTGGTGGCAAATTGAACGCGCAATTCGTCATCCATGCAGTCGGTCCTATATGGCGCGGTGGCGCGAGCGACGAAGAGGCGACGCTCGCTAGCGCTTACCGCGAGAGCCTGGAGCTAGCTGCGCAATACGAGGTAAAAACTGTCGCCTTCCCTTCAATTAGCACTGGCGCGTATGGTTTTCCTGTTGATAAAGCGTCGCGAATTGCAATCTCGACAACGCGGGATTTTTGTAGCGGGAATAACAGTCTTATGGAGATTCGTTTTGTCCTTTTTGACGATCGGACATATGAATTTTTCAAATCTGCCCTTGATGAATAGAAAACCTCTGCAAAAGGGGCACAAACATTGTGTGTGACTTCGTTGGCTCCGGCGGATAAAACCGACTGAAGCAACCTAGAAACGAATTGGTTAAACGTGGAGATAAGGTCCAGGTAAGTGTCGTCATCCATTTTTCGAAGATTTTCGAGCAGCGCCAGGCTTGGTGACCTATTGGTGCAAGCGGGCATACTGACGCCGGCTCAGCTTCAAGAGGCGATGCGTTCCAGCCGCTCAAAGAAACTGCAGATCGGGCAGGTCCTCGTGATGTCCGGTTATATGACCTCGCGCGACTTGCAGATTGTTCTGGAAGCGCAGTCGATGCTCAGAGACCGAACCATCGATTTAAACCTCGCCATTCAATGTATTAAGGTCGCTCGCAAAATTGGCGGCAACTTCTCGGACGTTCTCGAGGATTACGACGCCACCGCAGCTCAGCGAGCTCGCACAGGTAAGCTGGGCGAATTGTTGTCCGAAGCCGGTTTGGTCGGCGAAGAAGATTTATCAGAAGCAATGGAACGCAGCGTCAACACTGGCATGCCGCTCGGCCGGATGCTGGTTTTGAATCGTATTCTGCCTAGCGAGGTCTTACAAAAGGCTCTCGAGGTGCAAGTGCGATTGCGCGACGAAGTGGTGACTCGAGAGGAAGCCATTCTCGAGCTCCGACACGCGGCTGGCCTGGAAGGCGACCCGCCGAAGAACATAGTCGAAGAGAAGAAAAAGCCGATAGTCAGACTGGGCGAACTGCTAGTCATGGCAGGTATTCTCAACGAAAACGATGTGATGGACGCCCTGGAATGGGGTCTGGCAAATCAGCAGCCAATTGGTACGGTGCTGGTTTCCCAAGAATTGATTACAAAAGAACTTTTGGACGCGGCACTGTTTTTCCAAAACCATGTTCGCGACGGTAAGCTAGATCCACTAAAAGCTTGCGAATTGCTGTCTGAATGTTTCTCCACTGGTGTCACTCCGGAAGAAGCTCTCGCGGATGCTGCACCTAGTTTAGGTCGCAAAGAACCCAAAGAACCACCGATTTCATATCAACAGCTGATCACCATGTCTCGCGTGGTGACTGATGAACAGATCGAAGCGGCATTTGATTTGACAAAACAAAATGCAGCGTTGATTGGCAAAGTCCTCGTTCTCACCGGTCTGATGGATGTGCCGACACTGCAGAACACTTTGCGCTGCTTCCAGATGGTGGCAAAAGGCTGGCTCACGCCTGACGACGCAATCGCATCTCTCGATTATTGTTTGCATCAAAACCAAGATATGCCGATGGCTTTCGAACAAGCCCTTCGCGAACTGAAATGGAATCCTGATACTGGATTGAAAATGCGCGGCGAACCCGGTGCCACCGAAAGTAGTACCAGTGTTCCAGCGGTATCTAGCAGCACATCTGTTTCAGCCGTTTCGTCCAGCACAACAGTTCCAAAAGTCAAAGCAGAACCGGCCGAGAGCAAAGAAGAAAAACTGGCTCCAGCTGCACCTGTTGAGAAACAAGAAGAGGAAGCGGACTCTGAACTGACCACCGAAATAAAACGCGAGGAAGTGAACGGCAGCGACGATTCCGATCAAACAGCTGTCGACCAACCTGCAGAAAAAGCAGCGGTCGCTAGTTCCCTCAAAGCCGATACTGAGGCGGAAACGAAGTCAGAAGCTAAGGCAGAAGCGACACCAGAACCTTCGAGTACCAGTAGCAAGGAATCAGAACCGCCGAAGTCAGCAAAGAGTTCGAAGGAATCAAAGATCTCGGCACTCTACGACGATGCAGACGACATGGCGACATGGGAAGACCCTACGTCACTAACCGCTCCAGAGCCGGATCTAGCTGAACCTGCGGACGCTAAAGCCGAAGCGAAAGCAGATTCTAAGGAAGAAACTGCGCCTCAAGCTACGGAAGAAACCAAGCTTGAGTCCAAAGAAGTGAAGACAGAGGTCAAAGAAGAAGCTAATTCCGTCGCCAAAGAAGAACCGACAACGTCAGAATCTAAGATATCGGAAGAGGCCAAAGCTGAACCTGCCAAAGTAGAAGAAGAGATTTCTAAAAACGGATCCTCTGAGCTCGCAGATAAAGTCGAGAAGAAAGAGGCTGAGACAGCAAAGCAAGAAGCATCAGTCGCAGAACCGGTGGCCGCTAAAGCAGAAAAACAAGCCGAAGTCGCAAAAGCAGAACAGAAACCTGCGGAAAAGAGCTTGTCGACAGCGAATGCTGGGGGCGGAGGTTCGTCTGGTCCAAGTTTAGCGCGAGCACTTTCATCTCTATATGATGAAGAGGAAGACGATGACTCGCCGAAAGAAGCAGCCGAAACCGCACCAAGCGCGCCAGCGGACGATAAGGCGAGTGGTGGATTGCGACGCTTGCTCGATGGATTAATCGAACAAGAAGAGCAAGCTTCGACTAGCGATCCTATTGAACTAACGCAAGAGAAAGAGACCGAGCCGGTCGCGGAATCGAAAGCTGAGAGCAAATCCGAGAAACCCGAAAAGGCTGAGATAACCGAGAAAACTGAAGTACCGGAGAAAGTGGAGACTTCCACTGAAGAGAAAGCCGAGGCTAAGAGTACTTCCGAGTCGATCGCGGCAGACGGAACAGCCGCGCTGGAAGATTCATTAGATGCAATCGAGATCGCAGCAAAAACCGCTCAGGAAGCGGCAGAACTGGCGGCGGTCGAAGATGTCGCGGCAATGTCGGCAGAACAATTGCTTGTCGAAATCATGAAGAGTGCTCAGAATCCGAATTTGAAGCCTGCAACCAAGCGCGGCGGAAGGTTCTCGGAGACGATTTTGCCTGAGGACGCGAAAGCCCGACAGTTAGCCAAACTCGTCGGAAAAGAAGCTTCAAAAGATCTAGCGGATAAGTTAGCCTTCGATCAAGGCGGCGAAGAAAGTCCAGAAGCTGTGGATACAGCATTCGGTCGTTTAGCAGAAACATACTTTGAACAAGGCAACTACAAAGAAGCGCAGGTAATATACGAGCGCATGCTTGTTCACCGGCTCAATGACCTCGGTCCGGACAATCCGCTTCTTGTCGAGGACTACAATAACCTCGCCATGACACTGTGCGTCCAGGGTCGCTTCGACAAAGCCGAGCCGTTCATGAAACGCGCAGTGCATCTCTATGAGTCTTCACCAAAACAAGATCCAGTCGAACACGCAGACTATTTGCACTCGCTTGGTACCATTCAGTATAAGCTCGAGAAACATAAAGACGCCGAAGAGATTATGCTCAGAGTAGTTTCGATTCGAAGAGAAGCACTGTCCGAAGATCATGAAGATATCGGTCGCGCATTAGCAGACTACGCCAAGGTCTTGAAGAAACTGGGCAAGGATGAATCAGCCGAAGCCATCTACAAGAAAGCTCGTGAAATTTTGAAAAAGCATAAGGATGCTTAGTCTGACTGATTAGTTCATCTCGGAATTATATCGCCAGGTTTAACGACACGGTATTCAGGCACTTCTGTAACCATGTAACCAGAACCGTGCGCATGAATCTCCCAGAATTTACCTTCACCGTCACGATAGATGTGTTGCCTTCTATCGCCAGCAGACTTATCTACGACGACTTCCTGTAACTGCATCTTTCCAACAATCTTTGCATACTGCTTGGAATTGTAGAAAGTCTCTTCGACCCACTTATTCTCACCCAGTACTCTAACAATCGCTTCACCGCTGTGGGCGTCTTTGCCAACAAAAACGGCTCTCTGATCGCCGATTTTGATGTTCTGCCCGTTGCGTAGAGTAGACACATCCACAGTGCGAGCTTCAGTTTCGACCGGTGGTTTCGCTTCCACTACTGGTGGAGCCTCGACAACCGGCTTTGGTTCTGCGGCTGGCGGTTTCGCTTCCACTACTGGAGGAGCTTCGACAAC
>CAZRMH010000040.1:20821-29843 GCA_964600935.1 uncultured Candidatus Obscuribacterales bacterium
GCTTTGGTTCTGCGGCTGGCGGTTTCGCTTCCACTACTGGAGGAGCTTCGACAACCGGCTTTGGTTCTGCGGCTGGCGGTTTCGCTTCCACTACTGGTGGTGCTTCAGCAGCTGGTGGTTTCGCTTCCACTACTGGTGGTGCTTCAGCGGCTGGCGGCTTCGCCACCCCAGAACCTGGAACGACTTCGCGAACGACAACTTCTTGAGGCGCACGAGGTGGAGCCACTACACGTGGTGCCCTCGCACCAGGCTGATCAGGTACTTGTCCGACCAAAGCTGAACCATCTTTCTTTGGTGGTTCGCCTGGTTTTCCGCCGCGGGTGTCGCCAGGACGCCCGCCCTGACCATCTCTTGGCACAAACGGATCGCGAATATTGCCGACAAGCATATCGTTGACCATCTTTTGCACAACGTCAAAGTTCGGATCAGATTGTGGAACAAGGTGCTCAGCGGCTGCCATGGCTAACTGCTGATTCGCTTTCGTGGCCTCGCTTCCGCGTGATTCACGATTGGCCTTGTTGCCGTTATAGATCGCATCCAGAAGAATTTTTACATCGTTTGGATGTTCCGCTTTCGGCAGGACCATTCTGAACAGGTCCATATACTCCGGTGCGGAGCGGGCTGGATCAAGCTTGCTTGTAATTGCTCTGAGAGCCGTGTGATCCATCTGACCGAGTCGCAACAAATTCTCACGGATTGTCGGATCTTCGACCTTGAGAATTTCTTCCAGCTTGCCGAATCGGAAGTTTACGTCGTTATTTGGCGGCTTATTGTCACGCGGCGGACGTTTGTCTTTCGGATCTCGCTTCTCGACAGGTTCCGTTTGACGCGCAGCTTCCAACCATTGAGCCAGCTCGGGAGGCAAGTTCTCCGAATAGGTTGGCGGCTTACCGGCTATTTTTGCATCGGTGACATGTTGCTGGCGCAATCCCTCAGTTACCCAGCGCGGAAGAGCGTCATTGAGAATTTGATGGGGCTGCGATTCCGGTGTCGCTCTTTGCATAGCTTGCTCTACACGAGCGCCGATGTACACTTGCATCCACTCCGGAACAGGTCGAGCTTCAGCTTTCGGCGCACTGAGAAACTGTCGGATCGTTTCCAATGGTACCGCTGGCGGTTGCCCTTCGGCTGGTGCCTCACCAAAACCGCGATACTGCTTGTATGCTTCCGTAACTTCAGGACTGAGCAGTGCTTCACGATTGCTGATCCACATCGATTTGATGTTAGAGGCACCATCATTGGTGGCACCAGCAGGTTTAGCATAAGCATAGTCCAACCACTTCGCAAATTGTTCTGTGGTCATCTCGCCGAACTTCTCGGATAGAGCTAATGCATCAATCTTTTGACGGGTCGGTCCTGCTTTTTCGAAAGCTGCCATCTTTTGTTCCATCGAACCGTATGCCGGTCCGGCAGGACGCTCAGCGGCGATGTCCAACAGTGGAGCTTTTTCCGGCGTTGGCTTACCAGCAAATTTAAGTGCTTCAACACCGAGAAGCGGCAATCCCGCTCCTTCGGTTGGATTTGGCTGACCAGCCTTGGCCTGCTCGGCAGTAAGATCCAAACGGATTTTTGGTCCACCATCGACAGTAGCTTTAGCTTGACTGCCTTCAACTCGAGTAGCGGCTCTGGTTGCGGCTTGCGCATCGGCAACTTCGACGAATCTCGTGAGATTGGAAGTTCCGAAGTAAAAGTCTAAAGGTCCGGCGACTTTGCTATATCTGTTTTGTTCACCATACTGACGTGCCCAATCATGCATGTCTTTGTTTTCGTTCAACCATCTGAAAACATCGTGGCGGAAACCAACATAGCCATCGACGTCCTGAGGCATCTTCTCGACGATGTTCATGAACTGACCCCAACGAGCATACATATCGGTGGTGGCATTTGGTGTTTTAAGCTTAATATCGCCTTGAACGACGCGATGCTCAACGCCTTCAGCTGGCAGATAAGCTTCGCGAATCAGAGTCATCATGCGTGGATCGTCGGCGTACGATTTTGCCACTTCCATCATTTGTTGTTTCAGTGGTGCGCCTTCGCCGCGAGCATATCTAAAGAAATCTGCGACTTGCTGAGGCGTGGCATTAACGTCAGAACCGTTGAACGCGAGATCTACGCCTCTCTGGAATGTCTCAGTCAATTCTTTCGGAACTACGAATTCCGCTTCCACCGGCTTAGCGACACCTTCTGGAACGTCGCTACTCTTCATCACTCGACCGTCGCCATCAGTGCCTTTGGCTTTGCCTGATTCGACCGCTGGTTTTGATTCAACCGGAGGTTTGGCATCTGTCGTTGGTTTGGCTTCAGCAGGACCTTTCACAACATCAGCAGCACTTGCTGGTTTCAGTGCACCGACAAGCCTGACGTCACCGCCACTAGCAATGGTGGCAACCGTTCCATCCGTGCCGGTTTTTGCCTCAACTCCAGCAGTCTTGGCTGCACGAGCACGTTCTGCCAGCATCTCGTTAAGATTATTGATACCAGCTCTCTTACTTGCATAAGCCTTGGCGACATCGCCGATTGGAACTTCAGAACCGGGTATTGAATGCAATGCGCTGAGCGTTCCACCAGCCATGAACATCGTGTAGGCGCCTTGTGCGCGCTCAGTATTGGTAGCCCATCTGCCCTCGGTCAGCCTGGCATTTACATCGGCGTTGACGATACCTGCAGGAATACCAGGGACCGCACCCATAGTGAAGTCGTAAGCCATCTTACCGACCTTCGGAGCACCAACTAGAGTTGAAGCTAGAGGGCGAGTCAGATGTCTCAGTCCGACACTACCGGCGGTGAGTGTGCCGAATGTGGCGGCACCGGTTAAACCGTGATCTGTCCGAGCAGCCCAGAACCGGCCCATATCTTTCTGTTCGACTGGTCGCAGAGCAAAATCATAGGCAAAACCAGCGATCGCGCCATCTGCGATAAGCCCGGCATTTGCAGTGGACATCAATTTAGACGAGGCTAAAACACCAGCTTCAGTTTTTGCAGCAAACGACAAACCAGATTTATTGAGCGCTCCTTTAGTCAACATGAATGGCGCAATCATGCCGATGCCGCCACCAAGTTGCTGAGCGTGCCAACGTGCTGTGCCAAAATCTTCGTGCTGCGGCGCCGGCATCTTCGTGAGCATCCCGGCAATATTAGTTTTGGAATCAAGTACTTTATCGGCGATTTGCCCGACTGAAGTGAGCGGGGTTTGAACACCGGAGTAAATTGCTGAATAGGTCGTCTCAGCAGCCAGATCAAGGACCGTCGGAGCGCCTCGTTCTGAACTCTTTAATTGTTGACCCAATTGGATCTGCTTGAGGAGCGCATCGCGTGCGTCATCGCCCATTTTTGCAGGACCGGCGCCCAGGTCATCGCGTGGTTTAGGAGGTGCAGCGTCGAAATCAACCATAGTTATTTTTTATAGAAACGTAGTGCTTTTAGGGACTGTTCTGACAGATTACGATTAAACCTATATATCGACAATGGTGGTTCTCCCATGTCGAAATGGCTGTGTTGATTCACAGGCTGAGGTTTTAATACCAAAACAATTTGTCGTTTTGAACCAAACCGCCGCCTCGGAATTTAATCTCAAAACGGACGGCCGTCCGACCATGACACCGGCGGGGTATGATCGGTTTGCGACCTTTGCTCACCGCGCCATACTTTTGTATATGTCATAACGCCCCAATGTCCAAGATCCTATTAGTCGAAGACGAAGAAGACATCTCAGATCTGATTACCGCCTGGCTCAAAAACGATCATCACACGATCGAAGTGGCAGCCAACGGAGAGGACGCGAACTCGCTTTTGACCATCTATACATACGACGTTATCATCCTCGACTGGATGTTGCCCGGCGTGAGCGGCGTCGAAGTCTGCAAACGCTACCGCAACCGCGGCGGCACAGCTCCAATCTTGATGCTCACCGCGAAGACCCACGTCGACGAAAAATCCGCCGGGCTCGACGCTGGAGCTGATGACTATTTGACAAAACCGTTCGAATTAAAAGAACTTTCAGCGCGCATTCGCGCTCTCCTCAGACGCCCTTCCGCTTTCTCAGGGACAGTTCTGAAGGTCGGTCCCATTGTGATGGACACAGCGACCTATAAGGTCAGTCGTGGTATCGACGAACCGATCCAACTTCTCCCCAAAGAATTCGCCCTACTCGAATTTTTCATGCGTCATCCAAACCAAGTTTTCAGCGCCGAAGCCCTGCTGGACCGCGTCTGGACATCAGACTCAGAAGCCTCGCCGGAAACGATCCGCACCTATATAAAGAGGTTGCGGAAAAAAATTGACGAAGAGGGTAAGCCGTCTCTTCTCGGGACCGTCCACGGCGTAGGCTACAAATTGGTCGAGCCCGAATAGATCTCTTTTAGAGTCCCATGATCATCAAAACTTGGAGACTCGCAATAGCGAGCAGAATGCCGTATGAGATCTTCACGATGACTCGCGATTGACTTACGAATAGAAGAATTAGTCGGATTGGTGGTGCACTACCGCTTTCCTCCGAGTTTGACCAATCGCAAGCGTTTCAGAACCTGACAGGCGTTCGCGTTCTTCTGCGGGAAACCGCCCAAACATTTTGGGTTTTGCTTTGGCATTCCACGAATTTGTCACATCTGAGGTCTAAAGTAAGAAACATCGAAACACAAACAAGTGAATCGGCGAAAACGGAGACGGAATAGATGTCACAAAACGCGAAAGCCACCTCTCAAGTCGGAAGATACTACACGCTCAAATCACTCCAGCCATTGAACCTGGACGAGCTGCAATATCTTCACCACGGTGGTCTCGCACCAAACAACGAAGATCGCCAAGGCTTCTTCCACAAGTGCATCGAATCATTCAAATCCAATCTCCCGAAAATGAAGCAGTTCGCAGAAGAACTTTTCTACGAACCGGCTCCAACTTCCGATGTATACGGAAGCGCTGACTAGACCTGTTTCGAACAATCTTTCTGACAAAGGGGCGGACTGAGTATTTTTTACTCAGTCCGTCGGGGTTCTAGGCACTTTTTTCAGATGCGAACTCCATCCGCCAAGCCCGAACGCGACTCAGACTTGGGGGAACTCAGACTCAGACTTCGGGAACTCAGTTTTGGAAAATTCGAGATGGGGGAAAAGTGCACAAAATTTGCCTCTTTTTTGTATACTTTTTCGCACTTTTTCAGCGAAATCGCTGATTTTGTATACTTTCCTGCACCTTGACTTCAAAATCGCCCGATTTTGTATAAGCCCCTGCACCTTGACTTCGAATTCGCTGACTAACTCATCGACCGACCAGAAACTGTTTCTGCCAAAAGTAGATCTTCAATCACTGGAATGTAGTCGCGGTACTGTTCTGTAAACGCTTGCATATCAGTGGATTGCAGCATCGAGAGGACTTCGCGCATGCGCAATTTCCCGCCATCGGACAACACGGCCTCGCCACCACTGATGAAGGCAGACAATTGCTTGCGATAACTTTCCAAACTTTCCGCGTGCGCCTGCGCGTGAATGGTGATACGAGCCAGTCTCAGCATCGTTTTGAGATCGGCGCGCTGCAACTCTGACGTCCCGTTGAGACCAAATTCTTCAACCGTTCGCTGATAGGTTCTTTCCGAATCCTCGGGATCGTCGACGTGCTCAATCGCCTCGTAAATAGCCAGCGCTCGCTTGTACAGTCGCCCAACCGACAGCGGCGCTACGTCACTGTCGCTAAACGAACTTCTTCCGATCATCGAGAGAAACTCACTGCGCTCTTTGGTTGCACCGATGCGCTCGGCCATCTCAGATTGAGCGGCATAGTCTTCCTCCATGCTCTTTACAGCCTGAAGCTTATCAACCACATCGCGATCGAATTCGTTCTCTTGAGAAAATTGCAGACGCCCAACGATGACGGCGAGAAAAACGCCGATCACACCCATGAGCAGAAGAACTGTGTATAAGTCGGCGTTCACTGGACTCCATCTAAAACGAGGGCCTACCTCTATCATATATCCGCGCCACCAAATGAAATATCATTTTGGGCAAAAAATTTTTTCTATTCGATATCCGATTGCCCCAACTCAATAGCCATCCCTGTTTCAGTGTGGTACCACCTCTGGTTGTACTGACAATTGGCATTATCGCTAACTTGACATAATTCAAAATTATTTGCATGCTGTCTATAAGGGCTCTTGGAGGCTACTATCATCGAAGCGTTTGACTTACTAGAGTTTCAAAAGAAAGCTCGGGAAACCTGCGATCCAAAGCGCCTTTTCGAGCTCTGGGAAGACGTCTGTCGACGCTATGATAGACGCGAGATCGGCTCGTACGAACTCGAGGAGATGCGCGACGCGATCCTTCCTAACCTACAGGCACTCGCAGGTTTGCGGCGATCGATCAACGACATCGACAAGCCTGGCGTTCGTCGTTTGAAAAAACGCGCCTAGTTTATCCGAATAAATTTCATTCGCGATCTCGGCGTTTCCAAAACGCAGTTTAAAACTGTGGGCAGTTTCGATCGCGACTATGTCACGATCTTCAACCGATATCGGTTGAGGATCGAAACGGTTCGATAATGCAGCGCTGTGGTCGTTTTCAAAACCGAAGAAGGAAATACCCCTGAGTGCTTTTCACGGCTTCGGAGAATCTGAGAACAAAACACCGTTAGTTATATTCGAGCTTCGAAAAGATGGCACTTGGAAACTATTGCCGAGTCAGTCCGTCTCAGGCTACATTGACGCTGTAGTCGATTTAGGAATATGAATGTCGAGCGGACATCTTCGAGTTAGGTTGATCACGGGGACCATTGTCGCCGCGCTTGCACTCGGGCAGGCAGCTGCTAGCAAAGCCGCGGGCAATTCGGACTGGGTCGACGACAACGATGTGACGGAGTTCAACCTACCTCGAAACGAGGATGGCGGAGAGGTGCAGCCGCAAGAAGCTCCGCGAGGTCGGAACCAGGGAAGGCAAATTCAAGATCCAAGCGATGCCGGTGATGGCTCCGAAAAACAGTTCCGCCCCCGAGAACCTGAACACTCTCAAGATGACGAGGCGCCGTCGGCGCCGGACAAACCGGAATTCGTTCCGCCGTCCGATGCGGTATTGAAGCACGTCTCCGATGATGGTGGAGTTGAATTAGGACCGAACGGTCAGCCCAGAAAAACGCGAGCGCCGCTGGAAGCGAGTATCAGCACGACGCGCCCGGGTTACTCGGAAGGCGATGGATCAGGAACGGATTATCGAGCCGAACAACTGATGGCGCGAGCGCCGATGCTCGCAACGCCACGCTCAGTTAACGCCGACCCCAAGGTTTTTAAAGCTTGGCTCAACGCTACTCATCCGGGTGTTTTGGAACGAGCGACAAAAGAACAGATTATCGAAATCAAAGGAGAATGGGATGATGCAGCGCATGCGCTGCGCACATTTGGTTTGCCTTACACTCGAGTTCCAGCCAAAAAGTTTTCCGAAGTAAATCTCAACAACGTCAAGATCGTCGTGGTGAACTGCGAAGGGCATTTACCAAACGAAGCAATTTTATCGCTGCGTCGTTTTGTGGCCATGGGTGGATATCTTCTCACGACGGATTGGGCGCTGGAGAATGTTGTAGAGAGAGGATTTCCAGGCACGGTTAAGTGGTGCCAGGGGAGCTACACAAACGATCAACAAAACATAGTTGTTGATGCCGTAGTCGTCGGACAGGATCCTGAAATGATTGCGGGCACAACGCCGGTTGGGCACTGGCAGTTGGTAAAGAAAAGTCAGATCGCTCAAGTTTTAAACACTCAAAGAGTTCAAGTCCTGGCGAGAACTCGCATGATGCGCGAAGACCCAAACCAACTTGGCATACTGGCGTGCGTAATCAATCACGGAGCAGGCAAAGTAATGCACCTTGTCGGCCACTTCGACTTCAACTCCGAGATGGCGAGCAATACTGCGCTTCTCGACCCAGCACCTGGAATGGGTCTGAGTTTAAGACAAGCGCTCGCTGCCAATTTCGTCGCTCAAGCATTGAAACATGGCGAGCCTGATACGGATCCAACAGGCACGACAGGCAAATGACGACGCCCTGCCATCAACCTGTTCGATGCAATAGCGGGTCAAAACCGAGATGCTGTCGGCGATAGCCAAAATCGTTTCTTACAGCGACATCTGTTTCAAACTCATCCACTGTTCGGAATTATGGATAGGTCTTAAAATCATTAGTCTTCTGAAGCCATCGCCATCTGTGGCTGATATGTGCGGCTTCCGGCTTCGCTTAAGATGCGGCTGTCCGCATTTTCACGGCGCTGTTCGAACCAACGCTTCGGTATATATACCGCTAAACCGGCTAACCAGCCCTGAAATGAACATATCCCGACATGCAATGGTTCGAGCGCAGGAATGATTCCAGCGGTGGCAATGCCGACGAGACAACCGACAAAGAGCGCGACGACAGCGGGAAGGCGAACAATAGGGAGGTCTGCATCCGCAGTGATTTGTTGTAAATCGCATTTGATAGCAAACAGTTTCCTGACTATAAAATGCTCAGCAATCAGAACCACAGTAGGCATCGCCATGATCACGCAATTAAGAGACGCAATCTTTTCGAGCGCTTGAGCGCCGCCACCTATCGACAAAGCGCAAGCGACGATCGCCCCCAGCAAAGTGAGGATGACTACAGACGCGCGGTGTGGGAGCTTCGACAACTGCGTAAGCGCATTGCTCGAGCCATAGAGATTAGAATCATTCGACGCAAAATAGGATGCCGTTAAAACGACGGCGCCGATCAGCGCGACGCCACCGAACGAGTAGTCGTTCATAAACGCTGTTGCGGCGCCGATTTCAGTGATGCCCGACATACGCGCAACGAGCCAGCCCGTGATCGGAAAAATTACAACGCCAATCAGAACTGCTGCTGCTAGCGGAAAACCGGAGTGAGAGAGTTTCGATTTGCCATGCCGCCAATAGTCAGCTTCATTGCCCCAGACGCAAACACCGATAACAAAGTTTGCCACTATGGTCAGTGCCAAGGGGAAACTGCACGTCCCTGGTTCCATAAGAACAGCTGGGCTGGTTGCCGAGGTCGCTTTGAT